>CAVGEC010000071.1:0-8853 GCA_963628195.1 Bacteroidaceae bacterium
AGTTTAAGCTGGGCAGCCGTGAGATTGAGGAAGGTGCTCAACACCTACTTGAAATCAAGAATTTGATCCATCAAGCCATTGAAAACGGAACGACCAGCCTACGGGAGCCAGATTTGTTAATGGTCATTACAGGCGGAGAAATCGCGTATACCCGGCCTGATGGAGTGAAGATCATTCCGATTGGCTGCTTAAAGAACTAAGACTAATTTGATAGGAAAGGGCATCGCTGCTGCGATGCCCTTTCATCATATCTGCTCCCCATATACGCCATGCACCGCCGTGGTCATATCAAATACGCCCTCCGGCAGCTTGACGCGCTGGCTGGTGCGCTTGTTGATGATCTCATAGAGCAGCTCCAGCGCAAAGTCATCCGCATAGCGCGGCTCCTGTACCTCCAGTTCGCACAGATCCAGATAGCGGCGGGCGGTGTCAGCCTCTTCATTGAGCCGCTGGATAATGCCCTGTACGGTGTTGGGTGACGCCCGCATCTGCGATTCATACTGGAACACCATAAAGAATCGGTGCTGCAAAGCGTTGCTGGCCACGCCCATGCCGATGTCCTGAATGTTGTCCTGGATCATCTCACGGCAATAGGCGTTGTCCTCGCTCTTCGCGTACTCCTGCATTCGTTCAACATAGCGTGAGATGTCCGCTGGCAGCGTTCGTGCCTCAAACTGCATATGATCCGGCGCGATCTTGAGATATGCGGCAAAGGCTTCCACAATGGCCTGCCTGTCCTCGGCAGACTTCAGATAAATGTTCACCGGTACGATCTCAAGAATCTTGATAAAGCGGTTGTCCTTTGTAATGACCACGCCGCCGATGATATTCTTGACGGGCAGCCAATCCTGAATGCTGCCCTGATAGCTGGCGGTAGCGCTGGTCTCCGCACCGCCGCCAAATAGTGCTTTTTTGATACTCATGCCGTTACCACTCCTCTGAAAAACATCATGCGCCTGCGGCAGCGCCATGTCCACCAGCCCTTCAGCCAGCGTGTCAGACTGTCGTCGCTGACGCCCATCAGCCCAAAGCCGCCGATGGGGACGACCAGTGAAACGGTCACGATGATCTTCGGCGTCAGGGAGAAAGGCAGATATGTCAGGCACACATACAGCATCGGCAGGCATAAAAGAAGGGCCTCAATGAGATTGCGGATCTCAAACAGGCCCAGGATCCGTCCGGCATTGGTAAAGTTGACTGGGATATAGTAGGTGTCAGTGTTCATCCTCGACCTCCTTCACGGGCTGCAAAAGCCGCCCTTTATAGGTTTCATATTTTTGCTTCAGCTCCTCCGGCGCACTGTCCCATTCCGCCAGCAGCCGCTCCATGCCGATGCAGAGCAGACGCTCGTGGTATTCGGTGGGCGGAATATCCGCCAGCTCCATGCGGCTGAGATGCTGGTTGCTGATGTTCATGCGTCCAGCAAGAGCTTTCAGTGTGATCTTATATTTGATGCGCAGAACGCGCAGACGGGTGGGAACGTACATTATCCGGCCTCCCTGTACTCGATATAGGGGATGCGGCACCAGCCCTGCCAGCCGCGGCCCGCGACCTCCGTCCGTACCACGCCGTACTTGGTACCCATGGCCTCCACCGCGTAGCCGTTGCCTACATAGACGCCGATGTGTCCCTGTTTCCATAGGGCGATGCCCACAAGCTCCGGCATGGTATCCATCGTTCCCGCCATACCGTCCTTTTGAGCGTTGGCGTACATCTGGTCAGCGCCGACATCGGGCATCCCGTTTGTGCCGTAGTTGATGGAGCCGCTGGCAGCATCAAGCCAACCATAGCCTTTGATGAGTCCGATGCAGTCCGCCGTGCGGCGGCCCAGCCAGTTGGCGCGGATAAAGTCCTCATATTTACCGACGCCCTCCGGATATTGCTGGAGTTTATAGTTGAACAGGGCTTCCGTCAGGACGTTGCCATAGGTGCCCCAGCAATAGCCCCAGTTGTTTTCCCACGCCTGCATAGCGTAGGCGGCAAGGTCTACGTTATTCTTGGTAGAGGGGCTGACAAAACCGGACGTGTCAATGGTGTCGCCGTAGCTGCCGCCATGCTCATAGTCTCCGGTATAGCCGGTGTCGCCGCTGTAATTGGGACGGTATGGCGCGTAATATTCCGCGTATTCCTCCAGCGCGTCGCTCTCGGTCAACACCTCATACAGCACCCCCGCCCATGTGCGGGCATCTTCCTCAAAGGAGAGCTGATCCATAAATGCCTCCGGGTCAAGGTGGTCGATTTGAATGACCAGCGTCCGCTTGAGCAGGCCGCCGAACTCGAAGATGTTCAGCGTCGGCTCATAGCGGAGCCGGGAGGTCGCCAGTGACAGCACGGCCTCCGTGGTCATTACCTCCAAGTCCTGTTGATAGGCCACAGAACTGATGGCGATGAACCAGCGCAGGTCATTCTCATCAAAGTCACTGTCGATCTCCACCCCGTCGATCTCAATGCCTTCCTCCTCGTATTGCTGGATAAGGCTTATCACGATGGCGTCGATCTGCGTGTTCTCAAAGTCCTCCAGATCCATATAAAACCCGCCCAAGGTCATGGCCTGTCCTGTCATGTGGGCAACAGGCGCTGTTCCGGAGGAGGAAAAGCCAAAGAAGATATTGGGCAGATAGGCAAAGATCAGCATAGGCAGCACGATCAATGCCACCAGTACCCAAATTGCCAGCTTGACGAGAAACGGTGCAGCCTCCTTTGCCGCCGCCACGGCGGCACCATGAACACCGCCCGCTGCGGCTGCCTTGGCGATCCTCGCGGCACTGACAATGCACTTTGCCGTGTCGATGCCGCTGTGCTGGCGCTGGTTATCCTGCATGGCTGTCGTCCTTCTTCTTGCCAGCCCGCTTGCTGCTCTTGGCGTCCTTCGGGGCAGAACGTCCCGATACGGTGGGTTGTTTCACCGGCGTGGGGATACGCGGCGTCTGCTTGGGCGCACTCTGGGTATTCCTTGTGGGGCTGACGGTCGGCCTGCGGGTGCTGTGGCTCATTCCTGCGGTATCGGGACGAACCCCGCTGCGCTGACCGGTGGACACAGTAGAGGGGGCAGTACTCCGTTCCTGCGGTATCGTGCTGGAGCGCGGTGCCTTGGTCGGAGTATTGGCGGACGCGGGAGCCGGACGCATAGTTTTTTCCGCCACGGTGGAACGGGCGGGGCCGGTATTCCTGCTGTATCGGCTCTCAAAAGCATAGGTAGCCGTATGCTGCTGCGCGCCTGCCTGCACATGACTGCTGCGGCTGACGGTAAGGCCACAGATAATGACCAACAGCCACGAAACAGCCATGCCGGCAAAGGTGCTCTCATCCGGCAGCTTGATGCTTGCAGCGTCCGGCATCTGCACCATGTCGATGATAACTGAGGTCATATTCAGGCAGACATCGCAGATCTGCGGACTGGCCACCAGCAGAAAAGAAAAGACGAAGGTACGGGTAAACAGCAGTTTAGGATCGTCGGCCTCAAAGCCTACACCGGCCATCATGCTGCGGGTGGCCTGAAACACCAGATTGCCCAGCAGCAGCGCCCAGCCCACACCCAGCATGATCTGCCGGATGGTCGTGATGATGGGCATGTGCGTTTCCAGATAGGCAAAGTCGAGGCTCATCAGGTCAAACAGCACCGAGGAGAAATACTCCCAGCATTCCAATATCAGTCCGTATGTCCACTCCAGAAAGCCCTGAAAGATCAGCTCAAGCATAGTCGGTCACCCCTCTCATTCGGGGAATGCGGTGTTTCACGGTTCCAGTGTGGCAAGCCCCTGAAACAGTGGGACAACATAGGCGATAAATGCGCCGATGCCATTGATGATAGCCCACGCCAGCCAGATGCGCTTCAGCCAGTCCCATGCCTGATCCGATTTCTGCTGGGTGTTGGACATCTTCGCGCCGATCACGGCGATGGCGGTCATAAGACCCGCCAGCACTGTGCTGACCGAGGCGATGTGGGTATAGATGTCCTTGATGATCCGGCTGGCCGCCGTCCACATATCCTCCACGGCGTAGACAGGAACCAATAAAAAAAGCCCTGTCAAAAACAGGACACAACAAAAGAGATAGACCTTGTATGCGGTTTTCATGTTCATTCAGTTTCCTCCGTAATGGCAGATGGTTCGTTTTCTTGCAGAATATCTGATAAATGCGTGGCAAAGGCACACATGAAAATGGGAAGAATGTCCTTGCTGCCTGACAGCCACCAGATGGGATCAGGCAAACCGCGGCGCATGGCGTCATAGGACATGGATAGTGCCAGCAATGCTTGTCGGGGCCGGTTCTCCGCTTCCTCGCTGATGATGTGCTGGCAGGCATCTGCCGCGCTCTCGTGGCTCTCTACGGAATCGCAGAGATGATCGTAGTAGAGCCCAGCACTGACATAAGCCAGCGGTCGGATAATGCGTTCATCCGGCGTACCATCCGGCGTGAGCAGTCCCATCCGCCGCAGCCGCATGGCGGCGGAATCGTCAAAGGGCGTGGCAATATGCGGCGGCATTCGTTGTGCGTGCATGTTGATCCTCCTTGGTGTGTAATAGAGGAGGCCCGATACCTTGCGGTATCGAGCCTTTTATAATAATTGGTATTTAATGTGTGGAATGACTGGCGAAAGCTATCAAAAGCCTATTGCATACGAGAATTGAAGGTGTATTTTTAATTTTTCGTAGTGAGAATTAGAAATATACTTAGAATTATCTCAGCTCGACTAGTTCCAAGTTGCACCCCAGCGCCTCGGCAACTTTCATCAGAGTATCGAGCTGGGGCACTGCTTTCTTGCCCTCAAGCCTTGCAATAACGCTTTGCGTAAGAGATGCGGCTTCAGCCAGCTCTTTCTGCGTCATACCTTGGTTGTGACGTCGTTCAATCAGCATATCAATGATAGCGGCGCATTTTTCAGGCACGGGCAGTCCCTCCCATCGGAACGCTGTCAATATAGCAGCTATCTGGGCAAAGATCAACCTTGTTGTTCCAAACGGTTTCGCTGTCCACGGTAGGATCAATGTCCCATGATACACAATGCTGTGCATCCAGATATACTCTTTTAAAATTGGTAATGTCACAGAACGGCTCAAATACCGTTCCTTTCACAAGCATGGGTTTTACGTCCAGCAGCCGGTGCTCACCGTTATCAAATCCGAGAGTCAGTGTAAAATCATCATTCGGTGTTACGCTCACAATTTTGCGACGTCCATTTGCGTAATACTTGGCTGTGGGCAAATCAAATCCCTTTGACAGATAGTATTCTTCGGTTCTCGCCATGCTTGCCACCTCCTAAAACTTATTTAAGCGGCTCGATTGCAAAAAGTTCCTGCTTCTGTTTGGCTAACTCCCAGTTTTCCTTAAGTTCTTCCTGATGGAACGCAGCCCAGCCCAGCAGCATCTTCAGTTGCTTGGATGGCATCGAGCCCTCTAACACTTCGATTTCATTGATGGAAACCAGCACCTCATCGCCGCCGTAAAACGCATGGAAGTGTGGCGGAAGATGGTCACTCCAATAGATGCAAATCTTAATCCCTCTGAATGTACAGATTGTAGGCATCTGTTATCATCTCCTTTTTATAATTTGAGTATAGCGCATTCACTATACTTGGTCAATAGCGAATATGCTATTAGAGACATTCTGGCTTACTGTGAATTATCAAGCGCAATGTTGTTGTAAGGCCATAGGTTAAAAGCGGTGGCTATCTCACGTAAGAACAGAAACTGGACTATATGTTATCCTATTCGTTCACGCAAAAACTCTAGAAACATCTCCTCCAATTCCGCCTCGCTGCCTATCTGCTCTAAGTACGGCGCAAACTTCCTGCGGTCGAAGGTGATTTTCTTAGACGGTGCGGAACGCTTTTTATCCGCAGCGGCGCGAGCTTCACGCCATGCGGCGTAGATGGCCTGTTTATCCGCTGTGGGCGGCGGGCATTTCTGCGTGATGTGGTTCAGGGTGACCTTGTTCAGCCGATACCCTTCAATGCGGCACATCTCCACAAACACCTCCTGTGAGACTTCATCGTAGTCTGCGATCATATCCGCGCAGCTCAGCGGCAAGTGTCGGGGACTGTTTTCCAGAACGTCCGCCAACGGCGGGATCAAACCGACCAGCTTGACAGCCTTGCGGATCTCATATTCTGTGACACCGAAGAAATCCGCTACGATTTCACGGGCATTGTACCTTTGGCGATTTTCGCCAAAGGTTTCCGGTGCCGCACTGCGTTGCCCGTTTCGGTTTTTAGCCTCCAGCATAGCCTTGTATGCCTTGCCTCGCTCAATGATGGTCAGTTCCTGCCGCCGCAGCAGATTGGTGGCTGTGGCGATGATAATAGCGCGGGCATCGTTGGCCGCGACGACCTCAGCAGGAATTGTGTCATGCCCGGCCATACGCCATGCTGCGGTGCGATTGTGTCCGGCCAGAATCTCGTATTCATCGCTGTCGGGGATACTCCTGACGATGATACGTTCCAGCAAGCCCTGCTCAAGAAGCTGCTGGGCAAACGCACGCAGCTTTTCCGGGGGATATGGGTGAAATCCGATATCTGTGGTGAAGAAGGGACGCAGCTTATCTACCGAAAGCTCACGGATTGTAGAAGCTGCCACGGGAAACGGGTCGATAAGGCTCTCGTAAGCCCTGTTGCCGATTTCCATTTCTGAGACCTGCTGGGCAGCGCTCATGCGCTGCTTCAGCAGATCTTTCATGTTGTTGCTCTTAGCCAAGCGACAGCACCTCCCGCGCCAGACTGCGGTAGGACTCTGCGGCGGGATTCTTCGGCGCGTAGTCCAGAATACTCATACCAGCGGCGGGGCATTCCGCCACTTTGATGGTCTGCTCAATGGGACGCTCAAACACATGAAACGCCTCGCCGTAGACTTCGCCGACTGTTGCCCGAACGCTCTGGCAGAGCTGTGGACGGGATTGATACATGGTCAGCAGGATTCCGGCGATTTTCAGTGAGGGATTGAAGTGGGCCTGCACCGTGCGCACCAATTCCAGCACGTCGGGGATCCCCTCGCTGGCAAGATAATGGGCCTGCACAGGGATGATGCAGTAATCTGCGGCTGTCAGCGCGTTGACCGTCAGCAGTTCATGTTTCAGTCCGCAGTCGATGATGATGTAGCGATAGGTGTCGCGCAAGGCGTCTGTGATATGTTTGAGCATTGCTTCGCAGTTGCGGCCGCTGTCGCCGTAGGGCTGATACTGGGATAGCTGCATGATTTGCAGCCGGGCCGCGGCATCTGCCAGTCTGCGGTTGGCGGGAATGATGTCCATGCCGGTGTCACTATGTAAAATAGCCTTTTGCAGATGCTGCGCAATGTCCTCCGGATAGTCAATGGCGGCCAGCAGCAGGGAAGCCAGTGTGTGCTTCATCTCGCCGGCGGTATATCCCAGCGCCGCAGTCAGATTGCCCTGCGGGTCGTTGTCGATGAGCAAGACCTTCTGTCCTTCAGCGGTCAGCGCGGCGCCAAGGTTCAAGGCCGTCGTTGTTTTGCCAACACCGCCCTTGGAATTTGTAATGGCTATGATAGTTGAATCCTTCATAAATAGAAGCTCCCTTCAAAAATGAGACCTGAATCGATCTGCTTGAGATGATCACCTCCCTTGGGCAGCTGCGGTGGATTTCGTATTGCGCAAATACGGCCTATTTCATGTCAGCGAAAATAGGGACAACGCCAGAAACCCTTGTAAAATCAAGGCTTTCCCGTGTTGTCCCTATTATATATCACTCACATGCCCTGGACAATGCCGCCGGTGACGGAGAGCAGGGCGGGATCGGTGATGCGGAGGAGCATATTGCGGGTGGGCTCATCGGCACCGTAAAGACGGAGGATCTCTACCCGGTACTCCCGCGTGTCGCTGCCGGAGACGGTGGCGAGGATGGTGGCGGGGCCGGTTCTGATCTGGCCGGCGGAGGCCACGGGGACAGGCGTACCGCCGGAGAGGAAATCGGCGTCGGCCACGGCGCCGAAGATGCCGCCGTCGCTGTTGACGGTGACGGTGCCCACATCGCGCTGGACGGAGAAGTCGCCCTTGAGCTCGCCGGGATCGCCCTTGACGCCCTTTTTCACCGCCTTGACGGTGGTCTCCATGATGGAGCCGGAGGCCAGGGGCATGAGCTGGGCGGTATCCACGTCGGTGATGCCGTGGCCCAGGGCGCCGTACTGCCCGGTGGCGGGATCGTAATAGGTCAGCGTGCCGATGCCGGCCATGCTGTCACGGATCCAGGCACCCAGCTGCCAGACGCCGTTGGTCTCGCGGGCGCAGGCGGTGAGGGCCAGAGCGGCGCTGCCCCGGCGGACGGAGAGCGTCAGCGCCCGGCCGGCACTGTCGGAGAGGATATCCTGCACCTGCTCGGTGGAACCGACAGACGTGCCGTCCATGGCAGTGATGATATCGCCCTCACGGAGGCCGCAGTCGCGGGCAGGCGTCTGACCGTCGGCCAGGCCCACCACCAGAACGCCGTCGGCAAAGAGCTTGATGCCCACCGCCTTGCCGACGGGGATCACGGTGCGCTCCGCCGGGGCCGCCCAGGCCTGACGGACGCAGAGGGAGAGGGCAAACAGCACCGAGAGCAGGCACGCGGCCAGACGGTGCTGCGCGGGGATATGCCGTGTTTCATACAAGCGTCTCACCCCTTATTTTATTGTGGTTCCGCTCCGTTTTCCCGTTGGCGCACGGAAAAACGGGGGTTTGTTTTTGTCGCCGGCGACAGGATTACTTTGTGTCAAAAGAGCGAAAAACATGAGGGGGAAAACAAGGGGCAATTTGTATTTTTTTCTTTTGTTTTTTGAAGGGGAGTTTTGCCGCTGCCGCGGCGGGGGAGGGTTTCGCACTCCGGTGCGAGCAGCATTTCGCCTGCGCGGCGAGCGGCCGACCGC
>CAVGEC010000072.1:0-8677 GCA_963628195.1 Bacteroidaceae bacterium
AAAAAAGCGGAACAGAAATGGAACAAAAGCGGAACAGACCGGAATAAGACCGGAATAAGACCGGAAAGAACGGAATTAGTGGAGGAGAAACAGGATGGCACAGCTGTATTTCAAGTACGGAGCCATGGGCTCCAGCAAGACGGCCAACGCGTTGATGGCGCGGTTCAACTATGAGGAGCGAGGGCAGGAGACGCTGCTGGTCAAGCCCCGGCTGGATACCCGCGACGGCGACCACATGGTATATTCCCGCATCGGTTTGAAGCACCCGTGCATCTATTTTGACGAGATGCGCGCCACCCCGGAGGAACAGCTGCAGAAATACGCCTGCATCATCATCGATGAGGCGCAGTTCCTGACGAAGGACGAGGTCTATTATCTGGTGCACCTGGTGGACGACTGCAATATTCCCGTGATCTGCTACGGCCTGCGGGCGGACTTCAAGGGAGATCTGTTCCCCGGCAGCTATCACCTGCTGGTGCTGGCGGACAAGCTGGAGGAGGTCAAGACCATCTGCTGGTGCGGCAAGAAGGCGGCGTTCAACGCCCGCTTTGATGAAAACGGAAATGTCGTCAAGGAGGGCGCACAGGTGGTGCTGGGCGCCAATGACAAATACATCGGCCTGTGCCGCCGTCACTGGATGACCGGCGATCTGGGCCCGGACTTCGACATCCACAGGGTATGAGATGTACGCTGTGCCCGCGGAACTGCGGCGCGGAGCGCACCCCGGAACGCGGAGAGGGCTTCTGTGCCATGCCCGCCGGGCTGCGGGCGGCGCGCGCGGCGCTGCACCGCTGGGAGGAGCCGCCCATTTCCGGAACAAGAGGTGCGGGGACGGTGTTTTTCTCCGGCTGCACGCTGCGCTGCTGCTACTGCCAGAACGGGAGCATTTCCGCCGGCGGGCAGGGAAAGGACATTACGCCGGAGCGCCTGCGGGAGATATTCTTTGAGCTTATCGGTCAAGGTGCACACAACATCGAACTGGTGACGCCCACCCACTTTCTGCCCTGGATACTGCCGGCGCTGGAGCCGAAGCTGCCTGTGCCGGTGGTGTATAACTGCGGCGGGTATGAAAAAGCGGAGACGCTGCGGGCGCTGGAGGGGCTGGCGGACGTGTATCTTCCGGACATGAAGTACGCCGACGCGGCGCTGGCCCGCGGCCTGTCCGGGGCGGAGGATTATTTTCCCGTGGCCTGCGCCGCCGTGAAAGAGATGTTCCGGCAGGTGGGACGGCCCGTGTACGACGGAGACGGACTGATGAGGAAGGGCGTTATCCTGCGGCATCTGGTGCTGCCGGGGTATCTGGACAACACCCGGCGGGTACTGGATTGGGTGGCGGAGACGTTCGCGCCGGGGGATATCGTGGTATCGCTGATGAGCCAGTATACGCCGCCCGCCGGTATGACCGGACGGCTGGCACGGCGGGTGACCGCCGCGGAGTACCGCGCCGCCGCGGCGTATATGCGCAACTGCGGGATCGAGGACGGATTTGTGCAGGAGCGCACCTCTGCCGAGGAGGCGTACACGCCTGCGTTTGACGGGACGGGCGTATGAGCAGTATAAAATGTTTGGTACATTTGGCATGAGAAAAGTGGGCAGTTTCATGGAAATGAGGTAATTTTTCGTATAAATCAGTACCGGAAACGCCCTGGACTGTTGCAATTTTCCGATGGGTGTGGTACGGTATCAGTGGAAGGAATATGCGCCCTGCGGGGCGGAATACGGAAAATCACAGGAGGTACGTCCATGAAGTATCCGAAAACCGGCAGCGAGGTCTATGTGAGCCTGAACCTGTCCAACACCATGCTCACCGGCATCGGCAAGGGTACCATTACCCGCGAGGAGGTCTCTGCCAGCTATCTGAAGCGGCTGTTTGCCGAGCACGGCGTCATCGTCTCCGCCAAGCCGGAGCAGCGCCGCCTGCTGGAGATCGTCAACGAGCGGTACGATCTGGAGCTGGAGATCCCGGAGCAGCTGAAGCTGTTCCAGCTTTCCGAGGAGCACCGCCGCCTGGTGGTGGTGGAGGTGGCGGGCCTGCGCCGCAAGAACGGCTCCCTTCTGCCGGAGTACACCGAGGAGGAGTTCAACGAGGCGACCTTCGCGTTTGTGAAGTACTATGTCCAGGGCACCCACTACGACACGCTGGTGGAGGAGAACAAGAAGCTGAAGTTCGAACTGGAGCAGGAGCTGGAGTGGCGCAACCGCACAGACAGTTGAGACATGTGCATACAAAAAAAGGCACCCAATGGGTGCCTTTTTTCGTTTGCCGGGACAGCGGGGGAGGGCGGACAGAGTCGTCCGCCCCTACGCCTGGTTCGGAAGGACAGGAGCGGGGCGATGAGGGCATTGCCTCGTACGAAATCGCAAGAGGTGCGTGCATAAGGGCGGACAGAGTCGTCCGCCCCTACGACCGGTTCGGGAGGACAGGAGCGGGGCGATGAGGGCATCGTCCTCTACGAAATCGCAATGGGTGCGTGCATAAGGGCGGACAGAGTTGTCCGCCCCTACGACCGGTTCGGAAGGACAGGAGCGGGGCGGTGTGGGCATTGTCCCCTACGAAATCGCAAGGGGTGCGTGTATAAGGGAGGACAGAGTCGTCCGCCCCTACGAGCTGCTTTACACTATGTAACGGGCGGGGTAGAACCCCGCCCCTACTTTATTCTGCCTCGCCGAACAGCGCCCAGGTATTGCTGTCGGTGATCCTGATATTGCGGTACTGGCCCACGGCAGCTTTATCGCCGGTGCAGTGCACCAGACGTCCGCCGGCGGTGCGGGCGGTCAGAGGCCAGCGGGCGTCGTCGCTCTCGCCGTCCACCAGGCAGCGGAGAGTCCGGCCCACATACTGGCGGTGCAGCTCCTCGGAGATGCCGTTCTGCACGGCGCAGAGCCGGTCAAACCACTTCTGCTTTTCCGCACGGGGCACGGGATCATCCATTTTGGCCGCCGGGGTGCCGGGGCGGGGGGAGAAAATGAAGGTGAACAGCGCGTCAAAGCGCACCTTCTCCACCAGGGCCACCGTTTCCATGGCTTCCGCCTCCGTTTCGCCGGGGAAGCCGATGATCACGTCGCTGGTGAGCACCAGCTCCGGCATGACCTTACGGGCATAGGTGATAAGGTCCAGGTATTTGGCCACGTCGTAGGGGCGGTTCATGGCCCGGAGGACACGGTCGCAGCCGGACTGCACCGGCAGATGCAGCTGTCTGGCCACATGGCGGCTTTTTGCCATGGCGTCGAACAGCTTATAGGTGGCGTCCTTGGGCTGGGAGGACATGAAGCGGATGAGATAGTCGCCGTCGATGGCGTCCAGCGCCGTCAGCAGATCGGCGAAGTCATAGCCGACGCCCAGATCCTTGCCGTAGGAGTTGACGTTCTGGCCCAGGAGGGTGATCTCCTTGAAGCCCTCGGCCACCAGCTGGCGCACCTCGTCGATGATCTTTTCCGGATCGCGGCTGCGCTCGCGGCCGCGGACGTAGGGGACGATGCAGTAGGAGCAGAAGTTGTTGCAGCCGTACATGATGGATACCCAGGCGCGGGTGCGGCCCTCGCGGACCACCGGCATGCCCTCGGCAATGGCGCCGTGCTCGTCGGCCACGGAGAACACACGGCGGCGCTGGGTGTAGACCTGATAGAGGAGCTCCGGGAATTTCCACAGGGCCTGGGGGCCGAATACCAGATCCACATGGCGGTAGGACTGGCGGACCTTTTCCGCCACCTCCGGGCGCTGGGCCATGCAGCCGCACAGGCAGATGACCTGCTCCGGATGGGCTTTTTTCGTGTGAGTCAGGGCGCCAAGATTGCCGTAGACGCGCTTTTCCGCGTGGTCGCGGATGGCGCAGGTGTTCAGCACCACGATGTCCGCCTGGGCGGGATCGTCGGTGAACGAGCAGCCCATGGCCCGGAGCATGCCCATAATGTGCTGGCTGTCGGCCACGTTCTGCTGACAGCCGAAGGTGTCCACCATGGCGCGGAGGGGGCGGGCGGCGTGCATTTCCTTCAATTTTGCTTCAAAGTCCCGCTGGCGCGCCAGCTGCGCGGCGGGGATCTGTACTTGCGTTCTTTCCAAGAGGACCTCCCTGCCCCGGTGGGGCGAAGTTGAAATATCGGTGAAAGTATAGCACACCCGGCGGGGAAATACAAGGACGGCGGGAACATTTGCGGGCGGGCATCGACGGGGCGGAAGCGCCCCGCGCCGCCGGCAGGAGATAAAAAGACGCCGCTGCGGAACGCAGCGGCGCAAGCGGGTGGGATATTGGAAAGCCTCCGGGTATTATAGTACACCGGGGCGGCGGGCTTGTAAATAGGAGGTTTTGGCGGTTTTTGGCGAAAAATGTCGAAAAAGGGCGAATCGGTCAAAACCACGAACATTTTGTGAACTTTTCACAAAACTGGACAAACCCTCTTTTCAAGACGGGACATATTTGCTATAATTAGTCAAGGATGAAGGGAAACCGCTCCCCGACCCTTGCACCGTTACCCGTTACGGAAAGGAGCAAACACTATGAAGTTCACATTCGCCTGCAAGAAGATCGCACTCAATGACTCCATCAAGGAATACGCCGAAAAAAAGATCGCCAAGCTGGATAAGTATTTCCCGGAGGAGGCAGACGCCTTTGTGACCTTTGCTGTGGAGAAGAAAAACCGCTGTGTGGTGGAGCTGACCATCCGCGCCGCCAACGGCACGCTGTTCCGCGCCCAGACCGAGGATCCCGACGGCGATATGCGCAGCGCCATCGATGAGGCCGTCAGCTTCATTGACCGCCGCATCCGCAAGAACAAGACACGTCTGGCCAAGAATCTGCGCGCCGACGCGCTGGTGTCCACCGTTCCCGCTGAGTTCGACATGGTGGAGGACAACGACTTCGACATTATCCGCACCAAGCGCTTCTCTGTGAAGCCCATGACCACCGACGAGGCTGTGCTGCAGATGAATTTGCTGGGGCACTCCTTCTATGTGTTCCGGAACATCGAGAACAACGTGGTCTGCGTGGTCTATCACCGCAACAACGGCGGCTATGGCCTGATCGAGACAGAGGAGTAAACTATATAGACAGCAGAAAGGCCGCCCGGTGGGCGGCCTTTTTTCGTTGGGGGCGTTATGTCTTGTTCTGCAGCTTTTGGAGCATGGCGGTGAACTCCGGGGGCAGGGGGCAGTGGAGCGCCACGAGCTCTCCGGTGCGGGGATGGACGAAGCGCAGGCCGACGGCGTGGAGGCACTGGCCCGTAAGGCCGGGGACAGGCTTTTTGGCGCCGTAGACCGTATCGCCCAGGATGGGATGGCCGATATAGGCCATGTGGACGCGGATCTGGTGGGTGCGGCCCGTTTCCAGGCGGCAGCGCAGATGGGTGACGCCGGGGTAGCGGGCCAAAACCTCCCAGTGGGTGACGGCGCGGCGTCCGCCGGGGACAACGGCCATTTTTTTCCGGTCGCCGGGGGCACGGTCGATGGGGGCGTCCACAGTGCCGCTGTCCTGCTTCATATTGCCGGTCACCAGACATTCGTAGGTACGGGCCAGGGAGTGATCCTTCAGCTGGGCGGAGAGCGCCGCGTGGGCGGCGTCGTTCTTGGCGGCGACGATCAGACCGCTGGTGTCGCGGTCTATCCGGTGGACGATGCCGGGGCGCTTCTCGCCGCCGATGCCGGAGAGACTGTCGCCGCAGCGGAAAAGCAGGGCGTTGACCAGCGTGCCGTCCGGGTGGCCGGGGGCCGGGTGCACCACCAGGCCCTTGGGCTTGTTGATCACGATGACGTCATCGTCCTCGTAGACCACATCCAGAGGGATGTTCTGGGGCAGCAGGGCGGTCTCACGCACCTCAGGGATGTCCACGGAGACGGTTTCGCCGCCGTCCAGACGGACGCTTTTGGCGGCAGTCCTGCCGTTGACGCGGACATGGCCCTCCTCGATGAGCCGGGCGGCCTGGGAGCGGGACAGGGCACCGTCGGCGGCCAGGAAGGCGTCCAGACGCACACCGGCGTGTTCAGTTGTGGCTGTCAGTTCCCGTGTCATGACCGGACTCCTTTTGAGGCTTGTCGTATTTGTCGTAGAACCACAGGTAGTACACCGCGCCAAGAATGACGCCGATGACCACGAATATATCCGCCAGATTGAAAATGGGGTAGTCCATAAATTCCAGGTCGAACATGTCCACCACATAGCCGCGGCACAGACGGTCGATCATGTTGCCGATGCCGCCGCCCAGCACCAGCATGGCGGCGGTGAGGCCCAGGGGGTGGCGGATGATCTTTTTCGCCACCAGACAGAGCACAGCCAGCAGCAGGACGACGGTCACCGCCGCGAGAAAGCCGGTCTTTCCAGAGAAGCTGCTCCAGGCCGCGCCGGTATTGTGCAGGCGGGTGAGCCGGACGAGGCCGGGCAGCAGAGGGGCGGACTGGCCCACCTCCAGATGCGCTGTTACCCACCACTTAAGAAGCTGGTCGCCCGCGATGCAGGCCGCCAGCAGAACAGCATACCACATAGTGTTTCCTCCCGGAGAAAAGATACTGCTGCTATGATAGCTTATTTGGCCGGGGATTGCAACCGAAAAAGAAAAACGCCCCGGCGGGGCGTTTTGTCATTCGGCGGGAAAACCGTCCTTCATGCGGAAGGTATAGGTGCCCTCGGCGCAGAGGGCGCCGGCACTGTCGGAAACCCATGAGCGCATGACCACGATGCTGCGGCCCATGCGGATGGCCTGGGCGTGGCCGTACAGCGTGCCGCCGGCGGGGACGCCCAAAAACCGCGTTTCACAGTTCACCGTGCGGCAGCGGCTGCCGCGGGTGCAGGCGGCGGCGCCCGCCACCTGGTCCATCAGCGTGCAGTACACGCCGCCGTGGACGATGCCCAGGGGGTTCAGATGGCGGTCGGTCAGCGTGACCTCGCCTTCGGCCCCGCCGTCGGACAGGGCGGTGAGCCGGACGCCGTTTTCGGCATTGAAGGTGCCGGGGCGGTCAGAGCGCTCCAGAATGGCGCGAAAGTATTCCTGCTGTTCTTCGTGCGTCATGCATTGGCCTCCGTAGACTCTGTGGGAGCGTCCTCCAGCTTGACCATCTCGCCCAGGACCACATAGCGGTAGTTGGCGGCCTCGTAGGAGCAGGTGCACAGCGTCATGATCTGCCCGGAGGGGACGCCTTTGCCGGAATAGAAGGTGGACTCGTTGATAAAGCGCTGGAGCTGATCGGTGCTGAGGGAGGTGCTGAACACCTCATGGGTGCCGGGAACGATGATGCCGGCAAACAGATCCACCCGGTATTTGCCGTTGTTGGTGTACAGGAAATAATAGGGGTGGGCATCATAGTACCACTGCTGCTTGTAGTTGGAGATGGAGGCGAACATGGTGCCGTCGGACATATGGTGGCCGTAGAGCACATTGTTCCGGCCGGAAAAGTCGCTGGGCACACGGGCGTCCAGAAAGATCGTGCCGTACTCGCTGTAATTGCCGTACAGGTCATGGTGGAGATAATATTCATTGTCACCATCGTAGGCGATGGGATAGCTGATGGGCGTGCCGGGGCTGTAGACATAGCCGATGATATCACTGTAGTGGCTCTGCCACCAGCTGAGATCGATGCCCTGGGGCCCATTCTGCCGCTCGACCTCCCGGCGGATCGTCTCCTTGGCCTGGTCGATCAGTTCGGCGGCGGCCAGTTCCTCCGGAGCCAGGAGCTCGGCCACTTCGGCGGCGGTGGGGATGCTTTTCAGCAGGGTTACAGTCTGTGCCGGAGCGGCGGGGACAGCGGTTTTGGCGGGGGCGGCGTTGGCGCACAGCAGATACAGCGGCACGCCGACGACCAGCGCGATCAGCGCGGCGAGGATGCGGTTTTTCATATAGAGCGTCCTACCTCTCTCTTTTTTTGAGAACACACAATGGCAACATTATACGCGCCTGCACGGGCAAGCGTCAAGATATTAAGAGGAAAAATGTCGGGGGCACAGGGAGTTTGCAGACCGCTTGCGACATTTATGTCCTGTAGGGCGGGGTCCGTGTGCCCCGCCGGAAACAACGCATATCCCCCGCGGCGGGACACATGTGTCCCGCCTTACAATGTTTCAAGATTTTAAGGCGTATCTTTCCGTAGGGGAGGGGCTCTGCCCCTCCCGCTGCTTTGCACTATGTAACGGGCGGGGTAGAACCCCGCCCCTACGCAATGTGCCGATGTGCTTTGTCGGGAACGCGTCCCCGACGCAAAGGGCGCGTCAGGCGCCGCGTAGGGTGGGGCGCTCTCGCCCCGCCGCATTGGGGACGCGGATTCCCATGCCAGTGCGCGCACTGGCGTGGAATGGCAACGCTTCACGCTGTTAGGGCGGACAGAGTCGTCCGCCCCTACGAGGGGATGCCGTACACAACGTCCCGGCAGCGAAAAGAGGGAGACAACCTTATGGCTGTCTCCCTCTTGCTGTATGTGTGCATGGAAGGCTTACGGCTTATTTGTCGTACATCTCGATGAGCTTCTGCAGATGCTCGTAACGGGCCTTGGCCTCGTCCTCGTTGCGCTGGAACAGGACTTCCGCACGTTCGGGGAACTCGCGAGTCAGACGGCTGTAACGGGCCTCGTTCATCAGGAATTCCTGATAACCGCCGGCAGGAGCCTTGGAGTCCAGGGTGAACTTCTTGTCGCCGCCGTCGGGATTGTAGCGGAACAGGTTCCAGTAGCCGCAGTCCACGGCCTTCTTCATTTCCTTCT
>CAVGEC010000073.1:0-8275 GCA_963628195.1 Bacteroidaceae bacterium
TGCGGTAGCCGGACAGCTCATAGTCCAGGCTGGCGTAGCCCTTGGTGTTGGCCTTCAGCGTGTCGAAAAAGTCGTAGATGATCTCGTTCAAGGGCATCTGATAGTGCAGCTCCACCAGGTGGGTGTCCAGGTACTGCATGTCCTTGAACTCTCCCCGCCGCTCCTGGCACATGGGCATGATGTTGCCCACATAGTCCTGCGGGCTGATGATAGACACCTTGACATAGGGCTCTTCAGCGTGCTCAATGGTGCCGGGATCCGGGTAGTTGTGGGGATTGTCCACCTTCACCATGGTTCCGTCGGATTTACAGACGTGGTAGATGACGCTGGGCAGCGTGGTCACCAGGTCGAGATTGAACTCCCGCTCCAGCCGCTCCTGGATAATCTCCATGTGAAGCATCCCCAAAAAGCCGCACCGGAAACCAAAGCCCAGGGCCACGGAGGACTCCGGCTCAAAGGTCAGGCTGGCATCGTTCAGCTGCAGCTTTTCCAGCGCATCCCGCAGGTCGGGGTACTTGCTGCCGTCCTCGGTGTAGATACCGCAGTACACCATGCTCTGTGCCGGACGGTAGCCGGGCAGCGCTTCGGCGGCGGGATTTTCCGCATCGGTGACGGTATCGCCCACCTGGGTATCCTTCACGTTCTTGATGCTGGCGGTAAAGTAGCCCACCTCGCCGGCCTGCAGCGCGTCCGTCGGCTCATTGCCGATGGGCTTCAGATAGCCGCACTCCAGCACGGTGTACTCCGCACCAGTGGCCATCATGCGAATGGTCTGGCCCCTGCGCAGCGTACCCTGCTTGATGCGGAAATACACCACCACGCCCACATAGGGATCGTACTGACTGTCGAACACCAGCGCCTGCAGGGGCGCCTTGGGATCGCCCTTGGGCGCGGGCACGTTCTTCACCACGTCCTCCAGCACCGCGTCGATATTGATGCCCAGCTTGGCGGAGATCTCCGGGGCCTCCAGCGCCGGCAGTCCGATGATGTCCTCCACCTCCTGCTTGGCCTTCAGGGGATCGGCGGCGGGCAGGTCGATCTTGTTGAACACCGGCAGTATCTCCAGGTCGTGATCCATGGCCAGATAGGTGTTGGCCAGCGTCTGGGCCTCCACGCCCTGGGTGGCGTCCACCACCAGCAGCGCGCCCTCGCAGGCGGCCAGGGAGCGGGACACCTCATAGTTGAAGTCCACATGGCCCGGCGTGTCGATCAGATTCAGCGCGTAGACCTCGCCGTCCTGCGCCGTATAGAAAATGCGCACGGCGCGGGATTTTATGGTGATGCCCCTCTCCCGCTCCAGATCCATGTTGTCCAGCAGCTGGTTCTCCATCTCCCGCTCCGGCACGGCGTGGCACTTCTCCAGCAGCCGGTCCGCCAGCGTGGATTTACCGTGGTCAATGTGAGCAATGATGGAGAAATTGCGGATATGGGATTGGTCAAACATATAGAAAACCTCCTTAGGGTAAATCCACGCTGACCGCGCGGATAGCGCGTACAAGCGTTTTGCACAGCAAAACCTTGCCGCAGGCGGGATTCACTCCCGCTGAGGATGTCAAATCAAACCGGGGCCCCCGGTTTGCCGTCAGGCAAACTGGGGAAAGGATTTACCGTGGTCAATATGAGCGATGATGGAGAAGTTGCGGATATGGGATTGGTCAAACATATAGAAAACCTCCTTACTTCCCCGCCCGCTCATCCACGTTGTGGATGACCTGCGCGGTGCTCTGGCCCACTCCCGGCAGCGCCGTCAGCGCGTCGGAGTTCAGCTGCGGCAGCGTCTCCGCGGCGGCCAGCGCCTTCATGTACGCTCCGCGGCTGCGCAGCATGGCCGCGTCCACCGCCCCGGCGTCGAAATCCACCGCCTCCGTGGCAAACAGATCCTCGTTTCCGCCGCTCTGGCGGTACAGCCGCCGCAGCAGATCGTACAGCGTGGCGCCGATGCAGTCCCCGGCGGCGGTGATGGCCTCCCGGCTGTTGGTGCGCCCCAGCAGATCAAACAGCAGCCCCGTGGCGTTCACCGCCAGCTTCTTCTGCAGCGTGGCCATGATGCTGCCCTTCAGCGTACTCTTCTCGCTGCTGCCGTCGTACAGCATCTCCGAATCGATCATGGAGCCGTCCCGGCTGGCGCTGCGCCCCAGCAGGAAATCCGCCGACACCCGGTAAAAGTCGCACACCTTGCATACGAAGGCCAGGCCCGGCTCCCGTATGCCGTTCTCATAGTGGCTCAGCAGCGCCTGGCTGATGCCCAGCGCCGCCGCCGCCTTCCGCTGGCTGATGCCCTTCTCCTGGCGCAGCAGGCTCAGTGTTCTGGAAAAATCTGTTGCCATTTTCTCTCCACCCTATCTCTTGTTTTTAATACAGCCTGTAAAGCATACCCTATTTTATACAGTTTGTAAATGCTTTTTTCTCCCTTGCCGCAGAAAAATTTGCACCTGCCCGTCCAAAGTGCTACAATAGCAAAAAACATCGGAGGTGCCGTTATGGAAGAACTTATTTTGTACGTCCGCTACCAGGCCAAGCCCGGCTGCCGCGAGACCTTTGTCCGCAAGCTGGCGGAAGAGGGCATTCTGACGCTGATTCGCCAGGAACCCGGCTGCCTGGCCTACGACTACTATTTCTCCGCCCAGGACGAAAACGAGCTGCTGCTCGTCGAGCGCTGGCAGAGCGCCGAACACCAGCGCGTCCACATGCAGCAGGAGCACATGACGCGCCTGCGTGCCATCAAGGACCAGTATGTGGACAGCACCACTCTGGGCAAGCTCCGTCTGGAGGCGTAACATGCTGTTCGACACCCACGCCCACTACGACGACGAGGCCTTCGATCCCGACCGGGAGGTGCTGCTGGAGAGCCTGCCGCAGCGGGGCGTTTCCCTGGTGATAAACCCCGGCTGCGACCTGGAAAGCTCCCGCAAGGCCGTGTCCTACGCCGCCGAATATCCCCACGTCTATGCCGCTGTGGGCATCCACCCGGAGAACTGCGCCGGCTTCCTTCCCGCGGATATCGACGCTCTGCGGGCGCTGGCGAAGCAGCCCGGCGTGGTGGCCGTCGGCGAGATCGGCCTGGACTATTACTGGGAGGAAAACCCGCCCCGCGCCTTTCAGCAGCAGGTGCTCCGTGCCCAGCTGGCCCTGGCCCGTGAGCTGCGCCTGCCCGTTATCTTCCACGGCCGGGAGGCCCACGCCGACTCACTGGCCGCCATAAAGGAGTTTCCGGAGGTCACCGGCGTGTTCCACTGCTTTTCCGGCAGTCCGGAGATGGCTGAGGAGCTGCTGGCTCTGGGCTGGTATCTGGGCTTTGACGGCCCCGTCACCTACAAGAACGCCCGCCGCGCCCCGGAGGTGGCCGCCGTCACGCCGCTGGACCGCATGCTCATTGAGACGGACAGCCCCTATATGACGCCGGTACCCTATCGGGGCCAGCGCAACGACTCCTCCTATGTCCGCCTGGTGGCGGAGAAGTTAGCGGAGTGGAAGGGCATCCCCGTGGAGCTGCTGGCCCATGCCACGCTGGAAAACGGCAAGCGCCTGTTCCGTATCACTGAATAAACAGCGCCCCCGGCCTCAAAGGCCGGGGGCGCTTTGCCTCCGTCATTTTGCACGGAGCGTCCTACCCACGCGGTATGTGTTTGTAAGTATATTCAACAAACTCACAAATTATGTGAATAAATATTCAAAATCCTCTTGACATTTGCCTCCAACAGTGATAAATTGTGCAACATCAACGAGAGAGACACCGCCGGGCTTCTTCCGGCGGACACACTGGAAAGGCGGTACATCCCATGAAAAAGCACGCTATCACAACGAAAGATGCCCCAATGCTGCTGCGACGACGATACGCCGTCCGCCTGCGCCGTGCGGCATGACCTCTCCCATAAATATACACTCTATACACGAATAAATATTCACGATATACGAAAGGATATACGACCATGAAAAAGTTTATTGCTATGCTTCTTGCGCTGGTGATGGCGCTCTCCCTGGTGGCCTGCGGCAGCAAGGCCGACACCTCCGCCGATGACAAGACCGATGACACCGCCGTCACCGAGCCCGCCAACGCCCTGGAAAAGATCAAGGCCGACGGCGTGCTGACCGTGGCCGTCAGCCCCGACTTCTCCCCCATGGAGTTCGTGGACTCCTCCAAGACCGGTCAGGAGCAGTATGTGGGCTTCGACATTGAGCTGGCCAAGTACATCGCCCAGTACCTGGGCGTGGAGCTGCAGATCGAGGCCATGGGCTTCGACGCCTGCCAGACCGCCGTCTACACCAATAGCGTCTACATGTCCCTCAGCGGCTATTCCTGGACCGAGACAAGAGCCGCCAACTACGAGATCTCCAACGGCTACATCGCCGGCGACAACGAGTCCAACCAGGTGATCCTCATCAAGAAGGAGGACGCCGCCAAGTACACCAAGGCCGAGGACTTCTCCGGCGTGGATGTGGGTGCCCAGAACGCCTCCCTGCAGATGGACCTGCTGACCAGCCAGCTGCCTGATGCCAACCCCGTGCCCATTGGCGACATCACCGTGGGTGTCATGGAGCTCAAGAACGGCAACATCGAGGCCATGGCCGTGGCCATCGGCAACGCCAACATGATCGTGGACGCCAACCCGGAGCTGATGATCTGCGACTGGCAGTTTGAGGTGGCCGCAGAGTTCGAACAGAACGTGGTGCTGATCTCCAAGGGCGAGACCGAGCTGCTGAACGCCGTCAACGAGGCGCTGGCGCAGGCCGAGAGCGAGGGCAAGTACGCCGAGTGGTACACCGCCGCCGTGGAGCTGGGCAAGAGTGAGAACGCCAAGGAGCTGACTCTGGACTGATCCGCTTCGGCATCCGCTGTTTATCCGTAGGGGCGGACGACTCTGTCCGCCCCTTCCGTCCTCGGAGGAGCCCCGTGTGCATAGAGATGCAGGGGACGACGTCCCGCAGTGGAGCGCAGCGAAACAAGTACCCTTGGGGTACGACGTCCCGTCAGCAGGGCTTCGTATCCGGTAGAACGGTATCATCCCCCAAACACAAGGAGACACCCCATGAAATTCATCGACTTTGAAAAGCTGGCCGCACTGTTTCTGAAATATTGGGATAAATTTCTGCTGGACGGCGTGGCGTACACACTGGCGCTGGCCGCCATCACCGTGGCCTTCGGCGCGGTGTTCGCCTCCGTACTGGCGCTGATGAAGATGTCAAAGGTGCCGCCCCTGCGGTGGCTGTCCACCATCTACATCGAGATCATCCGCGGTACGCCCATGCTGCTGCAGCTGTACTTCTTCTACTTCGGCCTGCCCATCCTGATCCCCGTGCTGACCAAGCAGAAATTTCTCTGCATCGCCATCGCGCTGATCTGCAACAGCGCCGCCTATGTGTCCGAGGTCATCCGTTCCGGCATCCAGGCGGTGGATCCCGGCCAGAAGGAGGCGGCCCTGAGCCTGGGCTTCAGCGAGAGCAAGGCCATGTGGTTCGTGGTGGTGCCCCAGGCGGTGAAAAACATCCTTCCCGCTCTGGGCAACGAGTTCATCATGATCATCAAGGACACGTCTCTGGGCTCCACATTCTTTATCGGCGACCTGATGACGCAGTATCTGGTGGTCAAGGGCGCCACCTATCTGCCCATCGAGCCGCTGGTGATCGTGGGCGTCATCTACTTCCTGATGACGTTCATCCTCAGCAAGGTCTTCGGCCACTTTGAAAAGAAAATGAAGCGGGCGGACCGGCACAGCGGTTATGAGCGCAAGCGGAAGCAGCAGCGGGAGGCGGTGATCTGATGGCACAGAAGCTGATAGAGGTCCACGACCTCAAAAAATACTACAACGGCGGCGATGTCAAGGCACTGGACGGTGTCACGGTGGATGTGTACAAGGGCGACGTGATCGCCGTCATCGGCCCCTCCGGCGGCGGAAAATCCACATTTCTCCGCAGTCTGAATCTGCTGGAGGTGCCCACGTCCGGCTCCATCCTCTTTGACGGCGTGGATATCACCTCCAAAAAAGTGGATCTGCCCCTCCACCGGCAGAAAATGGGCATGGTATTCCAGCACTTCAACCTGTTCCCCAACAAGACGGTGCTGGACAACCTGACCATGGCCCCCATCAAGATCAAAAAGATGCCCAAGGCCGAGGCCGAAGCCAAGGCCATGGCCCTGCTGCATAGAGTGGGACTGGCGGACAGAGCCAACGACTATCCCGCCCAGCTGTCCGGCGGACAGAAGCAGCGCGTGGCCATCGTCCGGGCGCTGGCCATGGAGCCGGAGGTCATGCTGTTCGACGAGCCGACCTCCGCCCTGGATCCGGAAATGGTGGGCGAGGTGCTGGAGGTCATGCAGGAGCTGGCCCAGTCCGGTATGACCATGGTGGTGGTCACCCACGAGATGGGATTCGCCAGGGAGGTGGGCAGCCGCGTGCTGTTCATGGACGCTGGCAAAATCGGCGAGCAGGGCACCCCGGAGGAGATATTTGACCATCCCCAGAGCGCCCGGCTGCAGGACTTCCTGAAAAAAGTCCTCTGACCTCCGGCGCCGCACCGCCGAAACCTGTACACCGGTACGCATACCCCCTCTGTGTACTGTAATGTTTTCTATTGGACACATCCGGTGTCTCTATACAAATTCTGCCGATTTACTTCCTTCCTTTCTTTGGTGCCCCGCCCCCATCGCGGGGCGGGGCACCGCATTTTACACAGGAGATATGAATATGAACGGGAAAAAAGCGGCGGCGCTGGCCGCCATTGATGCAAAAAAAGACTTGATCACCCACGTTTCCGACGAGATCTGGCAGTTCGCGGAGCTGTCTCTGCAGGAGTATAAGTCCGCCGCGCTGTTCTGCGATGTTCTTGAAAAAGAAGGATTTACCGTCGAAAAGGGCATCTGCGGCATAGAAACGGCGTTTTCCGCAGCTTTTGGCAGCGGCAAGCCTGTCATCGGTATCCTGGCGGAGTATGACGCGCTGGCAGGACTCAGCCAGCAGGGAAGTCAGGTGGAGAAAAAGCCGCTGGTGCCCGGCGGCACCGGCCACGGCTGCGGCCATAACATGCTGGGCGCCGGCGCGCTGGGCGCGGCCATCGGCGTAAAGCACTATCTGGAGACCACCGGCACACCCGGCACCGTCATCCTCTACGGCTGCCCCGGCGAGGAGGGCGGCGCGGCAAAGGTCTTTATGGCGCGGGACAAGCTGTGGTACGGGTTGGATGCCGCTCTGACGTGGCACCCCGCCGACTGCAGCGAGGCGGTGACCGGCTCCAGCAACGCCTGTATCCAGGTGCAGTATCTGTTCCACGGTGTGGCGGCCCACGCCGCCGGCTGCCCGGAGAAGGGCCGCAGCGCGCTGGACGCGGTAACGCTGATGAATCTGGGCGTGGAGTTCCTGCGGGAGCACATGGACAGCAAGGCGCGCTTCCACTACTGCGTGACCAACGGCGGCGGCGTCAGCCCCAACGTAGTGCCGGCGGAAGCCTCCGTGCTGTACATGGTGCGCAGTGACCAGGTAAAAAAGGCGTTGGAGCTGCAGGCGCGGGTGGACAAGATCGCCCAGGGCGCCGCCCTGATGACAGAAACCACCTTTACCCGGAAGCTCATCGACGGCATGGCGGAGACTATCCCCAACCACCCGCTGGAAGCGCTGCTGCACAAAAATCTGACAGAGATCGGTGTACCGCAGTATACAGAGGAGGAGCTGGCGTTCGCGGACAAGCTGGCTGCCACCTTTGACGCGGAGGGATACATCCCCAGCTGCGGGCAGGGCGATCCGGACTACGCCGCGCAGGTGAAGGAACTGCAGGCCAAGAGCGGCCACGCCATGAACGACTTCCCCATGCCGCTGTTCACCGGCGAGGCCTTCTGTGCCGGCTCCACCGACGTGGGCGATGTCAGCTGGGAATGCCCCACGGCGCAGCTGTATGTGGCGGCGTGGCCCAACGGCTGCCCCGGCCACAGCTGGCAGAACGTATCCTGCGGCTGCAGCAGCATAGGCCACAAGGCGGTGGTGCAGGCCGGCAAGGTGCTGTGCGCCTCGGTCATCGACCTGCTGACACAGCCGGAGGTACTGGCGGCCGCCAAGGCGGAATTCCAGCAGCGGACAGCGGCAGGCTACAGCTGCCCCATCCCCGCGGATGCGGTGCCCGTAATACCGGAGTTGTAAAAGCAAAAAGCGCCCCCTCTGAGCTCTCAGAGGGTAACTGTCAAAGCTGAGGGCGGGTAGACACACATGAGACAATAGTGGCGGGAAGTTTCGAAACTTCCCACCACTATAACATTTAGGAGTGTGCCGCAAATGACAAGCAATGAGTT
>CAVGEC010000074.1:0-8215 GCA_963628195.1 Bacteroidaceae bacterium
TTTATTGCCGAACAATGTTTACAAACCGGCCCTTTTCTTTTGGGAAAGATTGGTGTATACTACACGCTGAATGAATATTTGTATACGCACCGGAGGTACTGATTATGTTTGACAATCGCCGGGAGATCATGCAGGACGTGTTTCTGACGTATCTGCCTGCCCAACGTTTTAAGACCAGCCGCATGACGCTGCAGCTCATCACGCCGCTGCGGCGGGAGACGGCCGCCGCCAATGCTTTGCTGCCCGCTGTTATGCGGCGGGGCACCGTCCGATGCCCGGATATGGAGAGCCTGTCCGCCGCATTGGATACTCTGTACGGCGCCAATATCGACTACACCGTCCGCAAGAAGGGAGAACGCCAGTGCGTGGGATTTGCCGCCGGGTTTATTGACGATGCTTACACCCCCCACGGCGAAAAACTTCTGGAGCCGGTGGCCGGGCTGATGGGGGAACTGCTGCTGGACTCGGTGACGCACGGCGGGCGCTTTCTGCACGACTATGTGGAGAGCGAGAAGGCTAACCTTATCGATGCCATCCGCGGACTGAAGAATGACAAACGGGATTGGGCGGATATTCGGCTGATGCAGGAGATGTGCGCCGGGGAGCCCTACAGCGTACTGCGTCTGGGAGACGAGGAAACGGCCGGCCGCATCAACAATCTGTCGCTGTACACCCACGGGCAGGAACTGATGGCATCCAGTCGGGTAGAGATCATCTACTGCGGCAGCGCCGGGGAGAAGCGGGTGGAGGATGCGGTGCTTTCGGCACTGGCGGCGCTGCCCCGTGGCGCGCAGACGGAATTGCCGGAGGTGCGGCGCGTCCAGGCACCGGACGAGCCACGGCGAGTCATCGAGACCATGGATGTTACCCAGGGTAAGCTGGCTATGGGATATCGGTGCACCAGCGACGACTATCCCGCCATGGTCATGGCAAATCTGATATTCGGCGGCACCAGCAACTCCAAGCTGTTCTTGAATGTGCGGGAGAAGCTGAGCCTCTGCTATTACGCGTCCAGCAGCTATGCCCGCAGCAAGGGGATCCTTACTGTGTCCAGCGGCGTGGAGACGGCGGACTTTGAACGGGCGGAGGAGGAAATCAACTGTCAGCTGCAGGCCGTCCAGCGGGGCGACTGGGAGGAATGGGAGCAGGAGGGAGCATTGCAGGCCATACGGGCCTCTCTGCTGTCTCTGTCGGACTCCCAGGGTGCACTGGAGAATTTCTACCTGGGGCAGATCGCCGCCGGAGTGGAGGAGACGCCGGAGGAACTGGCGGCTGCGCTGGAGAAGGTGACGAAAGAGCGCATCGTGGCGGCGGCAAAGACCGTGAAGCCGGACACGGTGTACTTCCTGCGCGGAAAGGAGGAAGCGTAAATGGACAAGAAGCTGTATCCCCGCATCGGCGAGGAAGTGATATGGACTACGCTGGGCAACGGTCTGCCGGTGTGCGTCGTTCCCAAGAAGGGCTTTACCCGTAAGTACGCATTGTTCGCCACCAGGTACGGCGGCATGGATATGCGCTTTAAGCTGAACGGCCAGTGGCTGGACACCCCGGCGGGCATCGCACATTATCTGGAGCACAAGATGTTCGACACTGAGGACGGCAACGCCCTGCAGGATCTGGCCAAGAACGGCGCCGAGCCCAACGCGTTCACATCTAACGCCATTACCTGCTACTATTTTGATTCCACGGAGAAGTTTTACGAGAATCTGGAGATACTGCTGTCCTTCGTGTCCGTTCCTTATTTCACCGACGAGAGCGTGGAGAAGGAGCAGGGGATCATCGGCCAGGAGATCGGCATGATCGAGGACAACCCGGAGTGGCAGGTCTACAAGCAGATGATGCAGGCGCTGTACCACAGCAGCCCTGCCCGGACGCCGGTGGCCGGCAGCGTGGAGAGCATCAGCCATATCACGGCACAGACGCTGTACGACTGCCATAAGGCGTTTTATGTCCCGGCCAATATGTGCCTGGTGGTGGTGGGCGATGTGGATCCCGCTGCGGTGCTGGAGACGGCAGAGCGGGTGCTGCCCAAGGATAGCGGAGAGGTCATCGCCCGTGACTACGGCGCGGAGGAGAGCACCGACGCGGCCTGCGGCTATGCCGGGAATACCATGGAGGTGGCCATGCCCACGTTTTTGGTGGGCTTCAAGTGCCCGCCGCAGCACGGCGGCGAGGAGCAGCACCGGTTCGCCGCCATCGGTGAACTGGCCTGCGATGTGCTCATGGGTGAGTCCAGCCCACTGTACGCCCGGCTGTACAGCCAGGGGTTGATCAACGGCTCCTTCGGCGCGGCGTTCGATCTGCTGCCCGGTGCGGCCTATGCCTATGCCGGCGGCGACAGCAAGGATCCCAAAGCGGTGGCGGAGGCTATTCTGGCCGAGGCGCAGCGGCTGGTGACGGAGGGTGTGGACGGCGAATACTATAAACGCATCGTCAACGCCAATTTCGGCGCGGCACTGCGGGAGCTGAACTCCTTCGAGTCCATTGCGGTGTCCATGGCGGAGGGACGGTTCCAGGGGTATGATCCGTACCGCTTCCCGGAGATCTATGACAGTATCACCGCGGAGGACGTACTCTCGTTCCTGCGGGAGAATTTCACGCGGCAGCACATGGCGCTGTCGGTGATCGCACCCAAGGAGGGATAATAATGGGTATCATGGCGGACAGCCCTATCCGGTTTCCGGGGCTTTTCGGAGACTGGGCCTTTACCGGCTCGTCCATAGCCTTCCGCATTGGCGGGAAGGCCATCTATTGGTACGGCATCATCATCGCGCTGGGCGTGCTGCTGGCGCTGTGGTTCTGCATGAAGCAGAAGGAAAAGTACGGTATTACCGAGGACAACCTGATGGACGGCGTGCTGTGGGGAATCCCGTTGGCTATTGTGGGGGCCCGGCTGTACTATGTGCTGTTCTATCTGGACCGGTTCAAAAAAGCGGACGGCTCCTTTGACTGGGCGGAGTCTGTGGCTATCTGGGACGGCGGGCTCGCCATCTACGGCGGCGTGATCGCGGCATTCCTGGTGTGCCTGGTGCTCAGCAAAAAGAAAGGCTTCAAGCTGGGGGCGCTGACGGACCTGATCGTGATGGGATTTTTGATCGGGCAGACGGTGGGACGCTGGGGCAACTTCATGAACCGTGAGGCCTTCGGCATCGAGACGACGCTGCCCTGGCGGATGCAGCTGACCACCACCGCAGGGACGCTGGTGGAGGTACATCCCACGTTCCTGTATGAGAGTTTGTGGAATGTGGCGGGCCTGCTGCTGATCGTATTCATCGTTTCCAAGGCCCGCCGTTTTGACGGCGAGAACACCTGGTTCTATTTCCTGTGGTATGGGATCGGCCGCTTCTGGATTGAGGGACTGCGGACGGACAGTCTGTATCTGTTCAACTGGACTATCGGCGGTGAACCGGTCCGTGTCAGCCAGGCGCTGAGTCTGGTGATGGTGCTGGTGTCGGCGTTTATGCTGTTTTACAACATCAAGCTGCATCCCCACAAGCCGGAGGAACTGTATGTGAACATAGCCGCGGGACAGAAGGCCGGCGGCGGAGAAGAAAACCCCTCCGAGGGGGAATAGAGCAAAAAGGACACCCGCAGCCAGGCTGCGGGTGTCCTCTCTTATGTATTTCAGTGCCGCCGTGCGGTGAGATAGTGGTTGTTGTAGTATGTTTCGGACAGGGAGGACACCACCACGCAGTGCCCGTTGTAGTAGGAGGACGAAGCGTGGATGAACTCGTCGTTGCCGATATAGATGCCCACATGGGAGGCCACTGCGCCGTAGTCCTGGAAGAACACCAGGTCGCCGGGCTGCAGATCGCTGCGGGATACCTCGGTGCCGTAACTCAGCTGACTGGTGGCGCCGTGGGGCAGCTTTACGCCCACCTGGGCAAACACATACATGGTGAAACCGGAGCAGTCAAATCCGCTGGCAGAAGCACCGCCGTAGACGTAAGGCACGCCAAGATACTGCTGGGCTGTGGCCACGACAGTGCTGCCGGACACGGTGCCGGAGGGGGAGGCGCTGGGCATCTCGGCCGGTGTTTCGGCGGGCGTTTCTTCCGCCGGCGTTTCATCAGCGGGTTTGTCCGCCGCGGAGAGCGCCGAGGTGGGGTATATCAGTACATATTGGGATACCACATAGCCGCTGACGCCGTTATAGCTGACGGCGAACCAGCCGCCGCTTTCGATGCCGGTGACAGAGACGACCGTTCCGTAGGACACGGTGCCCAGAGAGGTGCTGCCGCTCTTGGCGGAGGCCCGGATATTCAGAACATCCGCCGTGATTTTGCCCGCACCATTGAGGCCGCTGGCGGTGTCATAACGGGTAACATACTGGGAGGACACATAGCCGCGCTTGCCCTCGAAAGAGATGCGGTACCAGTCGCCTTCCTGGGCGGTCAGTTCCACGACGGTGCCCTTTTCCAGTGTCCTGACGATGTCATAGCCGGTGCCCGCGCCGCTGCGCATGCGCACGCCGGTGCCGGAGATCACGCCCAGCGCCTGTACGCTGGTGGAGACGGGAGTTTCCTCCTCCGGTTCCGGTTCTTCCTCCTCGACGGGGGCGGCGGACACGGCCTTGTCGGCCGCGTCGGCATTGTTGACCACGGCGTCCTCCTCCGTCTCGCCGCCCTCCTGGGAGGTCAGCGGTATGACACCGGTCAGAGAGGACAGCAGCGCTGTTTCGGGAGCGGTATCGCCGCTGTCAGCGGGCAGAGAAGCGGAGACGGAGGCCACGGCCAGGGAAGCGGTGGGCGCCGCGTCAGCGGTGTTCACCGCGCCGCCGAAATTGACCACCGCGTCGCCGCCGATGACCAGAAGTGAGGCCAGTACTACGGCCATTGCAGAAAAGAAACGTTTCATGGCGCCGCTCTCTTACAGCTTGCCGGCCAGGGCCCGCTCCAACCAGATGCAGCCCACGTCCATGGCGGCGTACAGGCTGTCTTTTTCAGACTTTTTGACCACGCGGTCACGGGACTTGAGATCGGGATCGGTCAGCTGCAGCTGCACGGACACGCGCTTGGCCACGTCCATGTCCTGTTCCTTGGCGGTGTCCAGGATCTGCAGCAGGACGATATACTTGTCCGCCATGCTGCCGTAATAGATGAAATTGTCCACGCGGCGCAGGGGATGATTCTTATAGACAAGCCCTTCGGGCTTCTTGCTATCAGCCATTGTCGTACCTCCAGAGAAAAATTGTAACCAAATTGTAACACATTTGGCCGGCGCTGTCAACGCACCGCCGCAGGAAATAATTGGCCGCAAAACGGCGAAACAAAAATGGCCGCCCTTTCGGGCGGCCATTCCGCAGCTTTACAGTTCCAGATAGCTTTTTACCAGCACCTGCAGCAGCTCGTCGCGGTCGATCTTGCAGATCAGTGAGCGGGCGGAGTTGTGATTGGTGATGTAGGTGGGATCCTCGGAGAGAATGTAGCCCACGATCTGGTTGATGGGATCGTAGCCCTTCTCCTTGAGAGATTCATACACGGAGGTGAGGATATGGTGCACCTGCTGTTCCTTGTCCTCTGCCGCGTTGAACTTCCGGGTAAATTCGTCCATATGGGCACCGCCTTTCTCATCTCTCAACAGTGCTTTTAGTATACGCCTTTTTCTCAGCTCTGTAAAGAGGAAAAAGTGCGTACCGCAGGGGGAAATTTGCGCCGCGTCAGCGCCGCAGCTCCGCGCCGAAGCGCTTGGCGATCTTGTTGAGCACGTTGGAGGCCACTTCCTCGATCTCGGCGGAGGTCAAGGTCTTTTCCTTAGATCCGATGGCCAGACGCAGAGTAAGGGACTTCTTGCCTGCCGGCACCTGCTTGCCGCGGTATTCGTCCACAAAAGACGCGCCGTGCAGCAGTTCGCTCTTGATGCCCCGGATGGTCTGGGCCACATCCTTCCACTGAACGGAGCCGTCCACCAGCAGAGAGATATCGTAGTCGGTCATGGGATACTCGGCCATGTGGGTGAACGTATTGGTGCGGGACTTCAGCGGCACCAGGGAATCCTGGTCCAGCTGGAACAGCATCACGTTCATGTTCTTGATGCCGCAGGCCATGGAGACCTTCTTGGCCAGCAGGGCCAGATCGCCCACCTTTTCCTCGCCGCGGAAGATGTTCAGCCACACCACATTGTCAGCCCAGACGGGCTTTTCAGCCTGCCGGAAGGTCAGTGCCTCCATATGCACATAGCGGGCCATCATCTCCACCACGCCTTTGGCCTTGCGGAACAGAGCGGTAACGTCCTTATCGGTGGTGGCGAAGGCGCCGGCCACATTCTTGCGCTGGGAGGGCAGCTTCTCGCGCTCGTCGTAGGGGGAGGTGTAGTTCTCGTCACGGAACACCTGCGCTGTCTCGAAAATGGAAAACTCGCTGAAATAGCGCTCGTTCTTCACCACGGCCTTGCACAGATTGGGCAGCAGGGAGGAACGGACAAAACGCTCTGCCGGGGACGGAGGTGTGGACAGGGAGAGAATACCGTCGGTGCTCTGCAGCACGGCATTGACGAACTGCTCCTCCATCCAGGGATAGGTGAAGATCTCCTGCATACCGCAGCGGATGGCCAGGTATTCCTTGATGCGGCGCTCCAGATCCTTGTCCAACTGGTTGATAGCACCGTCGAAGGTAGTGGTGATGGGCTCAGCCTCGAAGTTTTCGTAGCCGTACATCCGGGCTACTTCCTCCATGATGTCAGCCTGGATGCTGACATCACCGGTGGAACGCCAGGTGGGAACCACCACATGCATGTTGTCGCCGCTGAAAGTGATGCCATAGCCCAGCAGCTCCATCTTGTGCTTGATCTCCTCCGGAGGCAGGCGCTTGCCCAGGCGGCGCTCCAGCCAGCTGAGGGCTACATCGATCTCCGCCTGCTTCAGGTGTTCGGGGTATTCGTCCACCAGGCCTGTGACCTTCATTTCCGGGTACAGTTCGGAGAACAGCCGCATGGACAGGTCAAAAGCCTGATCGCAGCGCTCCGGATCGATGGCCTTTTCGTAACGGGCGGAGGCCTCGGTGCGGTTGTCGTAGCGCAGAGCCGTCCGGCGGATGCCCTTGGCGTCAAAGTTGGCGACCTCCAGGATGACCTTGGAGGTATCGGGCAGGATGGAGTCCTTGGCGCCGCCCATGACGCCCGCCAGACCTACGACGCCGGCATCGTCGGCGATGACCAGATCATCGGAGGACAGGGCCAGCTCTTTGCCGTTCAGCAGCAGCAGCTTTTCGCCCTCGCCGGCGCGGCGGACGATGACGTGGCCCGCGATGTGGTCGGAGTCAAAGGCGTGGGTGGGCTGGCCGGTGGCCAGCATGACATAGTTGGTGATGTCCACCAGTGCGTTGATGGGCCGCATGCCCACCTTCCAGATACGGTTCTGCATCTGATAGGGGGCGGGCTTGACGCACAGTCCTTCGATCTGTGCGGACAGATAGCGGGGGCAGCGTTCCGCATCCTCCACAGTGACGTGGAAGCCGGAGGTGTTCTCTACGTTCCGGTCAAAGCGGGGGAACTGCGTCATAGGCAGATCGTACAGCGCTGCGATCTCACGGGCGATGCCGTAATGGCCCCACAGGTCGGGCCGGTTGGTCATGGATTTGTTGTCGATCTCCAGAATGATGTCGTTGAGATCCAGCGCATCGGCCAGCGGCGTGCCGGCAGGGGCGTCAAAATCGCTGAGGTCCAGAATGTGGGCCTCCTCCTTGGTGGGGAACAGATCGGAAAGGCCGATCTCCACTGCGCCGCAGATCATGCCGTAGCTGTCCACGCCGCGCAGCTTGCTCTTCTTGATCTCCACAAGGTCGCCCTCGCCATGCCATTTGCACATGGCGCCGGGCAGGGCTACGGCCACCTTCATACCCTCGCGGAGATTGCTGCCGCCGCAGACGATGTCCTCCACGCGGCCGCCGATGTCGGTCTTGCACACCTTCAGCTTGTCAGCGTTGGGGTGCTGCTCGATGGCCTTGATGATACCTACCACCATGTCGTGGAAGGACGCGCCCAGGTCGGTGGCGTCCTCCACCTCCACGGTGGACATGGTCAAGTCGTAAGCCAGCTTCTTCAAGTCGGCGTCAGCCGGCAGCTGGACGTAATCACGGATCCAATTCAAAGATACTTTCATGTTGTGTACCCTCCCTTAGCGGAACTGTTCCAGGAAGCGCAGGTCGGCGCTGTGGAACAGACGGACGTCGTCCACGCCGTAGCGCATCATTACCAGACGGTCCAGACCGATGTTGAC
>CAVGEC010000075.1:0-8141 GCA_963628195.1 Bacteroidaceae bacterium
CGACCGCGGCCATCAGGAATCCAAAATTGGATCCAAAGCCTTTTCTTTCTTCCATTGTTTTCTCTCCTTTTAATTTTTTCTCCTGAAAACACGCCCGCGAAAAAATTACGGGCAATGGTGAAAGTATACAGGAAATCGTCGAACGGTTCAATTAGTAATTTTAATGAAATTTTAACGCAACTTTTTGCTAATTTAACATTATCTTAGCGTTAACAGTGTGTTTAATTGTTGCATTTTCTTACAATTTTGCACCTACAAGGCCGCTCTATAGCGCTGTTTACAGTTGTTTACCATTGTAAATTGCGTACTTTTCTTTCTAAGAAACTTTTTCTCAGCTGTTAAGATGTCGTTAACCGCGCATAAATTCTGCATCAACGCGCACCGGGGGCAAGGGCACTTCCATTTTGATCCGCTGTGTGCTATACTATTGTTTTATGAAACGATCGGCACGAAGGAGGCGGGGCACATGAGACGAGCGGGCGCGGCGATACTGGCGGTAGTACTGTCACTGACGCTGGCGGGCTGCGGACGGCGGGCAGACACAACGGATAACGGAAAACTGAACGTGGTCTGTACGCTGTTCCCCTATTACGACTTCGTGCGGCAGATCGGCGGCGACGCAGTGAGCGCACAGCTGCTGGTGCCCGCCGGGCGGGAAACGCACAGCTTTGAGCCCACGCCGCTGGACGTGATCGCCATGAGCCGGGCGGACGTGTTCATCTGGAACGGCGGCGAGAGCGAGCTGTGGGTGGAGGACGTGCTGGACGCGGCGGGCGAGGATATCCCCTACCGGCTGGCCATGATGGAGCAGGTGGAGACCTACCGCGAGGAATACGCCGAGGGGATGCAGGGCGGCCATGACCATGACCACGATGACCATCTGCACGACGGCCACGAGGAGGACATCGAATACGACGAGCACATCTGGACGTCGCCGGTGAACGCCATGGCCCTGTGCCGGGCCATCTGCGGCACGCTGTGTCAGGCCGATCCGGATAACGCCGACGGCTACCGGGCACGGCTGGAAAACTATCTGCTGGAATTGCAGGCGCTGGACGAGACGTTCCGGGACATCGTGGACGGTACTGCGCGGCGGCTGGTGGTATTCGGCGACCGGTTCCCGCTGCTGTATTTCTGCCGGGAATACGGGTTGGACTACCGGGCGGCGTTCCACGGCTGCGCCGGCGACACGGAGCCGTCGCTCTCCACGCTGAAATACCTGATCGACCTGGTGGACGGGCAGGATATCCCGGTGGTATACACCATCGAGCTGAGCAGCCAGAAGGTGGCGCAGGCCATCGCCGAGACTACCGGTGCGCAGGTGCGGACATTCCACTCCTGCCAGACGGTGAGCCGAGCGGAATTTGACGGCGGAGCCACCTATATCAGTCTGATGTCCGCCAACGCGGCGGTGTTGAAGGAGGGACTGTCCTGATGGAGCAGGAAAAGAAAATACTGCTGGACTGCCGGGACGTGACACTGGGCTACGAGGGCAAAGCCCTGTGGGAGCATCTGAACTTCCGGGTAAGCAGCGGCGACTATGTGTGCATCGTGGGCGAGAACGGCAGCGGCAAATCCACGCTGATAAAAAGCCTGCTGGGGCTGCTGAAGCCCATGGCGGGCGAGATCGTGCGCGCCCCCTCCCTGCGCGCCGGAGCTATCGGCTATCTGCCCCAGCAGACGAAAGCGCAGAAAGACTTCCCCGCCACGGTGACGGAGGTGGTGCGCAGCGGCTTCCTCAGCAAGCGGGGCACACGGTTTTTTTACACACCCCAGGAGAAGTCCGCGGCGCTGATGAACATGGGCAAGCTGGGCGTACTGGAGTTGAAGGATCGCTGCTACCGGGAGCTGTCCGGCGGCCAGCAGCAGCGGGTGCTGCTGGCGCGGGCCCTGTGCGCCGCGGGGGAACTGCTGATCCTGGACGAACCGGTAACTGGTCTGGATCCGGCGGCGGCGCAGGATCTGTACCACACGCTGGACTATTTGAACAGAAAAGAGGGTATCGCCATCGTAACGGTGACACATGACATCGGCAGCGCCCTGCGCTGCGCCACGCATATCCTCCACGCCGGACACGGGACGTACTTCTTCGGCGCGGCGGCGGACTATCTGGCATCCCCCTGGGGCAAGCGGTTCGGAGGTGAGGACGCATGAATCTGCTGTGGGAAATGTTCACCTACCCCTTTATCCTGCGGGCCTTCATCGTGGGTATACTGGTGGCGCTGTGCGCAGCGCTTCTGGGCGTGCCGCTGGTGCTGAAGCGGTATTCCATGATCGGCGACGGTCTGAGCCATGTGTCCTTCGGCGCGCTGAGCATCGCCCTTGCCTGCGGCTGGGCGCCGCTGCCGGTATCCATACCGGTGGTGGTGCTGGCGGCGCTGGGGCTGCTGCGGATGACCGAGAAAAGCCGCATGGGCGCGGACGCGGCTATCGCCGTGGTCAGTGCGTCGGCGCTGGCCATCGGCGTGGTGGTCACGTCGCTGACCACCGGCATGACCACGGATGTGGACAGCTTCATGTTCGGCTCCATCCTGGCCATGGACCGTGCGGACGTGACGCTGAGCGTCATACTGTGTGCAGCGGTGCTGGTGTTGTATGTACTGTTCTACCACCGGCTGTTCGCCATTACCTTTGACGAGAGCTTTGCCAGGGCCACCGGCGTAAAGGTCGGGCTGTACAACACCATCCTGTCCGTTCTGACGGCGCTGACCATCGTGCTGGGCATGCGGATGATGGGCGCCATGCTGATCTCCAGTCTGATCATCTTCCCGGCGCTGACGGCCATGAATCTGCTGCGCAGCTTCCGGGGCGTGGTGCTGTGCGCCGCGGGACTGAGCGTGGTGTGCTTCTGCGTGGGGCTGACGGGCTCGTACCTGTGGGGTACGCCGGTGGGCGCCACGGTGGTGCTGGTGGATTTAGCGGCTTTTTTGCTGTCGCGGGGCATTATGAGGATAAAAAGAGCGTCCTAAGGACGCTCTTTCTCCTGTTTTTACCCTATTTCGCGGGAGTTTTTACGGAAAAAGGCTTGCGCTTTGCGCATTTATATGGTATGCTGTACATGTAAGTAAGGTATGGTATTGACTGGAGTGGGCAGCATGTCCGCTCTTTTTAATTGCCATCGTTCCCCAGCCCAAAATGCGCCCCCGCCGAAGCGCAAATGCGCCCATGCTTCCTCAAAGCCCTTGTGAATACACAGGTCTTTTCATCGTCTGGGCACATTTTCGCTTCGCTGCGAGCACATTTATTCTGTTCCGCGATGGCTGGAAGAAGATTATTGGAGGAACTTGTTGTGAAGAAGATCACCGACATCGTATGGGAACTGGCGGAGCCGGCGGTGCAGGAGCAGGGCTGCCGCATCTGGGACGTAGAATACGTCCGCGAGGCGGGGCAGTGGTACCTACGGCTGTATCTGGACAAGGACGGCGGCGTGGACATTCTGGACTGCGAGGCCGTCAGCCGCAAGGTCAGCGACCTGCTGGACGAGGCCGATCCCATCGAAAGCAGCTATGTGTTCGAGGTGGGCTCGGCGGGACTTGAGCGCCAGCTGAAGCGGCCGGGGGACTTTGAGCAGTTCATGGGCAGCCCCGTGCTGGTGAAAACGTACCAGCCCAAGGACGGGCGCAAGGAGTTCGCCGGGACTCTGGCGGGCTATGACAACGGCGCGGTGCTGCTGGATATGGGCGGCGGCGAGCCGCTGCGGTTCGAAAAGAACGAGTTGGCGCTGGTGCGCCTGCGGGTGGAATTCTGAAACAGTTTGAAATACACGACTTGATATAGAAGGAGATACGACCATGAAATGTGACGAGATCTTTGCGGCGCTGGCCATGCTGGAAAAGGAGCGGGGCATTCCCCAGAGCTTCATGATGGGCAAGATCATCCAGGCGCTGACCACCGCCTACAAGCGCGACCACGAGGGTGTGGAATACGTCGTGGTGGACGTGGACGAAGAAAAGAAGGATCTGAAGATGTACGTTCAGAAGGAGATCGTGGAGGAGGTAGAGAACCCCGCCAGCCAGATCTCTCTGGAGGAGGCCAAGCGCATCTCCGCCAAGAACGAGCTGGGCGGCATGGTAAACTTCCCGGTAGAATCTGTGGAGTTCGGCCGTATCGCCGCCGGCAACGGCAAGCAGGTCATCATCCAGGGCCTGCGCGAGGCCGAGCACGGCATGATCTATGACGAGTGGGGCAGCAAGCAGCACGAGATCCTCACCGGCACCGTCAGCCGTATCGATCCCCGCAGCGGCAACGTGATGCTGCGCATCGGCAGCGGCGCTGAGGCCACGGAGGCCGTGCTGACTCTCAACGAGCAGGTGCCCGGCGAGGAGCTGCACGAGGGCCAGATGGTCAAGGTGTATCTGGTGGAGGTCCGCCGCAGCACCCGCGGCCCGCAGGTGCTGATCTCCCGCACCCACCCCGGCCTGGTGAAGCGCCTGTTCGAGCTGGAAGTCCCTGAGATCTACGACGGCACGGTGGAGGTGCGCTCCATCGCCCGCGAGGCCGGCAACCGCACCAAGATCGCCGTGTGGTCCGAGGATCCCAACGTGGATCCCATCGGCGCCTGCGTGGGCCCCCGCGGCCAGCGCGTCAACGCCATCGTGGACGAGCTGCGGGGCGAGAAGATCGACATTATCAAGTACAGCGAGGATCCGGCAGAGTTTATCGCCGCCGCCCTGGCCCCCGCGGATGTGGTCAGCGTGCAGCTGGCCGAGGAGGGCAAGGCCTGCCGCGTGACGGTGCCTGCCGACCAACTGAGTCTGGCCATCGGCAAAGAGGGCCAGAACGCCCGTCTGGCCGCACGGCTGACCGGTTATAAGATCGACATCAAGGCGGTCAACGCCGAGTAAGGAAAGGAGCGGCTCATGCAGAAGCCAAGAAAGATCCCCCAGCGGCAATGTGTGGGCTGCCGCGAGATGAAGGACAAAAAGGCGCTGCTGCGTATCGTCAAAACGCCGGAGGGCGAGATACTGCTGGACAGCACCGGAAAGAAGTCCGGGCGGGGCGCCTATGTCTGCCCCGATCCGGAATGTCTGAAAAAAGCCCGGAAGAGCCGGGCGCTGGAGCGCGCTTTCGACACCGCCATACCCGCGGAGGTCTACGACGCACTGGAAGGGCAGATGGTGGCGCTGTGACAGAGCATTTGTTATCCACTCTCGGCCTGGCGCTGAGAGCCGGGGCCGTGGCCGTGGGCGAGGAGCCCGTGGGCGCGGCAGCCCGCAGCAAAAAGGCTCGTGTCATATTCACGGCACGGGACGCGGCAGCGTCCTCCGTGCGGCGGGCGTACAGCTTTGCTCAGGCGGGCAGCTGCCTGTGCCTGCCTTTCCCGGCCAACAAGGACGCCTTTGGCCGGGCGCTGGGCCGCACCAGCGTGGCCATGTGCGCGGTGACGGACATCGGCTTCGCCCAGTCGCTGGTGAATAAGCTTGCCGCCGCCGATCCGGATGCCTACGCCCCCGCGGCGGAGGCCCTGGCCGTCAAGGCCAGGCGTGCCCGTGAGCGGAAGGAAGAGCAATTACAGCATGAAAAGAACCTGCGCCGCGGCAAGAAGCGCGTGCGCAGCGATAAACCTCCGGAACCGGCGGTGCCCCCGGCGCCGGAGCGCAAGTCCCCCGAACGGCGCGAGCGTCCCCAGGGCCGGAGCGACAGGGTATACAAGGAGCGCAGCGCGTCCCGCCCTCCGAAGGAAAAGCGGAACGCGAGGAAGGAAGCCCCCGGCAAGCGGTACGAGAACGCACTGCCGGTGAAAAAGGGCAAGGGAAGCCGGAAAACGTCCGGCAGGTAACAAGAACACAGCGCACCGCGAAAGCGGCGCGATCAACTGAGATGGAGGTGGCTTTATTTGGGTAGTATCGCTAACAAATACAGAGTGCATGAGGTGGCCAAGGACTTCGGTGTGTCCACAAAGGAGATCACGGAGATCCTGACCAAGTACGCCGAGACGCCCAAGAATCATATGCAGGTGCTGGAGGACCGGGAACTGAGCCTTATCTTCGAGTATCTGACGCAGCACAATCCCGTGAGCAGCATCGCGGTGATCTATGCCGAGGGCGCAAAGGCCGAGGAAAAGAAGCCTGCTCCGGCGGCCAAGCCCGCCCAGAGCACGCCTGCCCAGAGCAGCAAGCCCCAGCAGCAGGCCCCTGCCGCCGGGAACGCCAAGCCCGCCGAGCAGCCCAAGCAGCCCATGTCCCGTGTGCCTCAGAAGCAGGTGGTGGATACCCGCAAGGCCACCAACGTGAATCTGGATAAGTATGACGAAAAGCTGCAGGATATGGCCGATGCCCGCTCCAACGGCAAGCGCGACCAGCAGGCGCCCCAGGGCAAGGAAAAATTCCGCAATAAGCAGCGCCGCGACAACAATTTCAACAGCAGCAAGCGCAAGCAGGAGGAGGCAGACCGCCTCCGCAAGCTGCGGCTTGAGGTCATCAAGAAGACGCCCGTCACCGTGCAGATCCCCGACGAGATCAGCGTGGGCGAGCTGGCCAGCCGGATGAAAAAGACCGGTGCCGAGGTGGTCAAGTGCCTGATGAAGAACGGCGTCATGGCCTCTCTCAGCCAGGTCATCGACTTCGACACTGCCGCCATCATCGCCGAGGAGATGGGCTGCAAGGTCGAGAAGGAAGTGGTCGTCACCATCGAGGAGCGTCTGATCGACGACCATCAGGACAAGGACGAGGATCTGGTGCCCCGCGCCCCCGTGGTGGTGGTCATGGGCCACGTCGACCACGGCAAGACCAGCCTGCTGGACTATATCCGCAACGCCCATGTGGCCAGCGGCGAGGCCGGCGGCATCACCCAGCACATCGGCGCCTACCAGGTGGAGATCCACGGCAAGCCCATCACCTTCCTGGACACCCCCGGCCACGAGGCCTTTACCTCCATGCGCGCCCGCGGCGCCATGGTCACAGATATCGCCATTCTGGTGGTGGCCGCCGAGGACGGCATCATGCCCCAGACGGTGGAGTCCATCAACCACGCCAAGGCTGCCGGCATCCCCATCATCGTAGCCATCAACAAGATGGATAAGCCCGAAGCCAACCCCGAACGCATCAAGCAGCAGCTCACCGAGTACGGTCTGGTGTGCGAGGAGTGGGGCGGCGACACCATTGTGTGCCCCATCTCCGCCAAGACCGGTATGGGCGTGGACAATCTGCTGGAGATGCTGACGCTGACCGCCGAGGTCGGCGAACTGAAGGCCAATCCCAACCGCGCCGCCCAGGGCACCGTGATCGAGGCCCGTCTGGACAAAGGCCGCGGTCCCGTGGCCACCCTGCTGGTGCAGAACGGCACCCTGCACCAGGGCGACATCATCATCGCCGGCACCTCCGTGGGCCGCGTCCGTGCCATGGTCAGCGATAAGGGCCAGCGCATCACCGAGGCCGGCCCCAGCGTCCCCGTGGAGATCACCGGCCTCAGCGAGGCTCCCTCCGCCGGCGCCACCTTCAACGCCGTGGCCGACGAGAAGCTGGCCCGCGAACTGGTGGAGCAGCGCAAGGCCGAGGAGAAGGCCAAGGCCAACGCCCCCGTCACCAAGGTCTCCCTGGAGGATCTGTTCAGCCAGATCCAGGCCGGCGAGATGAAGAATCTGAACCTCATCGTCAAGGCCGACGTACAGGGCAGCGTAGAGGCCGTGAAGGCCTCTCTGGAGAAGCTCTCCAACGAGGAAGTCCGCGTCCGCGTCATCCACGGCGGCGTGGGCGCCATCAACGAGAGCGACGTCATGCTGGCCTCTACCTCCCAGGCCATCATCGTGGGCTTCAACGTCCGCCCGGACGCCGCCGCCCGCGACAGCGCGGCCCGCGCCAATGTGGACATGCGCATGTACCGCGTCATCTACGATGCCATCAACGAGATCGAGTCCGCCATGAAGGGCATGCTGGCTCCCAAGTTCCGCGAGGTGCTGCTGGGCCATGCCGAGGTGCGCCAGACCTACAAGGTCTCCGGCGTGGGCACCGTGGCCGGCTGCTATGTGCAGGACGGCAAGCTGCAGCGCAAGGACTGCCAGGTGCGTCTGGTGCGCGACGGCATCGTCATCCACGAGGGCATTCTGGCCTCCCTGCAGCGGTTCAAGGACTCCGTCAAGGAGGTCCAGTCCGGCTACGAGTGCGGCCTGAGCATCGAGAAGTTCAACGACATCAAGGAGGGCG
>CAVGEC010000076.1:0-8119 GCA_963628195.1 Bacteroidaceae bacterium
GCGCCGGGCAGCTTCTTCATTTCCTTCACGCCGCCCAGATACTTCTCCAGCTTCTCGATCTCGCCCAGGTGCTTGATGACTTCCTTCTTGGGCAGCATATCAAAGGTGCCGTCGGCCTGCATGGTCTTCAGCTGGTTCAGACGGTCGATACGGGTGCGCATGGTCTTGAAGTTGGTCATCATGCCGCCCAGCCAGCGGGCGTTGACGTAGTACTGACCGCAGCGCAGGGCCTCGTCCTTAATGGCCTCCTGGGCCTGCTTCTTGGTACCCACGAACAGCAGAGTCTGACCGTTCTCGGACAGCTGACGCACGAAAGCATAGGCCTCCTCCAGCTTCTTGACGGTCTTCTGCAGGTCGATGATATAGATGCCGTTGCGCTCCGTATAAATGTAGGGAGCCATCTTGGGGTTCCAGCGGCGGGTCTGGTGACCGAAGTGCACGCCTGCCTCCAGCAGGGACTTCATGGATACGACGTTCTGATTTGCCATGTTGGTTTGTTTCTCCTTTTGTTTTTAGTTTGTACCTCCAGCCTCCTCATCCTCCCGGCCAACCTTGCGGCACCGACCGTAAGTCCGAAGCTGTGCGGATTCACCGCAATATAATACCACGCGGCATATCATATTGCAAGAAGTTTTTGGTGATTTTTTCAGGCTTTTTCAATTTTTCAGGCATACAGCTTGCGCGGAAGGAAAAAACGTGTTAAAATCGTATCCAATTCCCAATACATTTTAGTAGCGGAGCATAGAATCATGGAAAAGAAAAGTCAGGCGGACATCGCCTATGAATATGTAAAAAGCAGCATCATCGACAAGGTGTTCTTTCCCGGCAACCGCCTTGTGGAAGAGGACATCGTGCGGGAAACCGGCGTCAGCCGCACCTCCGTGCGCATGGCTCTCAACCGCCTACGGTACGAGGGTATCGTAGAGGGCACCCCCAACCGCGGCATGATGGTCACCCGTTATCATCCCAGCGATATCCGCAGCGTGTTCCAGATCCGCGAAACTCTGGAGATCGGCGCGCTGCGGCTGGCCATTGACCGCATCACTCCCGCCGCCATTCAGCGGATGCATACGCTGAACCAACAGCTGCTGCAGGTAACGGAAAACTTCTCCATCGGGGAATTCGTAAAGCTGAACCGCGCATTTCATTGGGAGATCGTCCTGGCCAGCGGCAATCGCTACTACCAAAAATATCTGGACGAGGTATACAGCACTATCGCCGTCTGCCTTCTGTTCTACAACTCCGCCATGGATGACCGCCGCTCCGTCAAGCTGCACGAGGATCTGCTGGCCGCACTGGAATCCCACGATTTCGAAGCCGGCAAGCGTGCCATTATCGCCGATAACCATGTGGCCATGGAGGATGCGGACTTTGCCGGATAACTCCCACATATCGCAGCGGCCCGCCGTGCTCAGCACGGCGGGCCGCTTTTGCTTTGAGGAGGTATGTTCTGTTATTCCCAGGTAGGATAATACTTGTCCCAGCCGCAGCGGCTGACGGTGGGCGGTGTGCTGCTGAACGTACGGTCCACCACGATGTCCACCAGCGTGGGCCCGTCATACGCCAGCGCCGCCTCCAGCGCAGGGCGGATATCCTCCGGCTTCTCCACCCGGAATCCCTTGACCTTGAACCCCTCGGCGATCTGTGCATAGTCGGGCACATAGATCTGCCCGTCATCATACTTGAACTCGGTAAGCACGGAGCGGTTCTCGAAGTACTGCCGCTGCAGCCCCCACACCGTGCCGTAGGAGGAGTTATTCACCACCACCCATGTGATCGGCAAATGGTACTCCGCGGCAGTGGCCAGCATACTGCTGTGGATGAGGAATCCGCCGTCTCCCTCCACGGAAACGACCTTGCGGTCCGGGCAGCCCACGGCGAACCCCAACGCCTGTGCCATGCTGGTGCCGATAAGCCCCATACCGTAGCCGTAATAAGCGCTTCTGGCCTTGTCATGGCTGTAATAGTTGCGGGCGCAGATGGCCGCCCCCACCTGTACGCCATTCTCCGGGAACACCTCTTCCAGTTCCTTAACAAAGCGGAACGGATTGATGGGCACGCTCTCGCTGTTGCGGAACTCCGCCATTTCCCTGAAATAGGCCGCACGGCCGCGGGCTACCGCCTCCACCGTGCCGCGGCTGAACGTCCTGCCGCTGGCTTTGATGATATCGATGATCTCACGAAGCACCGCCTTGGGATCGCCGTGGATGCCCACCTCCGTGGGATATACCCGTCCCAGCTCGCGGGGATCGATGTGCACATGGATAAGCTTGGTTTTTTCCAGGTTATAGGTATCCCCCATCTCCCATGCGCCCGTCTCGTCCTCGTCGAAGCGGTTGCCCAGCGTAATGATCACATCGGCGTTCCAGGAGGCCTCATTGGCATACTTGTTCCCCCAGCCTCCCACACGGCCCGCATAATAAGGATCATTTCCGCCGATGATGCCCTGTCCCATGTAGGCGGTGCCCACAGGTGCGTCCAGCAGCACGGCCAGTTCCTTCACCTCGTCACAGGCATCGGAAATCACCGCGCCCACGCCGCATACCAGCATCGGGCGCTCCGCCTCCATCAACAGATGCGCCGCACGCTCCACCGCCTCACGGCTGCCGCGGGGACGGTCCACCACGGCCCGCTGCCGCAGCCGGTAGTCCTTGCGCAGCATCTCCTCCGAAATAACACGGCTCTGTACATCCACCGGCACATTCACCAGTACTACGCCGGGCCGCCCGCCCATCGCCGTGGTGTAGGCACGGGCCACCGTCACCGGTATCTGCGCCGGATCGTCGATGTGGAACACCCGCTTGGCAAACCCGCGGTACAGTGTGGTCTGGTCATCATCCTCATAGATGTCCAGTTCCTCCTCCGCGCCGTATCCCCGCTGGGAACTGGGGATATCCCCGCAGACAACGATAAGTGCGCTGTTCTCCATAGCCTGCTCCACCAGGCCGGGAATCGCCTGCATCATGCCGGGGCCGTTGGTCACAAACAGCACGCCGGGTTCTCCGGTGGCCTTGAAATAGCCGCCTGCGGCGGAGGCCCCCACGGATTCGTCGTGAACGATGTAGCTCTTGATGCCATAGGCTCCATCAGCCTTATACAGGCCGTCGCAGATGGCCAGATTGCCGTGACCTCCCATACCGAATATGTGTTTGACGCCCAGCTCCGCCAGGCATTTCATCAAGAGATCAGAACCTTTATACTCAGTCATAGCTTTCTCCTTTTTGGCAGTATGCGTATTGATAGGACGCTCACATCACGGCGCCCACGATAAGATACAGAACGCAGGCCACCGCTGTGCTGATCAGCGCGTAGGGCAGCTGTGTCTTGAAGTGGCTGACATTGTCGCAGCCGCTGAACGCGGAGGCCATGACCGTAGAATCGGAGATCATGGAGCAGTGGTCGCCCATGATCGCGCCGGACAGCATCGCCGCAACAAGGATATGCAGCGGGATAACGCTGGCCGCAGCCATCGGCACCACGATAGGGATCATGATGGCAAATGTGCCCCAGCTGGAACCGGTGGCAAAGGCCATCAGCGCGCCGGTGACGAACACCAGCAGCGGGACTACTACGTTGGGAATATGTGCTGCGGTGATGCCGGAGATAAATGCGCCGATCTCCAGTTCACTGCAAATACCGCTCAAGCAGAAGGCGAACACCAGCAGCATCGCCACGGGGATCATCTCCATAATGCCCTGACCGCAGGCCTTCACGGCTTCGTTGTACTTCATCTTGCAGCAGGCCATGCACATGATAATGGTCACCACATTGCCGATCAGCATGGCGTAGAACACCGACGTAGAGGTATCACCGTCAGAGAACACACCGTGTCCGGTGATCAGCTGTCCTCCGATAACGCAGGCGATGATCACCACGATGGGGACCACCACCAGCCAGGGCGTGGCCGTCTTGACCTCCTCTGCCGCCGCTTCCTCACTGTGCGCAGCCACGGCCTTCTCCTCCGCCGCCTTCATAGGACCGATGTTCCAGTTCTTGAAAATGACCACCAGGCAGATAATGAGCGCAATAATGCAGTAGAAGTTAAAGGGCAGCGCCCTTACCATGGTCCCCATGGTGTCGGTAACGCCCAGTGTTGCCAACAGTCCGATAATGTACGCGCCCCAGGAGTTCAGCGGCAGCAGCGCACACATGGGCGACGCGGTGGAATCCACCAGATAGGCCACCTTCTCCTTGGAATACCCATAGTTGTTGGACAGTGTCTTGCCGATCGTGGCCGTGACCGCCTCGGAGGTGTACTGGTCAAAGAACAGCACCACGCCGATAAGCCAGGTCAGGAACTGCGCCTTGGCCGGCGTGGTCACGTTGGCCTTGCGCTGCAGCCACTGGATCAGCCCGTGCACCGCGCCGGACACCTGCATCAGCTTGATCATGCCGCCGATCAGCGTGGCAAACAGGATGATCTTCATGTTCCAGCCGCTGGCGACCACACCGATGAGCTTATCAAAGGACATGGTCAGTCCCGTAAGAGGATTGCCGCCGGCCAGAATAATACAGCCGCTGAAAATACCGGCAAACATGCCGATGAATATCTTTTTCGTCAACAGGCAGACAACGATGGTAAGTATAGTGGGGATCAGAATGATCCAGGATTGTTCCATATTTTTCTCCTTTCCAAATAACAGGCACTTATTCTAACATTGTAAGTAAGTCTTTTGCTTGGGAAGGGGCTTGCCATGGCGCGGCATCACCACGCCTGTACCAATTCATCGGGATCTGTCCAGGGGCGCTCCTGCTTCAGAGCCGTCTCCCGCAGCGTCAGCCTGCCGTTCCAGCAGGTCATTCCCTTTCGCAGCAGCGGATCCTCCTTCATGGCCCTCTGGAATCCCTTGTCGGCGATCTGCAGCAGATAGGGCAGCGTGGCATTGGCCAGCGTGACCGATGCCGTCTGCGAGAATGCGGAGGGAATATTATCCACGCAGTAATGCAGGATGCCCTCCTCCCGGTATACCGGGTCTCTGTGCGTCGTGCTGCGGCATGTCTCAATAGCGCCCTCATCATCGCAGGCCACGTCAATGATCATGGCCCCAGGCTTCATCATCCGCAGATCTTCCCGATACACCAGATGATCCTTGCGGTGCTTGGGCCACAGAATGGCGTTCAGCAGCACGTCGCTCTCCCGCAGGCATTTTTCCAGATTGGCCCGGTTGGACAGCAGGAAGCTCACATTGGTCGGCATCGTCTTTTTGGCCGCCAGCATGGCGTTCATGCTCACATCCAGCACCCGCACCGTGTTGCCGAAGGCCGCTGCCAGCTCCGCCGCGCCCAGTCCCACATTGCCGCAGCCGATGATGGTAATAACAGGCGTATCCACGCCGGCCACATTGGCCAGCAGCTTGCCGCAGCCGCCGTTGACGGACTGTGCATAGTGCAGCGCGGCCAAAAAGCCGCCCTTTCCCGCCAGCTCGCTCATGGGCCGCAGCAGCGGAAAGCGTCCCTGCGCGTCCTGCACATCCTCATAGGCCGCGGCGGACACGCCGCTGCTAAGCAGCACATCCGTCTCCTCCGGGTGCGCATTGGAATGGATGTAGGTAAACAGTATCTTGTCTCTCCCCATCCACTTGTACTCCTGAGGAAACAGCTCTTTTACCTTGTAGTACAGCTCCGCTTCACGCCAAACCGTTTCACAGTCGGCGATGACCGCTCCCACAGCCTTATACGCCTCATCTGCGAAACCGCTGCCGATGCCGGCTCCTGTCTCCACATACACGGTGTGGCCGTGCCGGATGATCTCCTGCACGGTGGCCGGGGTGGCAGCTACGCGGTATTCGTTCTCTTTGATCTCTTTCAAGACGCCGATCTTCACGTCTGCATTGCCTCCTCTGTAATGTACTGACAGCGCTGTCGTCAACAATATTGTATACATTCTCGTCAACATAGTCAACCATTTCCTTCCAACTACGCCCATTCTTGTAGGAACCCACAACCCTGCCCGCATTGTTTTTGTGATTGTATACAATTTTGCATTTTTCTATTGACTTTTTTCGTTCCACGCCCCATGATAAACAGGAGAACTATGATTTCGAAAGGAGTGCCGTACCATGCCGCAAAACGCAAAGATCGCTATTCTCCGCTGGGAAAAGGGCCATGTTCCCCAGGGGTTGATGCAGCTGGAAGCGCTGCCCGGCAACAGCACCAATCCCGCCTCCTACCCCTTTCCCGTCCGTCTGGTGGAGGTAAAGGGTGCCAATGCCGACACCGTGATCCTGCACCCCAGCCGCCAGGTGCTGGACGAAATGATCCGTCTGTGCCGCCAGCTTCGTGACGAGGGCATCCGGGCCGTGACCACCAGCTGCGGCTTCAACGCCATCTTTCAGCGGGAATTGGCCGAGGCCGCGGATATTCCCGTGTTCACCTCCGCCCTGCTGCAGGTCCCCCTGGCCAAGGCCATGATCGGCCGCCATCGCCGCGTGGGCGTGCTGACCGCCAACCGCGCCTCTCTGACTCCGGAGCACATGGCCGCCTGCGGCATCACACCGGATATGGGCACCGTTGTGGCCGGCCTGGAGGATGCCGCTGAGTGGTGTAAGATCTTCCGCCAGCCGGATCAGCCCTTTGACATGGACACCGTCAGCGGTGAGATCCTTGATGCCGCACGCCGTCTGTACGCCCAATACCCCGATATCGGTGCCATCGTTCTGGAATGTACCGACCTGCCTCCATATGCAGAGCGCATCCGCCGTGATCTGGATCTCCCCGTGTTCGACATCAACTCCCTTGTGGGCTATGCGGCCATGTCCCTGTCCGCCCTGCGTCTGTATTGACCGCACCTTTTCCGTTCCCCTTCCCCCCTAACAGGGAAAGCCCCGGCCGAAAGGCCGGGGCTTTCCCTGTTCATTCATTTTATCGGATATCCTCCGCAATGGCCTCCGCCAGTGCTTCAATGGCCTCCCGCTGGGCCTCATGGGCCGCGGAACGGACGGTCACATTGGCGCCCACCTGCTGCCAGCCCTTCAGCGGCTCCAGCAGCGCGCCCATCTGCCAGGCAGTCACCGGTGCCCAGGTGCCGTTCTCCAGCAGGGCGAATTTCCGGTTCTGCAGACCGTGGGAGGCAATGTCCCGCAGCGCCTCGTCCATGGTGATGAACACCCCGCCGTTATAGGTGGGCGCGGCGAACACCAGATGGCTGTATTTGAACGCGTCAGACACCACATAGGAGCTGGGTGTCACAGACACATCGTACATGGTGGTCCTGATCCCCTTCTCCGCCAGGCGGCAAGCCAGGATGTTGGCGGCGTTCTCCGTATTACCGTACACGGAGGCATAGGCGATCATCACGCCCCGCACCTCCGGCTCATAGCGGCTCCACAGGTCGTACTTGCCCAGGATGTACCCAAGCTCTTTCCGCCACACATGGCCGTGCAGCGGCAGGATCATTCCGATCTCCAACCCGGCGGCCTTCTGCAGCACTGCCTGCACCTGTGCGCCGTACTTGCCCACGATGTTGGTGTAATACCGCCGCGCCTCGTCCAGTACATCCCGGTCAAAATCCACCTCATCGGCAAACAGCGCGCCGTTCAGCGCGCCGAAGCTGCCGAAAGCGTCGGCAGACAGCAGCAGCTTGTCCGTCTCGTCATAGGTCATCAGCACCTCCGGCCAGTGCACCATAGGCGCGGCGATAAACCGCAGCGTGTGGCGTCCGGTGCAGAGGGTGTCGTCCTCCTTCACCGCCGTCGCCCGACCGGCCAGTTCCGCGTCGAAAAACTGCCCGATCATGTTTTTGGCGGCGGCGCTGCACAGGATGACCATTTCCGGATACTGCCGCGCCATGTCGGCGATCTCGGCGGCATGGTCCGGCTCCATGTGGTGCACCACCAGATAGTCCGGGGCCTTCCCGTCCAGCGCGTGGGCCACATTCTCCCGGAACGTCGTGCGCACGGCGCTGTCCACCGTGTCAAACAGCACGGTCTTCTCGTCTTTCAGCACATAACTGTTGAAGCTGACGCCGTCGGGCACACCGAATACACCCTCAAACAGGGCCAGACGCCGGCAGTCCGCGCCCACCCAGATATAGTCGCCATTGACCTTTCTCGTGCAGTACATCATATCATCCTTTCCGTGATAATTTTTCCTTACGGCGGCATTATAGCAGAACTCTTTT
>CAVGEC010000077.1:0-6457 GCA_963628195.1 Bacteroidaceae bacterium
CCGCGGGCGTTCTTTTTTTGCATTTCAGTTTGTCACATGCCGCACCGTGCCGAAGTACCAGCCACCCAGACCGTCGCTGACAACGCCGGCCGCATCATCCCCCAGCTGGTATGGCTGCTGCTTACCGTAAATGGGTATCACATTGGCCGTATCCAGCAGCAGCCGTTCCGCATCCTTCAGATAGGCATCCCGCGCTTCGGCGGAAGTGCTGGCCGCCGCCACCCGCATAAGGATGTCGTAGGCGTTCATGTAGATCAGCGCATAATTCCGCATATCTCCGCTGCGCCACAGATCCAGATAGGCGGAAGCATCGTTGTACAGGGCGCTCAGTTCCGTTAGGGCCAGAGTAAACTCGCCGCCGGTGAGCATCTGCTCATACGTCTCCGCGTCCTCGCCCTGCAGCGTTACGGTCAGCCCCAGCTTTTCTCTCCATGTATCCTGCAGCCGCTGGGCCAGCGCCGTCTGCAGGGGTGTATTCTTATACAGCAGCGTCACCGTTCCAAGGCTCATGATCGCCTCCGGCCTGGCCAGACCTGCCTGCTGCATCAAGCTGGCCGCCTGGCTGCATCGCTCGCCGTATGTCTCCGTGTCGTTGTCGATCACCGCGCCGTTGACCTCTCTGAATACGCCGCCCTCGGCGGTGCGTATGCCGTAGGGCACCAGTCCTTCGGCGGCGGTGTAGTCTGTTCCCATAGCGTCGGCGGCCGCAACGCGGTCAATGACCAGGCTGATCGCCTGACGCAATTCACTCCGGTCCATGTTGGTGGCCATCTGATTGATCAGCAGCACGCCCACCGTGGGATCGCCTCCCACCGCGCCGTTTTCGCCGGCGGCGCCGATGGCCGCATCCGCGCTGCCGGCGCTCTTGGCCGTCTCTGCAGAGCTCTTGAACAGTATCTCAATACGATCCGCTCTCGTCCGCCGGGCGTCGTAATGGTCTGTCTGCTTTATCAGCGTGGCGGCCCGTCCGTCGCTCCAGTCCCCGATACGGCGGTAAGGGCCGTTGCCCACAAAGCTCTCGCGTCCGGAAACCCAGCCCGCGCTGCGCTCCACCACCTGCCAGGGCACCGGCATGGTGGCTGCCGCGGTGCAGATGCTCTCCACAAAATAAGAGCACGGTGCGCTCAGCGTCACCACAAGCGTGTGCTCATCCTCCGCGTACACGCCCAACGCATCCAGATCGCCCGCATGGGCATCCTCATATCCCGCCACCACGGACAGGATCTCCGCGTTGGGACTGTCCGTGTCCGGCGACACCAGCCGCTGCCATGCGTACACAAAGTCCTGCGCCGTCACAGCACTGCCGTTGGACCACTTGGCATCGCTGCGCAGATGGAACGTATACGTCTGCGTACCGTCCTCGTTGTCCTCGCTCTGGTACGACTGTGCCGCCGCAGGAACGGCCCCCTCTTCTGTCAGCCGATACAGATTGTCAAACAGGTGCAGCACCATCGTCCGCGCCGCCGAAGATACGGCGTAGGCCGGATCCACGGTCTCCACGCTGCCGGTCATAGTCACCGACACCGTGTTCTCGCCGCTGCGGCTCTGCCCGCAGCCCATCAGCAGCAACGCCGTCATACAAAGGCACAGCAGCAGCGCTGCACCCCGCTTCCACAATTTCATAAGGTATCCCTCCGGGAATAAACTTTTCTTCATTATATACAAAAGTGCGCAAAAAGTAAAGCCGTCCTCACGGACGGCTTTGCTTTGTTTTCGATCAGTCCTCGATCAGCAGCTGGGCGATCTGCACGGCATTGGTGGCCGCTCCCTTGCGCACCTGGTCGCCGCAGCACCAGATGTTCAGACCGTTGTCGCTGGTCAGATCGTCGCGGATACGACCTACAAACACCAAATCCTGATCGCTGGTCTCCAGCGGCATGGGATAGCGCTTGTTGGCCAGATCATCCACCAGGCGGCAGCCGGGGGCGGCGGCGATCAGCTCACGGGCACGCTCCACGGAGATCTTCTCCTTGGTCCGCACCACAATGGATACGCTATGACTGCGCACCACAGGGACGCGGACGCAGGTGCAGCTGACCTTCAGCTCCGGCAGGTGCATGATCTTGCGCCCCTCATTCTGCATCTTCATCTCCTCGGAGGTATAGCCTTCAAAGGCTTCGCCGCCGATCTGGGGGATGACGTTGTAGGCGATCTGGTACTGGAATACCTTGGGCTCCACGGCCTTGCCCTCCCGCAGCAGCTCCACCTCATCCATCAGTTCGATAGGGCCGCCGGCGCCGACGCCGGACACCGCCTGGTAACTGCTGGCCACGATGCTCTCGATGGGGCTGTCGTGGTTCAGCGCGTTGATGGCCACCAGAGACACGATCGTGGTGCAGTTGGGGTTAGCGATGATGCCCTTATGCTTTTTCGCATCCTCCGGGTTGATCTCCGGAATGACCAGCGGCACATTCGGATCCATGCGGAAAGCGCTGGAGTTGTCCACAAACACGGCGCCCGCCTTAACGATGGCGGGGGCGAATTTCTCGGCGATATTATTCTCCGCCGCGCCCAGCACGATGTCCATACCCTCAAACGCCTTGTCACAGGCCAGCTCCACGGGGATATCGTGTCCCTTCCAGTGGATGGCCTGGCCCACGGAACGCTCCGAGGCCAGCAGGTGCAGCTCGCTGACGGGGAAATCCCGCTCTGCCAGCACCTTCATCATCTCGCGGCCTACCGCACCGGTAGCGCCCAGAATAGCAACTTTATACTGTTTCATGATATATCTCCTTACTTTACGAAACTGTTGTACAGCACCCGGATAGCTCTCTCAAAATCCGCGGCGTCCACACCCACGATAATGTTCAGTTCCTCCGGGCCCTGGGTGATCATACGGATGTTGATGCCGTTCTCGCCCAGCTTGGCAAAGATCTTGCCGGAGGAACCGGGCTGGAAGGCCATCTTCCGGCCCACTGCCGCCACCACAGCCATGCCGTCAGTAACGTGCAGACTGTCGGGCTTGATCTCCTTCTCCATATCGCCCAGTGCCTGGTACAGGGAGGGTGCGGCCTTGGCCGTCTCCACCACCAGCGACACAGAGTCGATACCGGAGGGGATATACTCCACGTTGATGTGATAGCGCTCCAGGATCTCCAGAATACGGCGGATGACTCCCAGTTCCGAGGACATGCCGTTCTTGGTCATGGTGATGACGGAAAAACCCTTCTTCCCCGCGATACCGGTGATCATGCTGCTCTCCTGCCGCTCGGCCTCCGTGTCATCGAAAGACTCGCGGATCATGGTGCCGGGATGGTCGGGCTGGTTGGTATTGCGGATATTCAGCGGAATGTTCTTCTCCCGCACCGGGGAGACCGTTCCCTCATGGAGCACCTGGGCCCCAATATAGCTGAGCTCGCGGAGCTCGGCATAGGTAATACGCTCTATGGGCCGCGGGTCGGGCACGATCTTGGGATCGGCCATCAGAAAGCCGGACACATCCGTCCAGTTCTCATACACATCGGCGTCCAGCGCCGCCGCCGCCAGTGCGCCGGTGATGTCACTGCCGCCGCGGCTGAAGGTGTGGATGCTGCCGTCGGGCAGTACACCGTAGAATCCGGGAATGACCACCTTGCGCCCACTGGCCGCATGGGACAGGGCCTTATAGCTCTCCTCCTGATCCACGGTGCCGTCCATGCGGAAGTGCAGCCACAGGCTGCTGTCCAGAAAGTCAAACCCCAGATAGTCCGCCATGATGCGGGCGGCGAAGTATTCGCCCCGGCTCACCAGCTCGTCGGCGGAGATGCCCTTCTCCATCCTAGCGCGCAGGGCATCAAATTCCTGTTCCAGCGGTGTCTTGAGCCCCAGTTCGTCCCGTATCTCCAGATACCGGCTGCGTATCATATCAAATATACCGTCGCAGCTGACGCCGTACTGCAGGTGGGCATGGCACAGATACAGCAGATCCGTGATCTTGTGGTCATCCTTGAACCGCTTGCCGGCGGCGCTGACCACCACCACGCGGCGGCTGGCATCGGCTTCCACAATGGCGCGGACTTTACTCAGCTGCTGGGCATCCGCCATGGACGACCCGCCGAATTTCAACACTTTCAACATAGTATTCGCCTCTTTCGCTTTGGTTATTGGATGCAAGGTTTTTCTTGCGATACAAAAAAATATTTTTTGTCCGCGACAGAAAAACACTTGCTTTTTTGATGGAGACATAGTATCATAGCCCTATCAGAAATGCAAGACCAAATTTCAAAAGTTTTTATTTTGTCCCGTTTCTCCCCGGCAGGGGCGGAGTACACGGACATTTTCCCGCCCCATCGGCGGAAGTAAATCCCGACAGAGTTTTTGGAGGCTTCTATATGATGTACCACAGCACGAGAAACGAGCAGCTTACCGCGTCCTCCACCCATGCCGTCCTGCAGGGCATTGCTCCCGACGGCGGCCTGTATATCTGCGATCCGGCCAAGCTGCACTTCGACTGGCGCGCCGCGCTGGAAAAAGATACGCTCACCATGGCAGCGGACATTCTGCATGCCCTGCTGCCGGATTTCGCGGGTATGGAGCAGCTGGTGCGCGACAGCTACGCCGGCAAGTTCCCCACCTCCGACCTTACCCCGCTGACACCTGTGGCGGATAAACATGTACTGGAGCTGTACCACGGCCCCACCTCCGCTTTCAAGGATGTGGCCCTCAGCGTCCTTCCTCGGCTCATCGTCTCCGCCGCCAAGGCTGAGGGCAGAAAAGGCGACGTGGTCATCCTCACCGCCACCTCCGGCGACACCGGCAAGGCCGCCATGGAAGGCTTTCACGACGTGCCCGGCACCCGCATCACCGTGTTCTACCCCTACGGCGGTGTCTCCCCGGTGCAGCAGGCCCAGATGGCCACGCAGGAGGGTGCCAACGTCCGCGTCTGCGCTGTCCGCGGCAACTTTGACGATGCCCAGACCGGCGTAAAGAACATTTTCGCCGCCTGTAAGGACAAGGACCTCCACGGGGCCATGCTGTCCTCGGCCAACTCCATCAACATCGGCCGTCTGGCTCCCCAGGTGGTCTATTACTTCCGGGCTTACGGCGATCTGGTGAAAGCCGGGCGCATCAAGCTGGGCGACGTGGTGGACTACACCGTGCCCACCGGCAACTTCGGCGACATTCTGGCCGGTTACTTTGCCAGACAGATGGGCCTGCCCGTGGGCCGCCTCATCTGCGCCAGCAACGCCAACGATGTGCTCACCGAGTTCCTCACCACCGGGCGCTATGACAAGCGCCGCCCCTTCTACAAGACCACCTCTCCTTCCATGGACATTCTGGTGTCCAGCAACCTGGAGCGCCTGCTGTATCTCATCAGCCAGGATGCCAGCTGTGTGGAGCGGCTCATGCGGGAACTGAACACCCAGGGCTGGTACCAAGTCAGCGGCTGGATGCTGGAGCAGCTGCACAGCGTGTTTGGCTGCGGTTGCTGCGACGATGCCGGCGCTGCCGAGGTCATCGGCCGCCTGTGGCGCCAGCACAAGTACCTCTGCGATCCCCACACCGCCGTCGCCTGGGCCGTGGCAGAGAAGCACACCCGCCCCGACGTGCCCATGGTGGTGCTGTCCACCGCCTCGCCTTACAAGTTCCCCGCCGCCGTACTGGGCGCTCTGGGCGAGCGTACAGGCGATGACGAATTTGCTATGATGGAGACGCTGCACGCCATCACCGGCACGGATATCCCCAAGAACCTCCGCGGTCTGGAGGGCCGTCCCGTTCTGCACACGGATGTCATCGATAAGGACGCCATGCTGGACTATGTGCTGTCCGACGTACTGAAATAAAAAGAAAGGATCTACCGCTATGAATATCGTCTGTTTGGATATGGAGGGCGTTCTCGTCCCTGAGATCTGGATCGCCTTCGCCGAGGAGAGCGGCACCCCCGAACTGCGCCGCACCACCCGCGACGAGCCGGACTACGACAAGCTGATGCGCTGGCGCATCGACCTGCTGCGTCAGCGCGGTCTGAAGCTCAGCGCCATTCAGGAGACCATCTCCCGCATCGATCCGCTGCCCGGCGCGAAAGAATTTCTGGACGAACTGCGCAAGGACACCCAGGTGGTCATCCTCAGCGACACCTTCGATCAATTCGCTATGCCCCTTATGGCTAAGCTGGGCTATCCCACCCTGCTGTGCAACACCCTGGAGGTAGACGACGAGGGGTACATCACCCGCCACGTCATGCGCTGCGAACACTCCAAGCTAACCACTGTCAAGGCCCTGCAGTCCATCGGCTACGACACCATCGCCAGCGGCGACAGCTATAACGATCTGGAGATGATCCTCCACAGCAAGGCCGGATTCCTGTTCCGCGGCCCCGATAAGATCAAGCAGGACTACCCCGATCTGCCCGCTTACGAGGAATACAGCAAGCTTTTATCCGGTATCCGCGCCGCCCTGTGATCGCTTTTCCTGCTTTTCCTCCCTTTATAAAACGTAAGAAAAATGCAAACAGAATGCGAATTAATTGCGAATTAAT
>CAVGEC010000077.1:6669-8054 GCA_963628195.1 Bacteroidaceae bacterium
TTTTGCTGTGTGAGGGGGCCGCCGACATGTGTTCATGGAACCAAGCGGCATCAATGAAGAGTGCTGTGTGAGGGGCAGTATGCCGAGGCACAGCTGCTTAACTGGGGCGGTAATGACGCCGGTTTTGCCATGTGAGGGAGCGGATGCACGAGCTTACATCTGTACGCGGTTTTCGCGGCTCCAGCTGGTCATGCTCAGCTTGGGATAGCGGCGGCGCAGCCCTTCCAGCTTGCCGTCCACATCGCCCAGAGCGGCGATGCGATTCAGCTCCGCCAGATCGGCGGCGGGCATGGCGTGGGCTTCGTCGGCACCGCAGGCCGCGCAGTGATAGCGCTTGGTGCTCTCGGAATAAGTAACGTCGGTGCTGCCGCACACCGCGCAGCGATTCATCTTAGATACGATAGCCATAATTTTTTACCTCCATTTTCTTGTTTCGTTTGACTGTCCTTATATTACCACAAAGTTTTAAATTTGTAAAACGCATAATTGTATTTGCAAATATGAGAAAAAGTATGATATAATACCGCTGTCACACGGTCAGCCAACGCGGAAGGAGGTCCCCTATGAGCGTAAACAAATACCAGATGTTTGTGAAAACCGTGGAATGCGGCAGCTTCTCCCGCGCCGCGGAGGAACTGAACTTCACCCAGTCCGGCGTCAGCCACGCCGTGCAGGCGCTGGAGGACGAACTGGGCGTCACGCTGCTGAGCCGCAACCGCGGCGGCGTGGTGCTGACGGCGGACGGCCGGGCCCTGCTGCCCCAGGTAGAGGCCCTGTGCGCCGCCCACCATGCGCTGATGCAGTCCGCCGCCGATCTGAAGGGGCTGGACGCCGGTCTGGTCAAGGTGGCCACCTTTTCCAGCGTGTCCGCCCAGTGGCTGCCATCCATATTGAAAAGCTTCGGCGAGCTGTACCCCCACATCGAGTTCGAGGTGGTGGCCGGCGATTTCTACGGCCAGACGGAGGAGTGGATCCTGCAGGGCAAGGTGGACTGCGGCTTCCTGCGTCTGCCCTCGGCCAAGCCTCTGCAGGCCTACCCGCTGTATCGGGATGAATTGCAGGTGGTCGTACCCTGCGCACACCCGCTGGCCGGCGAGAGCATATTCCCCGCGGAGGCGCTGGCCGCCGAGCCGTTCATCTGGCTGGAGGAGGGCCGCGACTACGAGATCACCGCCGCGCTGGACAACATGGGCATACGCCCCAGCGTGAAGTACACCGCCCGCGAGGATCGGACGATCCTGGCCATGGTGTCCAAGGGGCTGGGCATCAGCCTGCTGCCGGAATTGATGGTGCGCCACAGCCCCTATCCCGTGGCCACCTGCCACGCGCCGGAGCGCTTCTACCGCAATATCGGCGTGGCGGTCAAGGACAGAAAGGCCCTGTCC
>CAVGEC010000078.1:0-7865 GCA_963628195.1 Bacteroidaceae bacterium
CTCGATCTGGTTGTTGTAGAACTCGCCGAAGTTCTTCATATAGACCTTGACCTTGGAGGCATCAGCCACGGTGACGAAGCTGTTGAGCTTCATATCGGGCACATCCTTGACGGTGTTCTCCACCGCCACGATCACGTCGCTGAGCTTGCCCACGCCGGAGGGCTCGATGAGGATGCGGTCGGGGTGGAACTGTTCATGTACGTCCTTCAGCGCCTTGTTGAAGTCGCCCACCAGAGAGCAGCAGATGCAGCCGGAGGACATCTCGCTGATCTGCACGCCGGAGTCCTTCAGAAAGCCGCCGTCGATGCTGATCTCGCCGAACTCGTTCTCGATAAGCACCAGCTTTTCGCCGGGGAACGCCTCGGCCAGCAGCTTCTTGATAAGGGTGGTCTTGCCGGCGCCAAGAAAGCCGGAGACGATATCGATCTTTGTCATAGTAAAACCTTCTTTTCTCCGCCGCGAAAAGGCGGCGCAAAATTTCCGCTCCACGGTCTGCCTGGGCAGACGGGCGCTTTTTTCACCTATATAATATCCCATTTTTTCAAAAATGCAAGTGTTGATTGACGGAGGCCGCAGGGGGCGGTATTTTTTGGGAAAAAGAGCGGAGGGGGATTGCGCCGGAGGCGGGCGTCTGGTACAATGTGGTATATATGCCAGATGCGAAGAGCCGCGGCTCTTCGGCGTTGGGTAGCCTACCCAACGAGAGGACGTGAGGGAAAGGAGAAACGCATGAGAAGGAAGCTATGGGCGCTGCTGCTGGCGGTGTGCATGACGGCGGCGCTGTGCGGCACGGCGTGGGGTGAGCAGCTACTCGTCAAAACGCTGACCGGGAAAACCATCACCTTAGAGGTGGAGCCCAATGACACAATCCTGACTGTCAAGACAAAAATACAGGAAAAAGAGGGAATACCGCCAAAGCAGCAGATGCTGATCTTTGCCGGCAAGCAGCTGGAGGACGATAAAACGCTGGCGGACTACAATATTCAGAAGGAAGATGACATACAGCTGGTGCAGCGGCCGAGCGAGGTAACAGTCAACTCGCTGGATTTACTGCTTGATATGCTGGAGGATCCTGCTGTGACCAAGATCACGGTGACCGGAAACGATAATTACTTCATTGTTGATAGGCCTATAACGCTGGACCGCGGTATTACATTGGAGAGCGATGCGCACCCGGCGAGGGGAATATACTTTCACGGCGGTTTGACCATCAAAAGCGGCGGCAGCCTGACGGTAGGAACGAATACGACGGGAACGAATGCTGATGTACGCGTTTTCGGCAGTACGCTGACCGTGGAGCCCGGCGGTACGTTGACTGTGAATAGAGAACTGACTATAAGCAATGGCAACAGTAAATCCGGAGCGCTGGCCATCGAGAGCGGCGGCAGCGTGACGGTGGCGGAGGGCGGCAAGCTGGTCCTGGACAAGGACGCCGCTTTTTTCAACAGCGGTACGCTGAGCAATAACGGCACCGTGTTCGTCTCGGATATGGAGAATCTGAAAAAGGTCGCCGGCCGCGGTGCTCTCATGTTGGAAAAACTGACCGTGCCGAGCGGGGCAAAGTATACGCTGGACATGAAGGGGTATGCACTGGGTATCAGCGATTTGGAAATCACGTCCGATGAGGATCTGGTGGTCAGGAACGCCGGCATGGTGACGGGCCGGTGGCCTATCCGCGGCGGCACTTTTTACAGTCCGGTGCGTATCAGCGAGAATGAGACAGTGATCGAGGGCGGCAAATTCTACGGAGAAGTCAGCCTCAGCGGACAAGGGGGCGTAAGCATCAGCGGCGGCACGTTCTACGGGAAGGTCAAGAAGAGCGGGAATACCTCTATTACCGGCGGCACGTTTTACGGCGGGATCGAGGGCGGAGACGATATCGGCGGACTGACTGTGCGGTTCATGGACGGTGAAACGCCGTACAAGACAGCGCTGGTGGTCGGGAATAACCGTGTGGGCCGGCCCGATGATCCCACCAAGGCCGGGTACAGGTTCGCGGGGTGGTACAATCAGAAAAACGACCAGAAATGGGATTTTACCAAGGCCGCGGTGACTGACGACTTGACCGAAGTGACATTCATGCTGGACCAAGAGCAGGCGATAAGCCACGAGCTGATCCTCTACGCCAAGTGGACGGCCACCGGCGGGGGCTACTACGTCTACAGCGAGCCGGAGCCGTCGCCCAAGACCGCGGACGCGGGCGTGGGGCTGTACGCGCTGACGGCACTGTTGAGCGGCGCCGGGCTGGTACGGATCCCGCGGCGCAGACACTGAAAAACGGGAGCGGGCCCCACAGGGGCCCGCTCTTTTGGTGCCGCGTTACCCGCCTATGCGGTTCAGAAGCAATTGGCTCAGGGACGCGGCCAGCGCCCGGTCATAGCGGCGGGCGTCGGCAAGGCCATCCGTCTGTGTGTCCTCGTCGGCCCGTCCGCTCTCGTTGTGGCCGCCGTTCATGCTGTCCCCGGCATCGCTGATGCTGCCGCCATTGTCGGTGCCGTTGGTATCCGGCTGGGTGGTGATGCTGCCGTTGGGGGTGGTGTCCGGCTGCGTTGAGGGCTTTTTGTCGTTGGCCTCGCCGCAGGCCGCCAGTGTCACCGCCAGCATCAGCGCTGCCGCCAGCGCCAGTAACCGATCTGTCATATCCGTGCCTCCTTTTCCCGTGTGCGGCGCGCTGCGCACGCAAAAACGCATTCACCTGCGCACGCAGACCGCCGCCGAGATTAGTTTTTGCAGAAAAAGCCGTTATAGGCCCGACACTTTTTGGCTTTCGCTGTGCCAAACGTTGCATTTTCCCGCGGGCCGTGGTATCATAGGATTTACTTCCCACGCAATTACAAATGGTAATTTATAACGAAAATACAACGGTTTGTATATAGAGGAGGAATTTGCTATGCAGAAGCTGGATCATCAGTACCACATTCACTGCGTCCCCGGCGACGTGGGCCGCTATGTGATCCTGCCCGGCGATCCGGGGCGCTGCGAAAAGATCGCCGCGCTGTTTGACGACGCGCATTTTGTGGCGCAGAACCGGGAATACACCGTTTACACCGGGACGCTGCTGGGGGAGAAGGTTTCTGTGTGCTCCACCGGCATCGGCGGGCCCTCGGCCTCTATCGCCATGGAGGAGCTGCACAACATCGGCGCGGACACGTTTATCCGCGTGGGCACCTGCGGCGGCATCGACCTGGATGTGCAGTCCGGCGACGTGGTGGTGGCCACAGGCGCTATCCGCTTTGAGCACACCAGCCGGGAGTACGCGCCCATCGAGTATCCCGCCGTGGCCAACTTTGAAGTCACCACGGCACTGGTGCAGGCGGCCAAGGCGCTGGGCAAGCGCACGCAGGTGGGCGTGGTGCAGTGCAAGGACGCTTTTTACGGCCAGCACGATCCCCGGCGGATGCCGGTATCCTATGAGCTGCTGCACAAGTGGGAGGCCTGGAAGCGCCTGGGCGTGAAGGCCAGCGAGATGGAGTCCGCGGCGCTGTTCGTGGTGGCGGATGCCCTGCGGTGCCGCTGCGGCAGCTGCTTCCATGTGGTGTGGAACCAGGAACGGGAGGCTGCGGGGCTGGATCAGAAAATGAGTGAGGACACCACCTCCGCCGTGCAGGTGGGTGTGGAGGCCCTGAAGCTGCTGATCGAAGCAGACAGAAAGAAGTGAGAAAAGCGGCCGCCGGGAGGCGGCCGCTTTTTCCTGCTTACGGCGGGGAAAGGAGAGAGCTTATGGCTGGTATCTGAAAAAAATTTAGATAAGCTGACAAAAAGTCTTGTTTTTCTCGTTAAAAAGCGTTAAGATAATGCCGCGCCCGTTGTTGGGCGCCGCAGAGATATACAGCATCGGAAAAGGAGAAATCACATGGAGCGTATCTTTCATCTGAAGGAGAACGGCACCTCCGTGAAAACGGAGATACTGGCCGGTCTCACCACGTTCATGACGATGGCATACATCATCGCCCTGAACCCCAATCTGCTGACCAACTTCGCCGTGGGCACCCCGCTGTGGAACGGTGTGTTCCTGGCTACCTGCATCGCCAGCGCCATCGGCACCGCTGTGATGGCGTTCCTGGCCAACAAGCCGTTTGTTATGGCGCCCGGTATGGGATTGAACAGCTTCTTTGCCGTGATCGCCGGCAATGTGGCCGCCATGCTGAACACCGACTACACCAGCGCGTTCCAGGCGGTGCTGTGCATCATCCTGGTGGAGGGCATCGTGTTCCTGCTGCTGAGCGTGTTCAACATCCGCGACAAGATCGTCACCGCCATCCCTCTGGGTGTGCGTCTGGGTATCGGCCCGGCCATCGGCCTGATGCTGATGAACATCGGCCTGGGCTCCAACGTGGGCATCTATGCCGAGGGCAACGGCTACACCAGCCCGTTCTATGTCATGCGCGACTTCTTCGGCGCTATGACTCCCAGCGTCATCAAGGATCACATGGGCGCGGAATACAGCCAGATGGTGCTGACCGTGGCGACTATGTTCATCGGCCTGTTTGTCATTATCCTGCTGGCCAAGAAGGGCGTCAAGGCCGCCGTGCTGGTGGGCATGCTGGCCGCCTCCATTATCTACTGGGCGGGCTGCTTCCTATTCCTGGGCACCAACCCCTTCGCCTCTCTGGAGGGCGCGTCTTTCCTGCCTCCCTTCCACGACATGGTAGAGACCACGCTGTTCAAGTTTGATTTTGCTGATTTCTTCGACATTGGCTGGTTCACCGCCATCAGTCTGATCATCACCTTCTGCATGATCGACATGTTCGACACCATCGGTACTCTGGTGGGCACCGCCTCCCGTGCCGGTATGACCGACAAGGAGGGCAACATGCCCAACATGAAGGAGGCCCTGCTGTCCGACGCCGTGGGTACCGTGGCCGGCGCCTGCTGCGGCACCTCCACCGTCACCACCTTCGTGGAATCTGCCTCCGGCGTGGAGGCCGGCGGACGTACCGGCCTGACCAGCCTGACCGCCGCGGTTATGTTCCTGGCCTGCATGTTTATCGCTCCTGTGGCCGCGGTGATCCCCGCCGCCGCCACCTCCTCCGCGCTGATCTATGTGGGCATCCTCATGCTGCAGGGACTGAAGAACGTGGACTTCGACGATCTGGATCAGGTCGTGCCCGTGTTCCTGATGCTGCTGGCCATGCCCATCTCCGGCTCCATCGGCCATGGCATCGGCATCGCCATGATCACCTACACCGTGATCAAGGTGTTCTCCGGCCGCGCCAAGGAGGTGTCTGCGCTGACCTACGTCATTTCCCTGCTGTTCATCATCAAGTTCTTCGCCGTCGTATAAACGGTCAGCGGCCCCCGGCATTGCCGGGGGCCGCTTTTTGGAAAGCTTGCCCCGGCCTTTGGCCGGGGCAAGCTTTTTTATTGTTCCTGCTCCGCCTTGTATTCCATGGCCTCGGCCTGGTAGTCCAGCGCGGCCTGCCGCAGTTCGGCGATGGCTTTGTCGTCCAGTGAGGCCTTGACTCTGGCGGGAGAGCCGAAAGCCAGCGAGCCGTCGGGGATGACGGCGTTCTGCGGCACCAGCGCGCCGGCGCCGATGAGGCAGTTGCTGCCAACCCTGGCACCGTTGAGAACGATGGCGCCCATGCCGATGAGGGTGTTGTCGCCGATGGTGCAGCCGTGGAGGATGGCGCCGTGGCCCACGGTGACATTATCGCCCACCGTGACCGGGTGATCATAGTCCACATGGACCACGCAGTTGTCCTGGATGTTGCTGCCGGCGCCAATGGTGATCGGCGCACGGTCACCCCGCAGCACGGCACCGAAAAATACGCTGCTGTGTTCGCCAAGAGTCACGCTGCCCCGGACGGTGGCGTTGTCCGCTACAAAGGCGGAGGGATGGATGGCAGGAGCTTTCATAGGGTTCACCTCACGGGAAATTTCCTGTATTATACTATACCGTGCTGAAAAAATCGACAGTAAAAGAGAAAATTGTGCTTACATTTTTCGACATCCTGTGGTATAATAAAACAAAAAGGGGTACGCATGGCCGGAAGGCCATGTGCCTTTTTGTGTTTGTGTGTATCTGTGTGCGGATAAGGAGCGTGTGAGATGTTTGCTGCAGGTGATCTGGTGGTATACGGCGGCGAGGGTGTCTGCCGGGTGGAGCGTATCGGGCCCTCCGGTCTGGCCTATGACGGCGGAGACAAGGAGTATTACCATCTGGCACCGCTGTACCGCAGCGGCACCGTCATGACACCGGTGGACACCGGCGTGCTCATGCGGCCCATCATCGGCCGGGAGGAGGCGCTGGCGCTGATCGCCAGGCTGCCGGAACTGCCGGAGCAGAAGCCCGAACAGCGGGGGATGCGGGCGGCCAGGGATTTTTATCACCAGCTGGTGCAGCGCTGCGACTGCACAGAGTTGGCCGCCATGATCCATGCCATCTGCCGCAAGCGGGCCTGGGCGCTGCGCCACGGCAAGAAGGTGAGCCAGATGGACGAGCGGTATCTGAAGCGGGCGGAGGATCAGTTCTACGGGGAGCTGGCGGCGGCGCTGGAGATGCCCCGCGACCAGATGATCCCCTACATCCGGCAGACCTGGGCAAAGTGGCCGGAGCAGCTGCCCCAAAAGGAGCAGGCCGGCGCGGAGGCGGCGGGAGAGGAATAAAAAGCGGACAGGGACGGCGTGTGCCGCCCCTGTTTTTGACAGCAAGAAGTATCAAGAATTTTCCGGGGAAAAGAGGTATCCTGTTTGCAGCGAGAGAAGGGAGCGAGCGTATGTACGAATGGCAGCAGCTGATCCAGACGGTGGTCGACGAGATGGACGAGGCCATCATGCGCCGGGACGACCGGGCGCTGACGCTGCGGGCGCTGGCGGCGCGCCTGCATTATTCTGAGTACCATGCCACCCGTAAGTTCCGGGAGATGGCCGGCATGTCCCTGCGGACGTACCTCCACCAGCGGCGGCTGGCTTTTGCGCTGAAGGAGGTACGGGATACGGAGCGTCCTTTGCTGGACATTGCTCTGGACTACGGTTTTTCCGGGCAGGAGGCTTTTACCCGTGCCTTTAAGGCGCTGTACGGCGTTACACCCGGCGCGTACCGGAAGGAGCCCCGTCCGGTGGTGCTGCGTACCCGCATCCATCCCTTTGACCGCTATATCTTTGGATTAGGAGAAATAGGTATGGTCAAAAGTGAACAGGGCGTCAAGACATATTTTGTCACTATCCCCGCCCACAAATATCTGCATCTGCGCAATTATGAGAGCAACGGCTATTGGGATTTCTGGGAGAAGCAGAAGGATGTTCCCGGCGGCGACTGCGCCACGGTGTGCGGATTACTGGATAGTATTCCCGGCAAGCTGGACGACAACGGCGGCGCGGAGTCCGACGGCATGGCGGGACAGATCATGGGCTACATCAATGATCCCAAGGGCCGTCTCTGTGCATGGAATTATCCCCGCATTGAGAGCTACGGCGTGCGGCTTCCCGCCGACTATTCCGGGCCTGTTCCTGCACCGCTGGAGCTGATGGATGTGCCGGAGGGGGAGTATGTGGTCTTTGAGCACGGGCCCTTCGACTATGAGCAGGAGTGCCGCACGGTGGAGGATAAGGTGGAGGCCGCCATGCGGGAGTTCGACTACGCAGCCAACGGCTGTATTCTGGACACCGCCACGCCGGGACGGATGACGTATTTCTATTTCAACCCCGGCCAGTATTTCAAGTATATACGGTCGATCAAGAGGGAGAAATAAAAAAGCAGGGCAGCCCGGCGGGGCTGCCCTGCTTTGTGCCACTTGCGCCAGAGGGGAAAGTGTGCTACAATACGGCGTGGATATGCGGGCGTGGTGGAATTGGTAGACTCGATGGATTTAGGTTCCATTGCCAACAGGCGTGCGGGTTCGAGTCCCGCCGCCCGCACCAAA
>CAVGEC010000079.1:0-7857 GCA_963628195.1 Bacteroidaceae bacterium
GGGGCTGCTTTTTTGGTGCGCCGGGAGGCAGGAGTTTTGCGCCTGCGGGCGCGGGGAGGGTTTCGCCGCCCCGACGGCGAGCAGCTTTCTTTCATCGTTGAAAGAAAGCTGCCAAAGAAAGTCGCTTAAACCTACGGTTTAAGGATCCCTTGGCGCGGGAATGAGCAGGTGTTGCGCCTGCGGGCGCAAGCTACTTTCTTTCCATGTCGAAAGAAAGTAGCCAAAGAACGCCACTTAAGGAAAGGGGGATTTCGAATTTCCCCCTTTCCTTAAGAATCCTTTCCCCTTGAAACGACAAAGGAGGGGGCTGCGGCCCCCTCCTTTTGAAACCACCCCCTGAGGTTGGGCGATTATCAAATCGCGCCAAAGCCGCCCGAAGGGCGGCTTTGGTTGGTGGCGGCTGACGCCGCCGGGGTATGGCGGACGCCGCCTGCGGGCGGGACGGGAGTAACACCTCATCCATCACGGCTTCGCCGTGCCGCCTGTCTTCCCGCGAATCTCTCAAGGGAAAACCTGGCAGATGAAAAGAAGCGCCCGGCGGCGCTTCTTTTGGCTTCGTTTATCGCTCTTTGGCGGTACAAGTCAAGCCGGCCAGAGACAGAATAGACAGGGCGGCATAAAGGGCCACACCGGGGTCGGCGGTCTTAGGGGCCTCGATGGGCTCCTCCGCGGGCGGGGTGTAGTAGTAGCCGGAGGAGTTCTTCTCCCACTTGGCTGTGAGAGTCAGCGGGGCGATGACCGGGGTATCGAACTCATACAGGGTATCGCCCAGATACCATCCGTTAAAGGTGTGGCCCGACTTGGTGGGGGGCTGCGCGTTCGGGCACCGGATCACTATATTTCACCAGCGTCGGCTCGGTCTTCGTGCCATCGCCGATGTCAAATGTCACCGCGAAGGTGCCGCCGGTGACCTGTTCAGGCCCTACCTCATTTACGATCGAGCCGTAGAACGTGCCGCCGGTGATCGTTCCCATGTTCTCCACTGTCCCCTTATATATTCCAGCTTCGATACTGCCGTATGGCCGATTATACACAGCTTTCTTAAAAACCGTCACATCCGTGGCAGCATCGCTGCGCTTGATCTTGCCCTGATTGTTTATCGTACCGTCCACTGTGCCGCCATCGGCATACATCGTACCAGAATTAACTATCGCGTTTGCGCTCGACCATTTCGCCGTGCAGTTTTCGATCCTTGCCGTTCCACTCATGTACAGTATGGCACCACTATCGCGGGAATTTACACCGCCGCCACCAGTACCAGTTGCATGACAGTCTGTAATGCAGCCGCCGGTCAGCTTAAGGGTGCACCCCCCGTCAAGCAATATTCCTCCCCCTGCATCAGCCTTCCCCCTGTAATGACACCGTCGGCGGGCAGGGCTGCGTATTCTCCGGTATGCTCTTTCCCCGGCTCTCCATCCTTTATTTCTACCTTAACATCATATTCAGCATATTTCTTAATATGGATTACCCCGCCAGTTCCGCCCATTTTCAGCACATAGCCGTTCAGGTCGAGTGTCAGGGATCTTGCAATCTCCAGTGTTTCAGTGATAGTGATGTTGTCCGTCAACTTGACGGACTTACCGGCATCTATGCTGCTTTTCAAAGCGGCGGCGGTGTTCACCTCAACCGGTTCAGACGGCGATGTCGCGCCGACGGTGGACACCAGGGGATTTGTTACATCCCCCGATGTAACAAAAGCTGCCCATATGGGCAGCGCACATACCAATACCAAGGTCATCAAAACGGGGAGCAGTCGTCTCTTCATGGCGGTTCCTCCTTCTATTTCGCAGTTTTCCTCTCCCACGCCTGGGCACCGGAATTTTCCCGTCGGGAAAGTTTTGCGGTACGCAGACCTTGCTGTACGACTATTCTACCAGAAAGTGTCGCGAAAGGCAACGGGAATATCCAGATGCTGGCATAACAAATGCAGGCGGCAGGTATTAGGCAGAATTATAGCACACGCACAGCCCCCTGCACACGGAACAGGAGCGAAAAAAGACCGCCGAGGGCGGTCTTTTTTATTTCGGCAGCAGTGCGCGCTACGCATGGTACTGGGGCTCGTTGCCCTGGTAGATGTCCTGCATCTCCCGGTCGATCTCGCTGATGGCATCGGAACACAGGCGCAGGCGGGCAGCGTCCTGCTGGGTGAACTTTCTGTCGGATTTATAGCGCAGTTCATGCTCCAGACTGGCCCACATGTCCATGGCGATGGTACGCAGCTGGATCTCCACCGGCAGCACCATGGTACCCTCGCTGATGACGATGGGCACATTGACGATCAAGTGCAGGCTGCGGTAGCCGGTGTCCTTGGGCTCCTTGATATAGTCCACCTCGCGGAGGACGGTATAGGACTCGCTGCGTGTCAGCAGCGAACGCAGGTAGTAGATATCGTCCAGGTAGTTGCAGATGACGCGGATACCGGCCACATCCTGGATATGGGCGTAGATATTGTCGATATTGACCTCCAGCCCCCGACGGTGCAGCTTGTCGATAATGCTGTCCAGCGTCTTGATGCGGTATTCGATATGGTGGATGGGCGAATGGTCGTACAGACGGGCGAACTCCTCATCCAGGATCTCCATCTGGGTAACGGCCACCTTCAGTGCGCTGCGGTACAGATGGGTGACGCGCACCATACCCGCCGCCAGTTCCTGCTCCTCCTCCGACAGCCGGCCCGCGGCAGGGATATCCCGCAGGCGGATGGTGCCGCTCTTCTCGATCATCATAGGCTGACGCCCTCCTTTCGGCAGTTTCATCCTACTACAAGAATATGACCTGCCTGTGAACAAATCGCCATTTCCTTAACAATTATACCGACACTTTCCGGCAAATGCAAGAGGTTCCTCGTACAAAAGGCGTACAGAACGCGTCCCCGGCAGATCGCCGGGGACGCGCTGCTTATCCCCCGCAGCGGGCGCACACCGCGTCCGCGATGCGCTCCGCCGCCAGGCCGTCGAAATCGCGGCTCTGGGACGCCGTGATGGCCTGCCGCTGGGGCTGGTCATTCAGGAAATCCAGCGCAGCGCGGGCCATGCTCTCCGGAGGGCACTCCGCCGCCCAGCCGTGGGCGGTAAAGAACTCCTGGTTCCACGTCTCGCAACCGCCCACCATATCCGCCAGCAGCAGGGGCACGCCGCGCGTGCCGGCCTCGGTGATGCTGATGCCGCCGGGCTTGCTGACCAGCACGTCGGCGCTGTCCATATACAGGGGCACCTGCGTGGTGAAGCCCACGGCCTCCACCCGATACAGGCTGCGCAGCTCCAAGGCATAGCGCATCTGCTTATTGCTGCCGCACAGCACCGTGGCGAAGTCGCCCTTCTCCATGCGCATATCCAATTCCTCCGCCACGTCGCCCATGGGACCGCAGCCGATGCTGCCGGACATGAGCACGATGTGCCGCCCCTCCGCAGGCAGTCCCAGGGCCCTCCGCGCCGCGGCCCTGTCGCCGTGCTGACGGAAAGCGCTGCGCACGGGGATACCGGCGGGCAGGATGCTCTCCCGCGCAATGCCGCAGGCCGCAAACTCGTCCGCCAGCTCCGCGTGGGGGATGACGCAGATATCCGGCGTACACGCACCCACCGTGGGGCTGCAGGTATAGTCCGTGGCCACGAAGCAGAATACCGGGCAGGCGCTCCAGTTCTGCTTCAGTGCTGTCATCATCATGGCGGGGATCACATGGACGCAGACCACCGCGTCATAGCCGCCGCTCTGCAGCGTGCGGCCCAGCCGCCGGGCGCCGCGGGCGATGTAGCGGTACACCGGGCCGTCCCGGCGGTCCATGCCCGTATCCTCCTCAGCGGACATGTAGCCGGCTTTATACAGTTTGGGGTAACGGCGGTAAAACCGCGTGTGCCACTTGGACACAAACTTGGAGGCCTTTTTGGAGATGAAGCCCAAGCCGTCCATCACATCGCAGCCCGCGCCGCGGCGTTCAAAGCTCTCCTTCAGTGCGGCGGCCACGGCGTTGTGTCCGCCGCCGGTATTACAGGTCAGTATCAGTACGCGCACTCGTATCTCCTTTCCGCTGCTCTCTCTTTCGCAGCAGCGCCGCCAGCCGTGTCAGCCGGGGGCGGTTATAGCGTTGTATCAGGATAAAGGGCAGGTTGGCCAGCAGCACCCACACCGCCAGCACGATCACACCGCCCCAGCCGGGCCACAGCCACAGAAAGGCCAGCCCCAGCAGGCAGGACGCAGTGTGTACCACCTCTGCCCGGCAAGTCTCCTGCACCAGCGTCTCCGCCTGGGCCGCCGTGACGGCCCCGCCATCGGGCAGCTGCTTTTTCACCATATCCGGCAGCAGACGGCTCATATCCGGCACCAGCTTCTTCCACTTGTCAATGCCCAGCCGGGCGTAGACACGCCCGTTTTTCTCCCATTTCCACGGGTGGAAGGGCGGCCTCTCCGGTTCGAAGCGCCGGGGCAGCGCCTGGCCCAGCGGATGGGCCAGAAGCGCCAGCGCTACGGCATACACCACGCACGTCCAGAACCCGCTCACGGCCTACCCTCCCCGCAGCTGCGCTCCAGCGCCTGCCGCATGCTGCCGTCCGTCAAGCGTGTCACCCGCTCCACAAACTGCTCCTCGTCATGCTTCATGCCGTAGTGCAGCCAGCTTTGCAGCAGTCCCACCAGCGTGGCGGTATACAGGGCAGACAGCGCCTGTATATCCTCCTCTTTGGCCTGCAGATCCCCCGCGGTGCGGCGCACCAGACTCTGCACGGTGCCGTACACTACCTGGTAGTACTCATTTTCCAGCAGATCACGCTGGCTGGACTGGTACAGATGGTACACTGCCCGCCGGTTGGCGCGCATGAAATCCGTCACCCTCATCATTAGCTGGCACCAGCTTTCACAGGGCGGCTGGGCATTGAGCACGCTGTCCAGCTCTGTTTCCAGCACCTCACGCACCAGGGCGTAGATGTCGCAGTAGTAGTAATAAAACGTGTTCCGGTTCACGCCGCAGTGCTCCGCAATCTCCACCACGGAGATCTTATCCAGCGGCCGCTGCTCCAACAGCTCCAAAAAACCCTTGCGTATGGCATTCCGCGTGGTCTGTGCCATGGTCATGCTCCTTTCTTTGTGCAAAAACTGCCTTGTTGTCTGTATCATAACGGATTCAGTCAGTTTTTGCAAGATGCCTGCATTGTGCACTTTAGGCAAAATGCGGCGAAATGTATGAATAATCTGTAAAAAGATATCCCCGCACAGCTTTTCACGCTGTGCGGGGATTTTTCTGTTCGGCAGAGTTTACGCCGTCACGGCGGGGCCGCCGTGCTTCTTGGCGCTGATCTTCTGGAATGCGATGACCGCCGCCACCAGCACAAGGCCGGCCACATCGGTGAGGGTGCCGGGGATCATCATGCCCAGGCCGCCGATGGCCAGGACAATGCGCAGCACCGGGTGGATCTTTCTGTACAGATGGCCATTCAGTGCCGCCGCGATGGCGAAGATGCCCAGCAGGGCGCTGACGCAGATCTGCGCTACCTCCCACCAGCCGCTGATGTTTTCAAACAGCAGGGCCGGACTGTAGGCGAATATATACGGCACGATAAAGGCCGCGATGGCCAGCTTTGTGGCGTTGATGCCCGTCTTCATGGGATCGGACTTGGCGATGGCCGAGCCGGCGTAAGCTGCCAGAGCCACGGGAGGCGTGATGTCCGCCACGATGCCGAAGTAGAACACAAAGAAGTGGGCAGCCACCAGCGGGAAGCCCAGCTGGATCAGAATGGGTGCGCAGGTGGAGGCCATGATGCAGTAGTTGGCGGTGGTCGGCACGCCCATGCCCAGCACGATGCAGCACAGCATGGTCAGCACCAGGCCAACGATGGTGGCATCGCCGGCCAACTGCACGATAGCGTTGATGAGAATGGAAGCCAGGCCGGTGACGGTGATGCAGCCGGCGATAACGCCCGCCATACTGCAGGCCACGGCCACGGTGATAGCGCCGCGGGAACCGGCTTCCAGGGACTCTACCGCGGAGAAGAAGGAACGCTTGCCGGCGCTGCCCAGCGCCTTGCCGGTGGTCATGGGCTGTGCGCCGTCGTCCCCACGCTTGCCCTGCAGGAAGAAGTTCACGAAGCCCACGGCAATAGCCGCCAGAATGGAGTAAGCCGCGGAGTGGGACATGGTCTTGCTGCCGGAGGACACCAGCCACACCAGCAGGATCAAGGGAATGATCAGATAGCAGTCGCGGGCCAGCAGCTTCCACTTGGGCAGTTCATCGCGGGACACACCCTTCAGCCCCAGCTTCTTGGCCTCCAGATGGACGGCAATGAAAATACCGGTGAAGTACAGCAGGGCGGGCAGGATGGCCTTGACAGCCACCTTGGCATAGGGGATCTTCATGTACTCGGCCATAAGGAAAGCGGCCGCGCCCATAATGGGAGGCATGATCTGGCCGCCGGTGGAGGCCGCAGCTTCCACGGCGCCGGCGAACTCCGGCTTGTAGCCGGTCTTCTTCATCATGGGAATGGTGAAGGAGCCGGTGGTCACGGTGTTGCCCACAGAGGAACCGGACACCATGCCGCACAGGGCGGAACTGATAACGGCCACCTTGGCGGGGCCGCCGCTGGACCAGCCGGCCAGCCGGTTGGCGAAGCTGATAAAGAAGTTGGCGATACCGGTACGCTCCAGGAACGCGCCGAAGATGATAAACAGGACAATGTAGGTATAGCACACGTTGATAGGTGTGCCGATGACGCCGGAGGTGGTATAGAACAGCTTGTAGATGATGGTCTTGAGCGCATCATACAGAGTAGCGCCGTTCACCGCGCCGGCATAACTCAACTGATTGATGAACGCGTACACGATCAGTACGCCGGCCACGCACAGAATGGGCAGGCCCACGCAGCGGCGGCACAGCTCCATCAGAACCAGAATGCCAACAACGCCAATGATGACATGCACCGTCTCGATACGGGTGGACAGGCGCACCAGCGTCATGGCGTTCAGCGCGAAGTAGAAGAAGCAGGACGCGCCCACCACCATCAGCACAACATCATACCACGGCAGGAAATTGACCTTGACATGGTGCTTGCTGGCAGGATAGGTCAGAAATCCGATGATGATGATGCAGCCCACGAAGAGGGTAAGCCGGATCTCAGGCATATCCTTGGAAAACAGCGTCATGCCGATGCAGAACAGGCCAAACACGGCCATGAGGATGCGGATGATCAGCTGCGGCGTGCCCTCCCACAGGCGGGTGGCGGATTCGCGGTCATATTTGCGCATGACCGCATCCAGATCCGGGGCCTCGTCCGCGGCGGTGTTTGCGCCGCCGGCCGGGCTGGTATCCGGTTTTTTCTTGTCGATGCTCATAGTCGTTTCTCTCCCCGAATATTTCAGATAGCGGGGCGGGTGCGCCCCTATTCCTCGATGATAGCGCGAGGACTACGGCGGGAAACCCCGCCGTAGCCTCGAAAAGTGTCAATTTTCTGCTAAGGATTTAGTCGCCGAAGTACACGTCCTTGGCAATAACGGTCTCGGTGTAGTAGTCGGAGGTCTCCAGCAGCTTGGCGATGTGCTCGCTGTCCAGGCTGACCAGATAGGTATCCTTGGTGGTGGCCAGGTCGGTCACAGCGGTGGTGGGGGCGCCGGCCACGATGAAGGCAGCGTCGATCTGGCCGTTCTTCAGAGCGTCAGCGCTGTCGCTGAAGGACTGGTAGGTGGGCTTGATGTCATCCTCGGTCAGGCCGTAAGCACCCAGGACGTCGATGGCGTTGAAGTACACGCCGGAACCGGGAGCGCCGATAGACACGGACTTGCCCTTCAGATCCTCAACGGTCTTGATGCTGGAATTGGTGGTGACGATCTGCACCTGCTCCATGTACAGAGCGGCCACAGTGGAGAAGCCCTCGACCT
>CAVGEC010000080.1:0-7764 GCA_963628195.1 Bacteroidaceae bacterium
CAAGCGGCCGCGCCAGCCTCCGCGCCGGTGAGCGTACAAGCAGTCCTTTTGACCGGCAGCGGGCAAGAACGCGCCGGGTACGCGAGGGAAAAGCGGGCAGCGGCGAACGGGTATAGCGCGCTGAGGGATCCTTAAACCGTAGGTTTGAGTGGTTTTCTTTGGTAACTTTCTTTTGGCAACAAAAGAAAGTTACTCGTGCCGGAGCACGAAATACTCCCCGGCGGAGACAAATAGAACGCCCGCGCCGGGGCGCGAAACAGCTTTGCGCTGCCGCGGGGGCGGGGCGGAGAACGAAGATACGAATAGAGTTGGGAGTGGGAACACATGGAGAAAGGAATTGAATTTCTGCCGGTGAGCCGGGAGGAGATGATCGACAGGGGATGGTACTACTATGATTTCCTGGTGGTGACGGCGGATGGGTACATTGACCACCCCAGCTTCGGTACTACGCTGATCGCACGGCTGCTGGAGAGCAAGGGCTACCGTGTGGCCATACTGCCCCAACCGGACTGGCGCTCGGCGGAGGCCTTTCGTGCCATGGGCAAGCCCAGGTACGGCGTGCTCATCGGCGGAGGGAATCTGGACTCCATGGTGGCGCACTACACGGTGGCCAAGCGGCGGCGTACCCGCGACCTGTACAGCGAGGGCGGGGAGATGGGCAAGCGGCCTGACAGACCGACTATCGTATACGCCAACCGTGTGCGGGAGGCGTGGCCGGATGTGCCCATCGTCATCGGCGGGCTGGAGGCGTCGCTGCGGCGGTTCGCCCACTACGACTACTGGGACGACAGGGTGCGGCGGAGCATCCTGTTCGACGCACCGGCGGATCTGCTGGTCTATGGCATGGGCGAGAGCGCCACGGCGGAGATCGCACGGCGGTTGGCCAGGAAAACGCCGCCGTCGGAGATGACGGACATACCGGGGACGGCGTACATCACCGACCAGGTGGGAGAGCTGAAATTCCACCGGGCGGACGCGCCGGGCTATGAGGCGGTATGCGCGGACAAGGCGGCCTATGCACGGGCCACAAAGATCGAATACGACGAGCACGATCCCATCCGGGGCTGCGCGGTGGTGCAGCCCTGCGAGGGGCGGTATCTGGTGGTGAATCCCCCGGCGCGGCCCCTGCGGCGGGAGGAACTGGACGCGCTGTACGCCCTGCCGTACACACGGCAGGTGCACCCTATGTACAGGAACGGCATACCGGCTATCGAGGAGGTACAGTTCTCCATCACCCACAACCGGGGATGCTTCGGCGGGTGCAATTTCTGCGCGCTAGCCTTCCACCAGGGGAGAATGGTCACCAGCCGCTCCATCGAATCCGTGCTGGAGGAGGCGGAGCTGCTGACACACGAGGAGGGGTTCAAGGGCTACATCCACGACGTGGGCGGGCCCAGCGCCAACTTCCGCCACACCAGCTGCCAGAAACAGAAGCGGTGCGGCATGTGCAAGAACCGCAGCTGTCTGGCACCGGAGCCGTGCCCCAATCTGGACGCGGATCACTCGGAGTACACGGAGCTGCTGCGGCGGATGCGGGAGATACCGGGCATCAAGAAGGTGTTCGTGCGCAGCGGCATACGGTACGACTATATGCTGCAGGACAAGGACAGGTCGTTTTTCAAGGAACTGGTAAAGCACCATATCTCCGGGCAGCTGAAGGTGGCGCCGGAGCACTGTGTCAGTTCGGTGCTGGACTACATGGGAAAGCCGCATTTTGACGTGTTCCTCAAGTTCTGGAGGCAGTACCAGAAGCTGAACGAGGAGGGCGGCACAGAGCAGTATCTGGTGCCGTATCTGATGTCCAGCCATCCGGGGTGTACCCTCAGCGACGCGGTGGAGCTGGCGGAGTTCCTGCACAAAAACGGTCGGACGCCGGAGCAGGTGCAGGACTTCTATCCCACACCCGGTACGCTGTCCACCTGCATGTACTACACGGGCATCGATCCGCGGGACATGTCGGAGGTATATGTGGCCAGGGAACCCAAGGAGAAGGCCATGCAGCGGGCGCTTTTGCAGTGGTCCAGGCCGGAGAAGCGTGAGCTGGTGGTGGAGGCCCTAGAGGAGACGGGGCGGACGGATCTGATCGGGTACGAGAAGAAGTGCCTGATACGGCCGCGGAAGGGCGAGCTCTACGGCCAGCCGCCGGTGAAGCCTGAGCGAAAGGAGAAGCCGGAACGGCAGCAGCGCCGGAGGAAGGAGACATCCGGCAACCGGGGGCGGCGGGGGACGCCCACGGCGAAACCGTCGGCGCAGAAGGGAAAAATGTCACCGAGGAAAAAGGCGGCCTTCGCCAAAAAACGGGACGGGAAATAAGCGGAACAGGGCGTCTGCGGCGGCAGGCGCCCTGCTTTTTGCGTGATTTGGTGCGGCGGGGACGGGCGGCTTTTATCAAAATGCGGGAGATGATAAAAGTTTTGGCGCTTTTTGCCAATTGTTATGGTTTCTGCGGCGAAAAAATGCTTGTGTTGTCATAGGTTTTTTATTATAATAAAAAGGAAGTGTCAAGGTGCTGACACCGGGCGTTAAGAATTCGCTAAAAAATCGTAAGGCCCGGGGGAGGCGGCGTGCCGCTTCTGCCGTTTGCAAAGCGACACGGCACAAAATTTTACCGGATGTAAAAGGTGAAAAGAAGAATGGAAAAAACGAAAAAAAGAAGGTTCATCACGGTGTGGCTGCTCATCACCGCGGCGTTCCTGGCGGGCTCTCTGCTGGTCCCCGGACACGGCAAGTCGGAGTCGGTGCAGGAGGCCATGCGTGACGCGGTGCTCCACGGCACGAACCGCATCAGCCTGTTCGGTTGGAAGGATGTGAACCCCGGGTACATCTCCTCCCTCGTGGTGGTGCTGTTCATCCTGCTGGCCGCGCTGCTGCTGCGGCTGTTCGTCATTCCCCGCTTCAGGTATGTTCCCGGCAAGCTCCAGCTCGCCGTGGAGACGGTCGTGGGGATATTCGATGGCATGGCCAAGGACAACAGCCCGCACCGCAACGGCTTCCTGGGGGCGTACATCTTCGGCGCGGGCGTGTACATCTTTGTGGGTACGCTGTTTGAACTGTTCGGCTTCCAGGCCATCACCACCAATGGGCACACCATCGCCCTGCCGGCTCCGCTGTCGGACGTGAACGCGGCCATCTCGCTGGGCTGCCTGTCCTACGGCGTGATCCTGGTGGGCGGCATCGTGGCCAACGGCCTGAAGGGCGCGGGCAAGGCCCTGAAGGACTTCTCTCTGCCCATCTCCATGAGCTTCCGTATGTTCGGCGCGCTGCTCAGCGGCCTGCTGGTGACGGAGCTGGTTTACTACTATGTGACGTTGAGCTATGTGATCCCCGTAGTCATCGCCGTACTGTTCACGCTGCTCCACGCGCTGATCCAGGCCTATGTGCTGACCACCTTGACCTCCCTGTTCTACGGAGAGACCACGGAAAAGCACGCGCCCAAGCCCAAGAAAAACAAGAAAATCAAAGCTGAAACTGCAAATAACTGACGGAGGAAAGAGAAATCATGAAGAAACTGTTCAACAAGAAGGCGTTTGCCCTGGTGCTGTGCCTGGTGCTGGCACTGACCGCTATGCTGACCGTGACCGTATTCGCCGACACCGCCCCCGCTGACGGCGCAGCTGTCACCGCCGCCGAGGATACCGCTGACAGCGGCGCGAGCGGCAAGGCGCTGGCCTCTGGTATCGCCATCGGCATCGCCGCCGCCGGCGGCGCCATCGGTATGGGTATGGCCGTGGGCAAGTCCGCCGAGGGTATTGCCCGCCAGCCGGAGGCTGAGGGCAAGATCCGTACCACCATGATGCTGGGCCTGGTGTTCCTGGAGACCGCCATCATCTACGCCCTGCTGGTGGTCATCCTGATTATCTTTGTGCTGTAAGAAACGGGGAGAGACGCTATGAATATCCCACTGAATATTGATTGGCAGCAGATACTGCTGCACTTCTTCAACTTCTCTATCCTGGTGGGCGGCCTGTATCTGCTGCTGTTCAAGCCGGTGAAGAACTTTATGGCCAAGCGCGAGAAGCACTATGCCGATATGGAGTCCGCCGCCCAGGAACGGGAGAAGTCCACCGCCAATCTGGAGGCTGCTATGAAGCAGCGGGAGGCCGCCTTTGATGCCGAACTGGAGGAAAAGCGCGCCGCCGCCGCCAAGGAGACGGAGGCCTTTGCCCAGCAGCAGCGCGACGCGGCCCGTGTGCAGGCGGATAAGATCCTGTCTGACGCCAAGGACGCCGCCGAGAACGAACGCCAGAAAATCGTGGACGAGGCCAACCGCGAGGCGGTGATCATTGCCGAGGATGCCATGGAGAAGCTTCTGGCGGCCCAGACGGCCAAGGCCTACGACTCCTTTGTGAGCGCCGCGGAGGAGGAACAGAATGAGCACTGATGCACGCCTGACGGCGAAACTGTTCAGCGCTTGTCCGCCGGACAACGCGCAGAAAGCCAAGTTGGAGGATGTGCTGTCGAAAAAGTACGGTAAGACCGTGGAACTGGTGTGGCAGGAGGATCGCTCCGCGGTGGGCGGTTTCCGCATCGAACTGGGCACGGAGATCATCGACTGGACGGCGGAGGGCCGGCTGGAACAGCTGAAGGAGAAGCTGACCGGCATCAAGAGCGCCGGCGGCTCCGTGATCCCCTTGATCCGGGACACGGTGAAAAACTGGGTGCCGGAGGTATGCGCCCGTGAGGTGGGCAGCGTGCTCACTGTGGCGGACGGCATCGCCTATGTGGATGGGCTGGAGAACGCTACCTACGGCGAGATCCTGCTGTTCGAGGGCGGCATCCGGGGCATGGTGCAGGAGCTGCGGGGCAGCCGCATCGGCTGCATCCTGTTCGGCCGTGTGGAGGAGGTCAGCGAGGGTACGGCGGTATACCGTACCGGCAAGACCGCCGGTATCGGCGTATCCGATGCCATGATCGGCCGCGTGGTGGACGCGCTGGGCGCGCCTATCGACGGCGGCGGGGACATCCGCGTGGACGAGTACCGCATGATCGAGAGCCCGGCCCCCGGCATCATTGACCGCCAGCCGGTGAATACCCCCATGCAGACAGGTATCCTGTCTATCGACTCCATGTTCCCCATCGGCCGGGGCCAGCGCGAGCTGATCATCGGCGACCGCCAGACCGGCAAGACCGCTATTGCCATCGACACCATTCTGAACCAGAAGGGCAAGAACATGATCTGCATCTATGTGGCCATCGGCCAGAAGGCCAGCTCCGTAGCGCAGATCGCGGAAATGCTGCGTAAGCACGATGCCATGTCCTATTCCATCATCGTGTGCGCCGGTGCGGGTGAATCCGCCTCCATGCAGTACATCGCGCCCTATGCCGGCGCGGCCATCGGCGAGTACTTTATGAACAGGGGCAAGGATGTGCTGATCGTGTACGACGATCTGAGCAAGCACGCCATTGCCTACCGTGCATTGAGCCTGCTGCTGGGGCGTTCTCCCGGCCGCGAGGCCTATCCCGGCGACGTGTTCTATCTGCACTCCCGCCTGCTGGAGCGCGCTGCGCGCCTGAGCGACGAGCGGGGCGGCGGCAGCATGACCGCGCTGCCCATAGTGGAGACGCAGGCAGGCGACGTGTCGGCCTACATTCCCACCAACATCATCTCCATCACCGACGGCCAGATATTCCTGGAGAGCAGTCTGTTCTTCTCCGGACACCGTCCGGCGGTGAACGTGGGCCTGTCCGTATCCCGTGTGGGCGGCGCGGCCCAGACGAAGGCCATGAAGAAGGCCGTGGGCACCCTGCGCCTGGATCTGGCGCAGTACCGCGAGATGGAGGTGTTCACCCAGTTCTCCAGCGACCTGGACGAGGAGACCAAGAGCCAGCTGGCCTATGGACAGAGCTTGATGTATATCCTGCGGCAGGGGCGCTGCGCTCCGCTGAGTCAAGCGCAGCAGATCGTGACGCTGGTGACCGCCATGGCGCGGATCTATCAGCAGGTGCCGGTGGCGCAGGTGTGCCAGCTGCGGGACTATCTGCTGGGTGAGTTTGCCGCCAGCCGTCAGACGTTGATGCTGCAGCTGGAGCAGGGCGCGGCGCTGACCGACGAACTGCGGGGCCAGATCAACGACTTTGCAAAGACCGTGTTGGAGAAGTTCCAACGCGCAGGCGGGCGGTGAGCGCATGGCCAGCACCAGTGAGATCCGCCGGCGCATAGGAAGCGTGCGGCAGACACAGAAGATCACCCACGCAATGTATCTGATCTCCCAGGCAAAGCTGCGCAAGGCCAAGCAGGAACTGGACAACACCAGGCCTTACTTCCAGGCACTGCAGACAGAGATCGGGCGCGTGTTCAACGCGGACAGCACCGTGGACAGCCGGTATCTGATACCGGAGGATCCCAACGCCAAGCCCCTGCCGGGGACAGCGGCGTGCCTGCTGATCACGGCGGACAAGGGCCTGGCCGGCGCATACAACCAGAACGCCATACGTCAGGCGCAGCAGATGCTGTCCGGCAGCGAGGGCGCGGAGCTGTATGTGGTGGGCGAGTACGGACGCCGGTGGTTCAGCCAGCGGGGGATCGCCATCGAGAAAAGCTTTTTGTACACGGCGCAGAATCCTACGCTGGATCGGGCGCGGCGCATCGCCGAGATGCTGCTGGAGCGGTTCGACGAGGGAAAGATCAGCGCTGTGTGGATCATCTACACGGATATGAAGAACGGTCTGGAGGCCACGGTGAAGCAGGCGCAGATCCTGCCGCTGCACCGGGAGCGCTTCCACGCCGCGGCGCAGGCTACCGTGGAGGACGATGTGTACGAGTTCGTGCCGTCCGCCGGGGCGGTGCTGGACAACGCTGTGCGCAGCTGCCTGACCGGCTATATCTACAGCGCACTGGTGGACAGCTTCTGCAGTGAACAGAGCGCCCGCATGACCGCCATGAATGCGGCGGATCAGAACGCGGAGGAGCTGCTGAAGGATTTGTCTGTCCAGTTCAACCGGGCGCGCCAGGCCGCCATCACCCAGGAGATCACCGAGGTCTCCGCCGGTGAACGGGCCCAGCGCAGCAAGAAAGAAAAGGAGGGCTGACCTCAATGAAACAAGGTACTATCACGGGCATTTCCGGCCCCGTTATCGACGTGCGCTTCCCGGAGGGGAGCCTGCCCGCCATCAACGAAGCCTTGACCGTGGAGGCGAACGGTCAGCGCTACACCATGGAGGTGGAGCAGCACCTGGAGAACAAGACCGTCCGCTGTGTCATGATGGCCGGCAGCGACGGGCTGTCCCGCGGGCTGACTATTGCCGCCACAGGACACGGCATTGAGGTGCCGGTGGGCGAAAAGACGCTGGGGCGCATGTTCAACGTGCTGGGCGAGCCCATTGACGGGGAGCCGCCGGTGGACGAGAGCGCGCCCAGGTGGGAGATCCACCGCGCCGCGCCTACCTTTGCCGAGCAGATGCCCGCTGCGGACATTCTGGAGACAGGCATCAAGGTCATCGACCTGATCGAGCCGTATCCCAAGGGCGGCAAGATCGGTCTGTTCGGCGGCGCGGGCGTGGGCAAGACCGTGCTGATCCAGGAGCTGATCCACAACGTGGCCATGGAGCACGGCGGGTATTCCATATTTACCGGCGTAGGCGAGCGCAGCCGTGAGGGCAACGACCTGTGGGGCGAGATGCGGGAAAGCGGCGTGTCCGACAAGACGGCGCTGGTCTTCGGCCAGATGAATGAGTCCCCCGGCGTGCGTATGCGCGTGGCACTGTCCGGGCTGACCATGGCGGAGTATTTCCGCGACCAGGAGCACAAGGACGTGCTGCTGTTCA
>CAVGEC010000081.1:0-7512 GCA_963628195.1 Bacteroidaceae bacterium
GTGTATATGCGGCCCGCTGTGCGCGGGCATTGTCTTCTCAGTCCTCTGAGATCAGCCACAGCTTTTTCGCGGCGGTCCTGGCCTCGCTGCGGCGGCTCACGCCCAGCTTGTTCAGTACGCTGCTCACATGCGTCTTGACCGTGGAAAGCCGGATGCCCAGTATCTCCCCGATCTCCGCGTTGCTCTTGTCCGCGCAGATCAGCCGCAGTACCTGCATCTCCGTCGCCGTCAGCGCGTCGCTCATAGCCAGCCGCGGCTGCAAAAAGCGGGGATACATGGCGGCCTGCGCCCGCACGCCTGCCATCAGCCGCTTGTGCCATTTCGCGTTTCCCGGCCACTCCAGCGCGTCCAGCAGCGGCAGCACCGCCGCGCCGTAGACGCTGATGGTGCGGATGAAGCGGTATTCCTCCGCCAGTTCCAGCGCCGTTGTCAGCGCCTCGCGCCACCCCTCGTCTTTCTTCCGGTACAGGGCGATGGCGGTCAGCACCTTCAGGTGTATGGTGTCGATATAGCGCATACAGGCGGTGCAGTACGGTTCCATGGGCGCAAGAGTCAGCAGGGCGTTGTCCGGCTTGCCGTTGGCCAACTCCACCATGGCCTGCGTGAAGTATTGATACCGCTTGAGGATGTTGATGTGCGTCGGCTCCCGCGGCGCTTTGGCGCGGTACCACGCGTCGGCCTCGTCCAGATCGCCGGTGTGCAGCGCGATCCGGCAGAGTATGGCGTCCATGTTGGGCAGGAAGCGCGTCAGCTTCCGTTCCTCGAACTGCCGGCGCAGGTCGGCGATGGTCTTTCGCGCATCCGCGCTCTGTCCGTTGGCCAGCAGGCTCCGTGTCAACAGCCCGCTGACGGCGAACTCGATATCCGGTGTGCCGCCGCAGCGAATGTCGTTCATGCGCTGTACAAGGGGGAGCATCCGCGGCGAGATGTCCTCGCCCTTTTCGAACTTGCTCTCGGCAATGCCGCAGTCGGCAAGGCCCACGCCGTCCCGTCCGAGCACGGCCTCCACCGGGATACGCATGGTGCGGTAGAGCAGGTCGTCTTTCTTGCTCCACGGGGAGAAGTCCTTGCCGCCGTTCATAATGCTGGGCAGCGCACTGGTGACGGAGAACGACGGCAGCGCCAACTCCTTATTCGTCAGCAGCCGGAATGCCGCGGGGATCGTGTCTGTCAGGCTTTTTACGCCGCGCTGCGGCAGTGAGATGTCCAGCCAGGCCAAGCGGCCGCGTGCTTCCCGACCGGCGGCGTCCTCCTTGCCGCAGCGTTCCACAAACCGCTTCAGGCATTCGTACCAGTATTCCGAGCCCGTATAGTCCGCGCCCAGGGCGCAGAGCATACTCATGCCCTGCATCAGCGAGGGAGAGGCGAGTATCTCCGCCTCCGGCAGTGCGCGGTAGTACTGCTCCATCTCCGCGTAGTGCCCCATGCCGGGGTGCAGCTCCGCGTTGCGTATCAGCAGCTCCGATACCTTGGCGTGGTCGCCGCCGTTGGTATAGCAGTCCAGCGCGCTGGAGAAGTCCTCCTTCAGTTCGTAGTAGAGCCCGCCGCGAATAAACAGGGCGCGCTGCTTCTCCACCGTGTATTCCCGGTCCAGTTCCCAGAGCAGGAATTGCCGGAACTGTGGCCAGAAGCAAAAGTGCCGCATATCGCTGCTCCGCAGCATGGTCGTGCTTCGCCACAGCGTATCCAGCAGCGCAGCGGCGTTGTTGTCGCCGCTGACCATGCGCGCCAGCTCCAGATCAAAGCGCTCAAAGGGCGAGAGCTCCAGCAGAAAGCGGCGGATCGGCAGGTCGAAGCGCCGGTAGACCGCTGTATCGAAATAGAGGAACACCTCGCCGTATACCTGCGCGGTCAGTTCGGCGCCATAGGGCTGCCCCGCCGCCATGTGCCGCACGATGATCGCCGCGCCCAGAGGATAGCCGGAGGTCTCTTTCAAAATTGCGCCGATCTCGGAGTCCGTTGCCTTTGCGCCGCAGGCTTGCAGCAGCCGGCGGATGTCCTCGCGGTCAAACAACAGGTCTTCCGCGCTGAGGACGATCATCATGCCCGTATATTGAAACGCCATAAGGCAGGCGGGCGGTATGCCGCGCGAGAGCAGCACAAAGCGCCGCCCCGTGCTTTCGCGGATCAGCGCACACAGTGCCTGCCAGTCCTGCTCTTCCTGCATACGCTGCAGGTCGTCGATCAGCAGGGTGTCCCATGTGCCCTCCACCGAGGGCAGCGCAAAGCCGTCGCTCCCCGCGTTCAGACGCAGAACAGGCCGTCCGTCCAGCAGGGCGTCGGCCAGCGCCGTCTTTCCAAAGCCGCAGGGTGCACTGAAAAAGAGCACGCGGCCGCGTGCTTCAAAAGCCTCGAACTGCTGTGCGACAGAAGGCTTGACGATGATGGCGCTTGTATCGGTCATGGGCTATCCTCCCTGCGGCAGAGGCAGAACCGTCTCACGCGGATCCGCGTGAGACAGCGAGGGTACCCTCGCTGTCATAGCCTTTGCTCTATAAATTACAATTTATTCCATTATACAGGAGCCGCCGGGAAATGTAAATCGGTCTAAAGTAGGAGACGGCTCTCTCGGCGTGTATATACCCTGCGGCCGCCGGCAGCTGTGTTTGCGGAGCGGGAGCAACGGACATCGAAAGAAGAAAAGCACCCCGCGGGGTGCTTTTTGCTGCGCTGTTTCACTGTGTTTTTGGCAAAATCGCCCATATTTGCATTGTCAATCACGGATAAATAAGGTATACTGTCTGCAATGACCACAAAATACTGCGGCAGGGCAGGGGAGAGTGCGCCCGCCGCCGAAAAGGAAGTGGAGAGATGATCTGTCCGAACTGTAAAAAGGAGTTGTCCGACCAGAGCAAATTCTGCGGCTATTGCGGTGCATCCATCCGTCAGCGGGGCTACTGCACCGTATGCGGCGCGGCCCTGACCGCCGGGAGCCTGTTCTGCCCGGCTTGCGGGAGCAAAGCCCATCCGCTGGTGCTGCAGGAGGAGATCGCCGACCAGACGGAGCAGCTGCGCCGGGAGGAGGAGAACATCAACGCCCAATTGGCTGCTGAGACCAAGGGGGCTGAGGCCGATGCCGCCCGGCAGGAGGACTGCCGGCGTTGGGAGGAGGAGCTGGATGCGTCCATGCAGGCGCAGCACGCCCGGCTGGAGGAATTAGACCGCTGTGAGCAGGCGTTGGAGGAGCGCTCCGTGGCTCTGTCCCAGGCACAGCGCCAGCTGGCGGACCAGACCGCTGCGCTGAATGAGCGTATCGCTGCGATATCCAGTGTGCTGCCCGACGTGCCGGCCCCGCTGGAAGCGCCGCAGGAGATGCCGCCTGTGCCGGAAGCGGCACCGCAGGAGAGTGTATCCCGCGCCGAAAAGCCGGAAAAGAAGCCGACCAAGCCTGTGGGGAAGCTGGTATTGAGGATCGCCATTGCCGCCGTAGCGGCGGTGGCCGTGGTGTTCGCGGCACTGGCCCTTATCCGGGCGGGCCGTTACCGCGCCGCGCTGTCCGACATGGAGAATGGCGCGTATCTGGACGCCATCTCTGCACTGGAAGCCCTGGGCGACTACAAGGACTGCCCGGACCAGCTGCTGGCGGCCTGGGTGGGCCGCGGCGACCAGCTGCGGGCTGAACAAGATTACGATGGCGCTATTGCCGCCTATACAGCGGCTCAGGAGGCCCCCGGTGCGCTGGACGGCATCCACCGCACCCACTATGAGCACGGCAAGGCTCTGCTGGCCTCCGGCGATCTGCGCGCAGCTGTGCAGGAACTGAACCAGGCCGACGATGTAGAGGATGCCCAGTCCCTGCTGCGAGCCAACAGCTACACCGTGGGTGTGCAGCTGCTGGAGCAGGAGAATTTTGCTGACGCCGCCGAGTATCTCGACATGGCGGAGGATACACAGGACGCCAAAAAGCTTTACGCCTACGCCAAGGGCCGCGCTTTGATGGATTCCGGCGAGTACATAGAAGCCGTCAAAATCTTCCGCGCCGCCGGAAACTATGCCGACAGTTCCGCACGGATACAGGAGGCCTGTTACCGTGCCGCCGGCGCGGCTATGCGCATCGGTGACTATGAGAAGGCCCAGAAATATTACGTCTCTGCCGGAGACTATGAGGACGCCGCCGCTCTGGCCAACGAGGCGGCTTTCCGCGCTGCGGATGAACTGGCCCGCGACGGCAGCTATGACAAGGCCATTCAGATGTACCAGACTCTCCCCGGCAGCTACAGCTTTGAGGGCGCTACCGCCGCCGGACAGATCGCCATGCTGCAGCAGGCCCAGAAGGCCAGCGGCACCAAGAAGGCTACCAAGAACTACATTGAGACGAAACAGGTCTACACCCGCACCGGCACATGGGACTCCTGGTACCGGGATTCACTGCAGTCCGGCCAGTATATCGAGCTGGAGACCGTCGTCAACAGCGACCATACCTTTGATATCAAGGGTTCCGTGCACTTTATGCACTGGACGGACTATTCCTATGTGCAGGAGTATCTGGAGGATCCCGTCTACTCCACCCGTTCCTTCCGCATCAAGAACGTGACCTCGATCCCGTCCACCTATGAGATCGATGACGATCTGACGCTTTACTACAGCAACGGCACCTTCAGCATCAAGTATTACAAGTCCGAGCATTATTCCAGCGGCAAGGACTATCGCTACACCAGCAACGTGACGTTTTAAGGGGGTGCACACATGAATTGTCCTTATTGCCATACCGAGAACAGCCCGGACAGCCTGTTCTGCCGCAAATGCGGCAAGGAGCTGCCCCAGCTGTACTACTGCCCCCGCTGCGGCGCAAAGCTGGACGGCCCGCAGGAGTTCTGCCACAAGTGCGGCACATCCATTCTGGTGACGGCGGCGCAGGAACAGGACTGCCGGCGGCAGCAGGAGGCGCTGGAGGAAAAGAGACAGACTGTGGCTGCGCTGCGCACCTCTCTGGAGGCTGCCCGGTGCGCCGCGGAGGAACGCGCAGCGTCCTTGAAGGAACTGACCGCCGGGACAGATGCCAAGTCCGCCCAGGTCGATGAACTCGCCCGCGTTCTGGCGGAGCGCCAACAGGCCATTGCCTCCCGCGAGAGCGCCCTGCAGGCGGCAGAGGACGCGCTGTCCGCCGGCCGCGCCCAGTTGGCAGAGCGCCAGGCGGCGCTGGAGGCCGCCCTGGCCGCCCAGGCCCAGGCCCAGGCAGAGGCCCGTGCCAAAGCGGAGGCCGAAGCCAGGGCCCGCGCCCAGGAGGAGGCCAGAGCGGCGGAGGCCGCCCGCGCCCGCGAGGAAGAGGAGCGCAGGGCCCGCGCCGCCGCGGAAGCCAAGGCGGCGGAGGAAGCTGCCCGCGCCAAAGCGGAGGCTGAGGCGGAGACAGCGGCTGTCCCGGAGACAACGCCCCAAGCGGAGATACTACCCCCGGAGACTGTCGAAGCTTCCGCCGAAACACCGGTGGAAAAGCCCTCGAAAAAGCCCGCTAAAGCGAAAAAGAGCAAAGCTGGCGGCATTTTCGCCGCTGTGCTGGTGCTGGCGCTGGCAGCAGCCGCAGTATGGCTGCTGCGGCAGCCCGCGGTCCTGCCGGATACCGATGAGCAAGACCCGGTGGTGGAGCAGAATCTCCCCACCCTGACGGAGAGCGTCGTTCCCGGCAGCACCATCACGTTCGGTCACTACGAGCAGGACAACGACACCGCCAATGGCCCGGAGGCCATCACATGGAAGGTGCTGGCCTGTGAGGACGGCACGGCCCTGCTGGTCAGCGAGCGGGTGCTGGACTACATGCCTTACGACACCAACGGCTCGGTGCGGTGGGACACCTCGTCCCTGCGGGCAGAACTGAACGGCGCCTTCTATGACAGCGCTTTCTCCGACGAGGAGAAGGCCGTTATGGTGACCTCCCAGGTGACGCCCTACGACGATCCCGTTACCGGGGTGAAGGATGATTCCGCCGTCACGGAAGACATGGTGTTCATCCTAAGCCTGAAGCAGGCCAACGACTACTTCCAGGACGCGCTGGCCCGCGTGGCTTGGGGCACGGCCTACGCCGTGGCCCATGCGCGGGAGCAGGCGGCTGCCCAGGGTGAGACGCTGGCGGAGGACTTCGGCGGCAGCGCCAAGCCCGGTACGGACTGGCTGCTGCGTACGCCGGGACAGGACGGCGGCACGGTGACTATCGCCCGTGATACATGGTACTACACTACCGAGGATTTTGGCCGTGTTACCAACGGCGGCTACTGCTTCCGCGACGGTGATGTGACCGACTACCGCACGGGCGTGCGGCCCTGCATCCGGGTGCGTATCCCCGCGGCGGACACCGCCGACACCGTGGGCGATCTCAGCAGCGCCCAGGTGGGCGACCTGATCACCATAGGCCGCTACGAGCAGGACAACGACCTGGACAACGGCCCGGAGGCCATCCAGTGGCGGGTGCTGGACAAGAAGGACGGCAGGCTGCTGGTCATCAGCGACAGAGTGCTGGATTATGTTGTCAATTGCTATGATTGGTACCCAGTGGAAAATCCGGTGTGGGCTACCTCCTGTGCCCGTGGCTGGCTGAACAACTACTTCATGCAGATGGCCTTTACCCCCGCTGAGCAGGCCCGTATCGCCCTGTCGGACATCCACACCGATCCCAGTCCCGGCTTTGACAACGATCCCGGCCCGGACACCCAGGACTATGTGTTTTTCCTGAGCGCACAGGAGACCGAGCAGTATTTCCCCACCGCCGAGAGCCGCCGCGTATTCCTGTCGGACTACGTCCACCCGCACAATAAGATACGGGTCAACCGCCAGGGGTGGGGCACGAATACTACACGTCTCCACGGAGACTGGATGCTCCGCTCTCCCAGTAAGGACGGGGGCTTTGCGTATATTTTGGATTACCAGACGATCTACTGGACGGCGGGCGATATATGGTACGATGCGGTAGGTTTTGAAGGCGATGCCCGCCCCGCCATGTGGATCACCGTCGCGCCGGATGGGGCCCCGGCGGACACATCGGATTCTCCTGACGTGATACCTGCCGAGAACACAACACAGGTCACGGAACCGGAGGTAACAGCCCCAGCGGAGGCAGCGTCCTCCGTCCCGGCGCTGCCGCGCACGCTGACCTTCAGACGGTTCTTAAACACGGATGAGAACGGTGCGGCGCTTACCGGCGGCACCTGCGAAGTGGATGGCGAGAATGTGGCGCTGCACATCCGCTATACCCTGCCGGAGGGCGGGCGAAATTACTCGGTGTTTGACCCGCCCGATGGCGATACATTTATGCGAATGGGATACATATCAGCGGACGACGGTCAGTTTGATGCGTATATTCCCCGCGATGAGTTCTGCTCCGTGAGTACGGTGACGGTTATGGCGTATGTGTCTGATGACCAGCGCAACGGTTGGACCATCAATGATCTGGCCTCCATTCAGGCCGCTGTCCGTGCCGCCGAATAGCAGAAAAAGCACCCCTGTCGGGGTGCTTTTTTCTGTTCTCGGAAATTAAACAGATTCAAAAAAACAAAACCACCCTGTTGGGTGGTTTTGTTTCTG
>CAVGEC010000082.1:0-7465 GCA_963628195.1 Bacteroidaceae bacterium
AAGGCCGCCAAGTAACTCGAAACCAAAAGCAAAAAAAGAGGCACCCATCGGGTGCCTCTTTTTTGCGCCGGAAGCTGCCGGCAGATCGTCAGCACAGAGCGGTCATAACGGAATAAAAATCGGTTGGGGGGAGTTACGCACACTGCAATGACAAAACTGCGCTTGTCCATCTTGAACATCAACCCTTTGTACAGGACTGTTTTCTACTGGACATTGGCGGACTTTTGCTTGCTTTTTTCCCCCATTTCCTATATACTGAGGACAGTTGAAAGGGAGGGAACGCTATGCCTTATATTGTGTCCATTTGTTTGTATTTCGTGCCTGTTTTGTGTCTTTTAGGGGCTGGATGGAGCTATGTTCGTTACAAAAACGAAACGGAGGACGAAGAGCTTTCCCAGCGTGCCCGCAGGAACTGCAAACGCTTTTTGATCGCCTGCCCTGTCGCTATTATCGTATTTTTAGCGCTGAAATTCGTTTTTCCCATCACTTGAAAAACAGTGCCGCCGGCACTGTTTTTTCTTGCAAAAACCACAATATGGTGTATAATAGCTGTTGATATCATACAAAATAGAGGAAGGTGACGCAAATGGCATCCAAAGTATTTGACTATATCGCGCAGGAGGAACAGCGCCAGCAGACCACGATAGAACTGATCGCCAGCGAAAACTTCGTCAGCGACGACATCCGCCGTGCCGTCGGCAGCTGCCTGACCAACAAATACTCCGAAGGTTACCCCGCCGCCCGCGGCTCAGGCAACAAGGGCCGCTACTATGGCGGCTGCCAGGTGGTGGACGAGTTGGAGGAATACTGTATTTCCAAGTGGAAAGAGGTATTTCATACGGAGTATCATGTCAATGTCCAGCCCCACAGCGGCTCCTCTGCCAACCTGGCGGCTTATATGGCACTTCTGCAGCCCGGAGACAGCATCCTGTCCATGAGCTTGTCCAATGGGGCACATTTGACACACGGTTCGCCGGTAAATTTCTCCGGGAAATTATACGATATGCATTTTTATGATGTGGACGAAAATGGACTTATTGACTATGACGCCATGGAGCGTATGGCCCGTGAATTGAAGCCAAAGCTGATCCTGGCCGGTGCATCGGCGTATAGCCGGGTGATTGATTTTTCCCGGTTTGCCGCTGCGGCGCAGGAAGTGGGGGCTTATTTTATGGTCGATATGGCCCACATTGCCGGACTGGTGGCGGCAGGGGAGCATCCCAGCCCCTTTGGTTTGGCGGATGTTATTACCACCACGACGCATAAGACCTTGCGCGGACCTCGCGGAGGGCTGATATTCTGCAGGCCGGAGTGGGCCAAAAAGGTGGATAGCGCCGTATTTCCGGGTATACAGGGCGGCCCTCTGCAGCATGTTATTGCGGGCAAGGCCATTGCGGCGGAGGAGGCGTTGACACCGGAATTCCGAACATACATTCACAATGTGACGGCGAACTGCCGTGCTATGGCGGATGAGTTTATTGCCATGGGGTACAAAGTCGTCACCGGAGGCACAGATAACCACCTGTTCCTTCTGGACCTGACCGATACCGGTTTGACCGGGCGGGAGGTGCAGGAGGCGCTGGATCAGTGCGGCATCACACTGAATAAGAATTGTGTTCCCGGTGACAGGCGCACACCGTTTCAGACCAGCGGGGTGCGCATCGGAACAGCGGCGATGACCACCCGCGGCTATACCACGGAGGACTTTCGCCGCACTGCGCATAGTATAGATCGTGTCATTCGCCGGCTGATGACGGAGCATGCGGCGCTGTCCTCCGCGGAGTGTGGGGAGAAGAGTATCTCATAAGGAGGGTGAGGCGATCATGCCGCACAGATATATTGTGCATGGGCTGCATCCGGCGCGGTCAAACGATGCGCTGCTGACCGGCGCGCCGCTGTCAACGCTTTTGTACTTTGCGCTGCCCATTATTTTGGGCAATATTTTTCAGCAGCTGTACAGTATCGTGGATGCCATCGTGGTAGGCAAATTTTTGGGGGATCTGCCGCTGTCGGGCATCAGTGTGGCCTCGCCCATTATAGATGTGGCCAATGCGCTGGTGATCGGCGGCACTATCGGCGCAGCTGTGCTGTGCGCGCATTTCTGCGGCGCGGGGGAGTGGGAGCAGCTGCGGCGCATGAACGCTACCGCGCTTATCGGGGGTACGGTGCTGACGCTGCTCATCGCTGCGGCGGGAATTGCATTCTCTACATCGCTCCTGCGGGCGCAGGGGACGGAAGAGGCTGTCTGCCGCGAGGCATCGATCTATCTGCAGCTGGTATTTGCAGGTCTGATATTTTGCTTCCTGTACAATTACTATGCGTCCATGCTGCGCGCCTGCGGAAACTCGCGGATGCCGTTCGTTATCCTGCTGGTGTCTTCCACACTTCATGCGCTGTTGGATCTGCTGTTTGTGGGAGTGTTCGCGTGGGGGATCCGCGGTGTTGCGTGGTCGACGGTGCTCTGTCAGGCGTTCTCCGCAGGGTGGTGCATCCTGTATACCCAGCGCCGCTGCCAGCCGCTGGTGCTGCGGCGCAGTGACCTGCGGTTTGAAAAGAAAATGGGCGGCACAGTGCTGTCCTATGCCTGGGCGGCCGCGCTGCAGCAGGCGGTGGTCTGCATTGGACGGCTGCTGGTGCAGGGTATGCTGACACCGCTGGGCACCAATACGGTGACCGGATATAACATGTCTTTGCGGACGGAACAGTTTCTGTTCTGCTTCTCGCAGGGTATCAGCGCGGCAATGGTGGTGTGTCTGTCTCAGAACCTGGGCCATGGGGACAGAGCCCGTGCACAGAGGTTCTACCGCATGGGCGTCCGCACGGTGTTGGTGCTGATCGCCGTACTGGGTACCGTGTGTTTCCTGTTTCCGGCGCAGATCGTGGGGCTTTTCTCGGATAACGGACAGGTCATTGCCGCGGGTGCACAGTATACGGGCACCATGGCGTACCTGTATGTGTTCGCCTATCTGGGGGAGGTCATTCAGGGATTTTTCCGCGGCTTGGGGCGCCTGCGGCTGACCATGGTGGCATCACTGCTGCAGGTATTGCTGCGGGTGGTGCTCTCGTATCTGCTGATCCCGGCTTGGGGGATTTACGGCATTTGCACAGCTGTGGCGGCGGGCTGGGTGCTGCTGGTAGGGATCGAAGGGGCCTACAGTATTCGCAGGGCCAAGGCGCTGACAGCGGACAGCTGAACAGAAAAAGCAAGACCTCCGACCAATGCCGGAGGTCTTGCTATTTACAAAGGGGAGTGTGAAAATCAGAATTCCGGGTATCCCTCTTTCAGATTTTCGTCATAGTGGGCGCGGTTGCCGCCGATGAACTTGGGCCGTGTTCTGGCGGCCAGCAGGATGGCGCTGCCGATGTGGTTCTGCGCCAGACGCACCGGCACGGCGACTTTTTTCAGGTGCATACCGATCAGTGTGCCGCCGATGTCCAGACCGGCGTCGGCCTTGATCTCCTCCACGGCCACCGGATGCGCGCAAGCGTTGTAAACGGCGGTGGCAAAGGAACTGCCGGCCTTGGGCTGGGGTACTACGTTGACAATGTCCAGGGTGGGCACGGCTTCGTGCTCTACGATGATGGCGCGGTTCAGGTGCTCACAGCACTGGGCGGCGATGTATACGCCCATGGGGCCGAACACGCTGTGCAGCCCGGCAAAAATGGCATTCGCCACCTCCGGCGTAGACCAGCTGCCCACCTGCTTTCCCACGACTTCACTGGTGCTGCAGCCTATCACCACGATCTGCCCCTTGCGCAGATGGGCGGCTTCTGCCAGTTCGCGGGCCGCAGCGGCGGATTCCTGCTTTACCTGCTCCAGCAGATCCCTGTTGTCCAGTTCATGCACGATACCTGCCATGACAAATACCTCGCTTATTCATAAATTAAAAAATATGGCGGGCCATACCCGGCCCGCCATAAGTATATCACACACTGACCTTTTCTTCAAGATGCGTCCGGCGGGCCACCTGCAGCAGCAGGAAACCGGCCACCAGGCCCACAGCGCCCTGCACCAGATTTCCGGGAATGCTGGCCGCAGCTCCGATGCCCTTGCCCAGCAGCAATGCCGCATAGCCGAAGTACCCGGCCACCATAATGACTTCGGCGGCCAGACCGCTGATCAGTGCCCCCGCGGTGTTTTTACGGAAGGCCTTAAAAATCAGCGCGGCGGCCAGCGCCATGGCACCCTTGATGATCAAAGTGCCGGGGGCGTAGTGACCGTAGCCCAGCAGCAGGTCGGCCAGCATGGAGCCGATGCCGCCTGCGGCGCAGCCCCACCAGGGGCCCAGCAGCCAGCCGCTCAGCAGCACAAAGCAATCGCCGAGGTTTACATAACCATTCATGGGGGAGGGGATCTGGATCACCATAGTGGCTACACAGGATAGCGCTGCCAACACAGCGGCCGTCACCATCGTTCTGATTTTTCTGTCAGACATCGTAAGTTCTCCTTTGCAAATGTAATGGGGGAGGGAAGTCCCCCTTGCTTTTCTGCTCAAACCGTATTATAGTAGGAACTGGTATGATTAAAATATCCATTTTGATTTTAATTGTTAATACCAGAATGGAGGCGGCACTATGCTGACCTATACACTGAACAAGCAGGCGGGAGTCAGTCTCTACGAGCAGCTGTATCGCTTTGTAAAGGAGGACATACTTGCCGGACGTCTGGCGGCAGGGGTAAAGCTGCCCAGCAAACGGGCCCTGGCCGCCCATCTGGAGGTCAGTGTGATCACGGTGAAAAACGCCTATGAGCAGCTGATGGCCGAGGGATATCTGACAGGTGTGGAAAAGCGGGGGTATTTCGTCAGCTCCATACTCCCGCCGGCGGAGGCCGCGCCGCAGCCGTCGCATGAGCAGGAGGCGGAACCAAGAGAGAAATCCTGGTTTCTGGACCTGGTGACCAACTCCATCGCGGCGGAGGACTTTCCCTTTACCGTCTGGGCACGTCTCATGCGGCAGACGATCCTGGAGCAGGGGACAGGGCTGCTGCGGCCTACGCCGCCGCAGGGGGCCTGGGCGCTGCGGCAGGCGATCTCCGATCATTTGCGGCAGTTTCGGGGCATGGACGCGGCGCCGGAGCAGATCATTGTGGGCGCGGGGACAGAGGTGCTGTACAGCCTTCTGGTGCAGCTGCTGGGGCAGGAGCGCCGCTATGCGGTGGAGGATCCCGGATACAGCAAGATCGCCCGTATCTACCGCAGCAACCGGGCGGAGGTGTCTTTCGTACCTCTGGATGGAGGGGGGCTGTCCGCAGAAGCGCTGCGCCGCAGCGGCGCGGATGTGGTGCATATTTCCCCCAGTCACCACTATCCCACCGGATTGGTCATGCCCATCGCCCGAAGGCAGGAGCTGCTGCGCTGGGCCCAGGAGAGGCCGGAGCACATTATTCTGGAGGATGATTACGACAGCGAGTTTCGCTTTGTGGGCCGGCCTATCCCCACACTGTTTTCCATCGACGGCGGGGAGCAGGTGGTCTATCTGAATACGTTCTCCAAGACGATCGCACCGTCTATCCGCATCAGCTTTATGGTGCTGCCGCGCCGTCTGCTGGCGGACTTCCGGCGAAAGCTGGGGTTTTATGCCTGTACAGTATCGGCCTTTGAGCAATACACTCTGGCGCAATTTTTGTCCGGCGGGTATTATGAGAAGCACTTGAGCCGGATGCGCAAGCACTATCGCCAGAAGCGGGACGCGGTGATCGCAGCTGTGCGGCAGAGCCCGCTGGCGCCCTATGCCGCTATCACGGAAGAGGACGCGGGGCTGCATTTCCTGCTGCGGCTGGATGGCGCGCCGCCGGATGAGGTGCTGCGCCGGGAAGCGGAGGTCCGCGGTATCCGTCTGGCGATGCTGTCGGAGTATTACCAGGAGTCCCGAATGGCACCCCAGCATGTGCTGGTGATCAATTACACGGGCATCGATACTGACAGACTGCCCGCCGCGTTGGAGCGGCTGGCGGAATTGTGGAAACAGGAGCAAGGAGGAAAACCATGTACGACGAACTGACGCGCACTGATTTGCAGAAAATGCAGGAGGAGATCGACTATCGGGTGCAGCAGCTGCGCCCCAAGCTTATTGAGGATGTGCAGACGGCCCGCGCTTTCGGGGATCTCAGTGAGAATTTCGAGTATAAATGCGCCAAACAGGAGAAAAACCGCAACGATGCCCGTATTCGCTATCTGCAGCGGATGATCAAAACGGCCAAGGTCATCGAGGACAGCTCCGCGGCGGATACCGCAGGACTGTACGACACGGTGGAGATATTCATGGAGAACCTGGGCAAAAGCCGCAGGATCCAGCTGGTGACCACGCTGCGGCAGGATGCGCTGAAGGGTTGGATCAGTAAGGAGTCACCCGTGGGGCGGGCGGTTATGGGCAAAAAGGCCGGAGACCGGGTGTATGTGGACATGGGGAGCGGCAAGGGGTATTATATCCAGATCCGCTCAATTGAAAAGGGGACCGACGACGGCAGTGTGCCCATAGGAAGCTTTTGATTTCGCACGGGAAAGCAACCGCGATTTAAAGTAAGAAAGAAAGCGGAAACTGCACAAAAACACACAAAAACAGGCGGTTTTTCTGCTATCCGGAATACGGGACACGATTCGCCAAATTGCACAAAAAGCGGAGAAAAAGTTTTGTGGTTTTGCGAGGCGGAATTATCCCAAATCCCCTTGTGAAATCCGGGAAATGGTGTTATTATCAATTTTGGTAGTATATGGGTAGTCTGCGTATATGCACATCTCATATGTCTGCGGAACATTTTTTTAGGAGGAATTTAATATGAATGCTTATCTGGCAAGCGTTCTTGAGAACGTCAAGACCAAGCATGGCAACGAACCGGAGTTCGTGCAGACCGTGGAGGAAGTCCTGTCCTCTCTGGAGCCTGTGATCGAGAAGCACCCGGAGTATGAGAAGGTCGATCTGCTGGGCCGTATGGTCGAGCCGGAGCGTATGTTCACCTTCCGTGTGGTGTGGTGCGATGATAACGGTCAGTGGCACACCAACCGCGGCTGGCGCTGCCAGTTCAACGGCGCTATCGGCCCCTACAAGGGCGGCCTGCGCTTCCAGAAGAACGTTTACGAAGGCATCATCAAGTTCCTCGGCTTTGAGCAGACCTTTAAGAACAGCCTGACCGGCCTGCCCATCGGCGGCGCCAAGGGCGGTTCCGACTTTGATCCCGCCGGCAAGTCCGACGCTGAGGTCATGCGTTTCTGCCAGAGCTTTATGACCGCTCTGTATCGCTACATCGGGCCCGACATCGACGTTCCTGCCGGCGACATGGGCGTGGGCGGCCGCGAGATCGGCTATCTGTACGGCCAGTATCGTCGTCTGAAGGGCGTTTGGGAGAACGGCGTTCTCACCGGTAAGGGCCTGAGCTACGGCGGTTCTCTGATCCGTCCCGAAGCTACCGGTTACGGCGCTATGTACTATCTGCAGGAAGTGCTGAAGCACGAGAACGACACCATCG
>CAVGEC010000083.1:0-6958 GCA_963628195.1 Bacteroidaceae bacterium
GGCAGATACATGGACTCCTATCTTTGACCTTTCCACCCCGGAAAAAGTTGCTAAGTACACCAAAAACACCGAGGCCGAAATCAGCAGCATTATCCGCAGCGTCAAAGAACGCAATAAGAACCGTTATATGTCGCCTCGCACCCCGGCTTTCATTACTGAATGGATCGCCGAACCAATTTATAACAGCAAAGTACGGCGCACCATAAATTTTTGTGTAGAGGCCACTTGTATCGGATGCGGTCTGTGCGCCAAAAAGTGCCCTGTGAATGCCATTGAAATGCACGACAAGCGGCCTGTCTGGGTAAAGGACAAGTGCGTGATGTGCCTTGGCTGTCTGCATCGCTGCCCGAAGTTTGCTATTCAGTATGGCAAAAACACCAAGAGGCATGGGCAGTACACAAATCCGAATGTTAAGGTATAACTTCCAATTTGTCTCACGGGAATGCTCTTCCCCTTATGTACTACACCAGCACCCATTTCACCAGCAGCAGAAGTCCCAGTCCCGGCAGGCCCAGAACACCCACCGTCAGTGCGTTGAACCAATTAAGGCCCAACGTCAGCCCGGTCACCGGGGCGGTGCTGTTCAGCAGCCACAGCACACCCAGGCCCAGGGCGCTGTTCAGCACCACCCGCAGCGCCAGCTTCAGGGGCTTGCGGAACAGCCGCGCCACCGCCACCAGCAGAAACAGGCCCACCAGGGCCAGGGATACAGTCTCTATGACGGACATACCTCTCCCCCCTTCATCGCGCCGGCAGCCACACAGGGCGGCTCGATTGGCTCCGTCTTTGTTACCGGCACCGCGTGCGGGATACCTGAGGGCACGGGCATTCCGTTCAATTCCTTGATACGGCGCACCAGATAGTTGCTGCGGGCTTTCAGCGCATTGATCTCAAAAATGCACGCCTCAATCAGTTCGCTGTCGCATACATAGTCAAACCGGGCGTAGGCATCCTTCAATGCCTGGGTGGCAACATTCAGTTCCCGCTCCAGTGTACGGAGTTCCGCGTCTGTACTGCACTTCTTTGCCATAGAGTTCCCTCCACATACAATGTATTGTACGTCCAGTTTGCTCATTTATGACCACTGTTAAACAGGGGCGATGTTTTTCTCCCCGGAAAGGTTGACTATGGAACACGAATACTACATGCAGCAGGCGCTGGCGCTGGCCCGCGAAGCCGCCGCCCACGGCGAGGTACCGGTGGGCTGCGTCATCGTCCGGAACGGAGAGATCATCGCCCAGGGCCGCAACCGGCGGGAGGAGAAGCAGGCCTCCGTCTCCCACGCGGAGATGGAGGCTATTACCCAGGCCAATGCGGCGTTGGGCAGTTGGCGTCTGGACGAGTGCGACCTGTATGTAACGCTGGAGCCCTGTCCCATGTGCGCTGGAGCCATCCTCAATGCCCGCATCCGGCGGGTGTACTATGGAGCGCGGGACGACGTGATGGGCGCCTGCGGCGGCGTATTGAACCTATATATGGAAGGGTTCCCCCGTCCGCCCCAGCTGGTAGGCGGTCTTTGCGCCGGCCAATGCCGTGACGTTTTGCAGGCGTTTTTCCGTGAAGTTCGCAGCAAAAACGTGTATTCATCGAATGATTCAACCGACATTGTCGATAATTTCACAGAATTTTAATATTTGTAACCGAATTTTTTTCACAACTCTGCGATATCCTAATACTGCAAGAAACAAAAAACTTTTTTCATTTTCTCTTCCTGCCATATCTGCGGAGCGCCAAGAGGCACTCCGCATTATGGTGTCCGGAGATATTTGCCCGCAAAAGCGGGTTTTTTACTGCCCTGCGGGACTTTTCTTTTTTTAGTTGGCGTGCTATAATACCCCGCAGAACGACAAAAGGAGCGCGGAACATGGCCTCTCCCCTGCTGCAAGGAAAACTGCATATCTCCGGCACGGACAGCCGCGCCCCGGCGCTGGCCCGGCAGTGGCACCTGGGGCTGGAGACGATCTCCTTCTCCTATGCGCCCATGCTGGATGAGCCCGCCGCGCTGTCCCGCGCAAAAGAGGAGATACAGGGCATCGGCAGTCTGTGGCTCCACGGTCCCTTCGCCGAACTGATTCCCTGCGCCATTGATCCGCTGGCGCGGGAAATGGCCATGCGGCGCTTCCGCCAGACGCTGAACGCAGCGCAGACTCTGGGCATACGGCGCGTAGTGTTCCATGGCGGCTTTATCCCCCATGTGTACTTCCCGGAGTGGTATGTGGAGCAATCGGTACTGTTCTGGCGGGAGCTGCTGCGGGACATCCCGGCGGACATGACACTGGCGCTGGAAAATGTCATGGAACCATCGCCGGAAACGCTGGTATCCATCACCGCGCAGATAGACGATCCCCGGCTGGGGCTGTGCCTGGATGTGGGCCACGCCAACACCTGCGTCAGCGAAACGCCGCCTATGGATTGGATCGCACCCATGGCCCCCTGGCTGCGGCACGTCCATCTGCACAACAATCAGGGCGGCACCGACCTTCATGCCCCGCTGGATACAGGCCGCATCCCCATGCGTGCGATCATCGGCACAGTGCTGGAGACCGCGCCGGAAGCCACATTGACCATCGAAAACCAGGACGCTCTGCCGTCGCTGCACTGGCTGGCGCAGCAGGGCTATATTGAGGAACCGTTATGACTGAAGCAGAACTGCAGCGATATATACGCGATATCCGTCCGGCAGGCCGAGACGCTATGGCCGCTGCACGGCAGCGGCAAGCACAGCTGGCCAAGCCGCCGGGCAGTCTGGGCGCATTGGAGAACATCTCCGTCCGCCTGGCCGGCATCACCGGAAGGGTATGTCCGCAGATGAACAAGTGCCGTGTAGCGGTGTTCGCCGCCGACAACGGCGTGGTGGATGAGGGGGTGTCCTGCGCACCCCGCTCCGTCACCCTGCAGCAGTGCGTCAACATGACACGGCGCAAAACCGGTATGTCCGCCATGGCCGCCGCCTTCGGCGACGATGTCGTCGTGGTGGATGTGGGCATCTCCGGCAACGTACCTCCCACAGGTGTTATCGACCGCAAGATACGCCGGGGCACCGGCAATATCGCTGCAGAAGATGCCATGACGCGGACGGAGGCACTTGCCGCCATGGCCGCCGGCATGGAGCAGGCATTGCAGGCCAAAACTGACGGTGTCACCGCCCTTGGCATCGGCGAGATGGGGATCGGCAATACCAGCACCTCTGCGGCGGTGCTGGCCGTGTTGACGGGCGCGGACATCGAGGCCGTCACCGGCCGGGGCGGCGGGCTGACGGACGAAGGCTTTTCCCGCAAAAAAGACGTACTGCGCCATGCACTGACACGGCGGGCTATCGACAAAAACGATGTGCTGGATGTACTCTGTGCCGTGGGCGGATTGGATATCGCCGCCATGACCGGCGCTTTCCTGGGCTGTGCCCATGAGCGCATACCTGCGGCGGTGGACGGATTTATCTCCGTAGTGGCGGCGCTGTGTGCTGTGCGCCTGTGCCCGGCGGTACAGGACTGTTTGTTCCTGTCCCACGACTCCTACGAGGTAGGCTACCGTTTAGCGGCACGGGAGCTGAAGCAAGAGCCCTGCCTGCATCTGGGCATGCGGCTGGGCGAGGGCAGCGGCTGCCCCCTTCTGTTCCGGGTAATGGAGGGTGCCTGCGGCGTGATGTCCGGCATGGCCACCTTCGCCGAAGCATCCATACAAGATGATTACCTGACAGAAATACGAGCAAAGGACAGCTTTACGGTGGACAAGCCATGAGGATACTTCTGATCGGCGGCGGCAAAAGCGGCAAAAGTACACTGGCCCAAAATCTGGCCGCCGCACTGTCCGGGGACATACCCCGGTACTACTGGGCCACCATGACGCCCCACGATGACGAGGACCTGGCCCGCATCCGTCGCCATGTGGCGGATCGGGCGGGGATGGGCTTCACTACGGTGGAGCGGAGCTTTGATCTGCCTGCCGCTCTGCCGCAGATCGACGCACGCGGCACGGTGCTGTTTGACAGCATCACCGCCTGCCTCTCAGAGCAAATGTTTCCCGGAGCGCAGCCGGACGGCAGTGCTGGCGAACGCGTGCTGCGGGAGGTGCTGACCATCAGTGGATATCCGTCGCATTTCATCGCCGTGTGCGATGATATCTGGCACGGCGGAGAGGACTATCAAGACTGGACGGAGATCTATGTCCGTTCCCTGGCGGAGATATGCCGGGGGCTGGCCACGAAGTTCGATGTGGTATGTGAAATGACAGCGGGTATTCCCCGCCTGTGGAAAGGAGAACTGCCCCGTGTCTGATTGGGTATACGGCTTTTTCATGGCGTGGGGGATGTTCTTGGCCATCCCTTGTCCAAAAAAGATCTGGCGTGAGAACGCCCGGCGGAAAATGCTGGCCTGCCTGCCGCTGGTGGGACTGATCGTAGGCGGTGCATGGGCGCTGTGCGCATGGCTGGGCGGCTTTCTGCCCCGTCCACTGGCGGCACTGCTGTGCTCCGCTGCGCCGTGGCTGGTCACGGGCTTCCTGCATCTTGACGGGTACATGGACGTGTGCGACGCGGTATTGAGCCGCCGCGACTTGGAAACACGGCAAAGAATACTTAAGGACTCCCACTGCGGGGCTTTCGCAGTGATCTGCCTTGTGCTGCTGGCTCTGTGCCAGTGGTCGGTATTTCTGTCGGCGGAAACCGTTTCGCTGTGGCCGCTGGCACTAATTCCCGTTTCTTCGCGGGCTTGCGCGGCGCTGGCCGTGCTGACACTGCGTCCCATGGCCACCAGTCAATACAGCGCCATGGCGCACGGCGGCGCACCGGTAATCTTTGCCGCCGTGATACTTGCGGCGGCATGCGCGCTGCCGGTGCTGCTGTGGAGTAGTTTCGCACCGCTGATTTCAGCAGCCGCCTATTGGCTGGCGGCGTGGTACGGCTTTAAGCAGCTGGACGGCATGTCCGGCGACGTGTCGGGCTTCGCGCTGACGGTTTCTGAGCTGTGCGGCGCAGCTGCCCTTGTGTTGTGGAGGTAAGTATGGATTTGATCATCGGCGGTGCATTCCAAGGAAAGCTGGCATATGCGCTGAAAGCATATGATCTGACGGAAAATGATGTGTGTGATCTGGCGGTGAGCGCCCCTGCTCCGGGGTACAGATGCTACCGGCATCTGGAAGCTTTGAGTCAGAGAAACGACGAGATAACACGGTTTTTACCCCTGTTTGAAAACGCGGTGGTCATTGCGCGACTGGTGAACGGCGGCATCGTGCCTATGGACGGCGCGGAGCGGGCGTGGCGGGAGCGGTACGGCATACTGCTGCAGCAAATGGCCGGACAAGCCGAGCATGTGACACGCGTGTTCTGCGGATTGGCGGAGGAATTGAAATGAAATTAACACTATTACGGCACGGTGAGACCGAGGGAAGCCGGCGCGATCTGTACTACGGCGCGGCGGACATCCCGGTGCTTCCAGAATCGCTGGAAGCGCTGCGGCGCAAGGCTTTGACGGGGATATATCCTACGGCGGAGCACTACTACGTCAGCGGGATGCTGCGGACGATACAGACGCTGCAGGCCATATACGGCGACGTGAAATACACAGTCGCGCCGGGGCTGCGGGAGATGGATTTCGGCGATTTCGAGATGCGGCCCTACGCCGGGGATCTGGAGCACGATCCACAATTTATGGTATGGTGCGAGGACGCAGAGCACAATATATGCCCCAACGGAGAGAGCGCGCCGCAGGTGCTGGCGCGGAGTCTGAGGGCCATAGAGCCCATCATCGAAGCCGGAGAGGACGCGGTGTGCGTGATCCACGGCGGGGTGACGGGAGGCCTGATGATGCACTGGTTCGGAGGGACGCGATATGACTATTCTCCGGCGCCGGGAACCGGTTTTCAGGTGGTTTTTGATGGGAAAAAGCCTATAAAATATGCGAAAATAAATTAAACTTTTTGTAGACGGACTGTAGAAAAAACGCGAAAAACTTCTAATTTTATTTTATGTTCCTCCGCAAAAGGAGGTTCTGTGTTCTCCGCCCCCGCAGGGGACCGGGGACACGAAAAGAAATCAGGCACAAAAATACAAAAACAACACGGATCATCTTTCAATGATCGCCCCCGGTCCGTTCCGTGTTCCCCGCCTCGCCGGCGGGACGGAGAAGGCGGAAAAAGCGGGGAGCAAATGATAAGGAGCATACTATGGAACACGTTTACAGAACAAGAGGGACCTGCTCCCGCGAGATCTCGTTCGAGCTGGACGGGGACAAGGTGCGGAATGTGCACTTCGTGGGCGGCTGCGACGGCAATCTGAAGGCCGTGAGCAAGCTGGTGGACGGCATGAGCGTGGCGCAGATCGAGACACTGCTGCGGGGCAACACCTGCGGGCCGCGAAACACCTCCTGCGCCGATCAGCTGGCAGTGGCGGTGGAGCAGGCCTACCAGCAGGAGCAGGCCGGAAAATAACGTCCGGGCGGACAGAGGTCGTCCGCCCCTGCGGAGCGGAGACGGTCATTCCCCACAACGCGGAAAAGCGGCCCTTTCGGGCCGCTTTTGCTTTTATTTTACCAGGCCGCGGGAGGCGGAATATTCCGCGTTGATCTCGGACAATTCCTTCTCACCGTCGATATAGGGCTGGTAAATACTGTCGACTCTGCCGCCGCCGGCATTGCCGCAGCCGTTACAGCCGTCGCAGGGACTGCCGCAGACGCTGAGGGCGCGGCGGACGATCTCTTCCCGCTGGGCGCGGGTGGTATCCTTGATAAGGACAGACTGCATTTCGCGGGACTTCCTTTCTGTGTGCCTATAGTGCGCCGCCTGCCGCGGTCAGCCCGCCCGGTCCAGCATATTCTCGATAAATATGCCGTAGCCGCGGGTAGGATCGTTGAGCAGCACATGCGTCACCGCTCCGACGATGCGGCCGTTCTGGAGGATGGGGCTGCCGCTCATGCCCTGGACAATGCCGCCGGTGACGGAGAGCAGGGCGGGATCGGTGATGCGG
>CAVGEC010000084.1:0-6914 GCA_963628195.1 Bacteroidaceae bacterium
AAAAAAGGGAGCACCCGGCGGTGGGTGCTCCCTTTTTTCGCCTGCGCGGGGAGGAGTTTCGCACTCCGGTGCGAGGCACTTTTGCCCTCGGCGGCAAAAGTACCCAAAAACGCCGCTTGAAACTACGTTTCAAGACTTCCTTGCGCGGGGTAGGTGGGTGCAAATTTGGCGGTGAACACCTCACGAAATCGGTGCGGTGGGGATCGTTGTCGGTCAAAAGGACTGCCCCTGCGTTCACCGGCGCGGAGGCTGGCGCGGCCGCTTGCTTCTGCCACAGTAGGAGTGTTTGCTTCTACCGGTTAGGGGGAGTTTCGCGCCCCGGCGCGAGTACCTTTACGATAGAGAAGCACAAAAACAAGACATGGATAACCAACCCTGCCACTATTCCGAAGCAAGGGGAACGCAATAGAAAAATTCATAGCTGGATGCCATACTATAATCAGAACCTGAACAGCGTCGAACTGGCGTAGCAATCGCCGTGTTTTCCGCTGCTTATTTATCAAAAATTTTTGAAAAAGCCTGTGACCAGAACGAAAATTTATCGAGTAGATAGGCGAAGCGGCTCTATCGCAACGAGAGGAGGAATGAGGATGGAGGACAATCACATTGTTGATCTCTATTGGGCGCGCTCAGAAGATGCAATCGCAGAAACCTCGGAAAAGTACGGGAAATACTGCTACTTCATCGCCTATAATATTCTTTCAAATGCAGAGGACGCGGATGAAAGTGTGAACGATACTTACCTTGACGCTTGGCATACTATGCCGCCGCACCGTCCGTCCATGCTCTCTGCATTCTTGGGAAAAATCACCCGCAGAATATCCATTGATAAGTGGCGGGGGCGTACCGCAGATAAGCGCGGCGGCGGCGAAATTGTGCTGGCACTTGATGAATTGGCGGAATGTGTTCCGTCCGACCATAGCGTAGAACACGAGGCAGAGGCCGCAGCACTGGAAAAGATAATCAATGATTTTGTAATGAGTCTGCCCCTTATGGAGCGACGGGTTTTTATCTGCCGCTATTGGTATCTTGACCCGGTTTCAGCGATTGCCGGGCAGTTTGGCTTTTCACAGAGCAAGGTAAAAATGATATTACACCGGCAGCGGCAGAAACTACAATCCGTTTTAGAAAGAGAGGCGTTTTTGTAATGACAAATGAGAATATTCTTGATGCCATCGGAGGAATCAATGAAAAAGCTGTGCAGGAGGCAAAGGCGTACAAGTGCCCCAAATCCAAACGCTGGTTCAGATGGGGAGCTATGGCGGCGTGTCTTTGTTTGGCGGCAGGTATAGCAATTCCCATTTTACATCATAAAGGCGGAATTGACCACCAAGGCCCACTTCAAGATACTGTCGCCTTTGAATTTAATGGGAAATTCTATGAAGCTGTTGAAACTCCAGAAGTTCTTGAAAAATATGGCTTACCCGCTAAAATCACAGAAGATGTGGCCGGCGATCATGTGGCTTACTTGAAATCCGATGGTGATGACAGCTACGAATGCACGCCGATTGAAACGGATATTGAATTGTACCAGTATAATCCCGCCTCTTCTGATGGCGTCTATGTCCTGCGAGACGGTGAGACATGGTATGCTGCGCTGTTCTGCAACTTTTATCAGTTTGGCAGCAACACAAATCGTTCACTCACGGAGCTTTACCGTGTATATGGTATCGGAAGTGCGGACGATATTAATTCCATTACGGAAATGGACAATCACAATGAAAATGAAATTGGAACACCCGTTGTCGAGCGGCAGGAAATCAGAGCGTTCTACAATATGACGATTGCCCTTGGAAGCTACGGTAACGATGACTTTCAAGCGGAAGTGTTCGACGGTATTCCAGAAGAAAAGCAGCAGGAAGCACATAGCACCTTTGCTGATGATCAGAGAAACCTGTGCGTTGAAACGAAAGACGGGCTTCGTTTCTTCATCGCCTTTTATCCGAGCTATGACTGGATTTATGGTGGAGGCACAATGTCTTATTTCAAAATTGATAACCAAATGCGAAATTGGATTGAGCGAAACTTAGGCTGAAAAGAAAAAGTAAGCCGATATTCAGAAAAGGGGATTTGCTTCTACCGCTTTCGGCGATTATCCAATCGCGCCAAAACCGACAACGGACAAAAATGCGCCGGCTGCGCGGGGCACAGGCCACAAATACGAAATCGGCGTGCCGCGCTGAGGAAGTCTTGAAACGTAGTTTCAAGCGGCGTTTTTGGTGACTTTTGCCGCCGGGGGCAAAAGTCACTCGCACCGGAGTGCGAAACTTCCCCGTCGGAGACAAATAGAGCGCCCGCGCCGGGAGGGAAACACTTAAACAACAGTTGACAAACTCAACTTCGCTGATATAATAAGCTTATGATTAGAAAATCGCTTTTTGTTTAGGAGGCAGCCTATGACTCAAAGAGAACGGCAGCTGCTGGAGTGGATACGGGAGAACCCGTGCATCTCACAGCAGGAGCTGGCGGATAAGGCGGGCATCACCCGGTCCAGCGCGGCGGTGCACATCTCTAACCTGATGAAGAAGGGCTACATCGCCGGGCGGGGCTATCTGCTGCGGGAGGCCCCCTACATCGTGGTGATCGGCGGCGTGAACATGGACATCGGCGCCGTTTCGGACGCGCCGCTGGTGGCGCGGGACTCCAACCCCGGACGGGTGACCACATCCCTGGGCGGCGTGGGGCGGAACATCGCTCACAATCTGTGTCTGCTGGGCGAGCAGGTCTCCATGATAACGGTGCTGGGGCAGGACGGGTTCGCCCAGTCCGTGCGGGAGAACGCGGCGGATATCGGGCTGGATCTGAGCCACAGCGCCACCATACCCGGCGGGCGGACGGGCACCTATCTGTTCATCGACGGGTGCGACGGCGACATGGCGCTGGCCGTGAATGACATGGCCATCTACGAGCACATCACACCGGAATTCCTGCGGCAGCGGCTGGACTACATCAACCACGCCGACCTGGTGGTGGTGGAGACGAACCTGCCGGCGGCATCCATCCAGTGGCTGTGCAGCCACTGCACAGCGCCCATACTGGCAGATCCGGTGAGCACCATCAAGGCACCGAAGCTGGCGCCGGTGCTGGGGAAGCTGACGGCGCTGAAGCCCAACCGCATGGAGGCGGAGCTGCTCAGCGGCGTGGCCATCCGGGGCGAGGAGGACATCCGGAAAGCGGCGAAGGCCCTGCTGGAGCAGGGCCTGCAGCAGGTGTACATCTCCCTGGGGGCCGACGGGCTGTACGCCGCGGATCGGGAGGGGCACGAGGCTCGGCTGTCCTGCCCGAAGGTACAGGTGGTGAACGCCACCGGCGGCGGAGACGCCATGGCGGCGGCGCTGGCCGCAGGCATCGCCCACGGAAAGACGCTGGAGGCGTGCGCAAGAATGGCCGCCGGGGCCGGCGCGCTGGCCTGCACAGCGGCGGAGACCATACACCCCGGCATGAGCTGGGAGAGCATACAGTATATTCTCGACAAGGAGGTACAATAATATGAATCGTTATCTGGATGTGGCACCTGAGGTGCAGGAGGCATTGAAGAACGGCAAGCCCGTAGTGGCGCTGGAGAGCACCATCATCAGCCACGGCATGCCCTATCCCCAGAACGTGGAGACGGCGCTGAACGTGGAGAAGATCATCCGGGACGGCGGCGCGGTGCCCGCCACCATTGCCATCATCGGCGGGCGGCTGAAGGCCGGTCTGACGCCGGAGGAGATCGACTACCTGGGCAAGACAGGCGCAGGCGTGACCAAGGCCAGCCGCCGCGATCTGCCCATCCTGGTGGCGGAGGGCCGCGACGGCGCCACCACCGTGACCACCACCATGATGATCGCCGCTATGGCGGGCATTCAGGTGTTTGCCACCGGCGGCATCGGCGGCGTGCACCGCGGCGCGGAGACCACCATGGACATCTCCGCCGACCTGGAGGAGCTGGCGGAGACACCGGTGATGGTGGTATGTGCGGGCGCAAAGTCTATTCTGGATCTGGGGCTGACGCTGGAGTATCTGGAGACGCACGGCGTGCCGGTGATCGGCTATCAGACCGAGGAACTGCCCGCCTTCTACACCCGGAAGTCCGGCTTCGGCGTGGACTACCGGCTGGACACCCCCGCGCAGCTGGCCGAGGCCTTCCACGTCAAGCGGGAGCTGGGCCTGCGGGGCGGCATGCTGGTGACCAACCCCATCCCGGAGGAGTACTCCATGGACGCAGACGTTATCAACCGGGCCATCGACGAGGCGGTGGAGGAGGCCAAGGCGCAGGGCATCCACGGCAAGGCCACTACGCCGTTCCTGCTGGCCAAGATCAAGGATATTACCGGCGGCAGCAGTCTGGACGCCAATATCCAGCTGGTGTATAATAACGCCAGACTGGCCACGGCCACGGCCTGCGAGCTGGCCAAGCTGCAGAATGTCCAGTGACGATGAAGGACCTGCTGACCACCCCTGCCGGGGTATTGGCGGTATGGCTCATCGCCATCAATATCGTCACCTTCGCCGTGTACGGCATCGACAAGCGGCGGGCCAAACGGGGCGCGTGGCGGGTGCCGGAAAAGACGCTGTTCCTGCTGCCGCTGCTGGGCGGCAGCCTGGGCGCACTGCTGGGAATGAAGGTATTTCACCACAAGACGAAGCACTGGTACTTCGTGTGGGGCGTGCCGGCTATCCTGCTGGCGCAGATCGCGCTGGCGGTGTGGCTGGCCGTGAGATAAGGAGGGCCCTCTATGATACGAAAAGCTGCTGAAGCGGACATCCCCGCGGTGAACGCCATCTATGACGCGCTGCTGACGCGGGAGGAGCAGGGACAGCTGTCCACCGGCTGGACGCGGGGCGTGTACCCCACGGAGCAGACGGCGCGGGACGCGCTGTGCGCCGGGACGCTGTATGTGATGGAGGAGGGCGGCAGGATCGTGGCCGCCGCCAAGATCGACCAGACACAGATGGTGCAGTACGCCCAGTGCGCATGGCGGCACGACGCACCGCCGGAACAGGTGCTGGTGCTGCACACGCTGGTGGTGGATCCCACCGCGAAGGGCAGAGGCCATGGCACGGCCTTCGTCCGGTTCTATGAGGAACTGGGACGGGAGTCGGGCCGGCCGTATCTGCGCATCGACACCAACGCCCGCAACACCCCGGCCCGCGCACTGTACGCGAAGCTGGGCTACACCGAGGCGGGTATCGTGGCGGGTGTTTTCAACGGGATCCCCGACGTACAGCTGGTGTGTCTGGAGAAAAAAGTGTAAGACAGACGAAAGAAGGAGGTGCCTGAAATGGCATTGATCCATGTGAACGAGAGCGAGTTCAGAGAAAAGGTCCTGGAGAACGGCGGCACGGTGCTGGTGGACTTCTGGGCCAACTGGTGCGGTCCCTGCCGGATGCTGGGGCCGGTGCTGGAACAGGTGGCTGCCGACCACCCGGAGATCACCGTGGCGAAGGTGGACGTGGACGAGAACATGTCCCTGGCCGCAGCCTACGGTGTGGAGAGCATCCCCATGCTGCTGGTATTCAAAAACGGCCAGCTGGCAAACAAATCTATCGGTTTTGTCTCTCAGCCGGAGATAGAAACACTCATCGGATGAAAAAAGCCCGTAGGCGTTGGCCTGCGGGCTTTTTTTGCCTTGACAGCGGGCGCGGGGACGGGTACAATGGGCAAAAATCGAGCGTAAATTTTCTCAAGGAGGTATGGGATATGAATATCGGTCTGCTGGGCTTCGGCGTGGTGGGCGGCGGCGTATGGGAACTGGCCGCCCAGCGCAGCGACATTGCAATAAAGCGGGTGCTGCTGCGCAGCCCCAAGCCGGAACTGCCGGAGAACGTGAGCACCTTTGACGCAAACGACATCCTCAACGACGACACCATCGACACGGTGGTGGAGGTCATGGGCGGACTGCACCCGGCCTATGAATATGTCACCGCCGCCATGGAGAAGGGCAAGCATGTGGTCACCGCCAACAAGGCGCTGATCGCGGCTTACTACGGCCAGCTGACGGCGCTGGCCGAGAAGAAGGGCGTGGCCCTGCGGTGCACCGCCGCCGTGGGCGGCGGCATCCCGTGGCTCACGAATCTGGAACGGGTGAAGCGACTGGACACAGTGTGCGCCGTGGGCGGCATTATGAACGGCACCACCAACTTCATCATGGACGCCATGCACAGGGCCCCGGTGGATTTTCCGGCCATTCTGAAGGAGGCGCAGGAGCTGGGGTACGCCGAGGCGGATCCCTCCGCCGACATTGACGGCGACGATATCCGGCGCAAGCTGTGCATCTCCGCCAACATCGCCTTTGATGCGCTGCTGGAGGAGACAGCCATCCCCACCTTCGGCATCCGGACAGTGACGGCGGCGGACATCGCGGCCTTCCAGGCCCACGGCTTCGCCTGCAGGCTGCTGGCCAAGGCCGAGAGCACGGAAAACGGCGTGTGCGCCTATGTGGAGCCCACACTGGTGGGGGCGGACGACCTGGAGGCGGCAGTACCGGCCAACTTCAACCTCATCACCTATGAGGCGGAGAAGCTGGGACGGCAGAGTTTCTACGGCCAGGGCGCGGGGCGGTTCCCCACGGCCAGCAACGTAATGCAGGACTGCCTGACGGTGCTCTCCGGCAAGCGGGGCTTTTACACCGACAGGGCTGTGCCCATGTTCCTGACCGGCGGCGAGGCCCACCCCTACTATGTACGCACCGATGCGCCGGACGAGTTCCTGCGCGGCCACACCGCGGACACCTGGGACAACGGCGCGGTGATCACCGACGCGGTGGATGTGTACGAGATGCTGTCCTGGGCCAAGGCGCAGGTGCAGAAGGATCCCGGCACGTTCGTGGCGGGAATACGGTAAACACGAATACGGGAAAAGCCCTCCGTAAGGCCACCTGACACAAGAAAACATGCGGTTTTGCCTGTGTCTATCCGGCTGAAATCGACCG
>CAVGEC010000085.1:0-6804 GCA_963628195.1 Bacteroidaceae bacterium
TTTGTTTAATGCTTCGTTATCCGCCCGTGTCTAAAGGGCGTCTTTTTTGTTTGTCTCACATGCCAACACGCACTTTTGCATTAAAGCTTCATAGCTGCAGCGGATTCATCCAGCTTTGCAATAAGCGCACGGGCTTTCTCCGCCTTTTCACGCTCGGCATTGACCACATTCTCCGGCGCACGGGAAGTAAACGACTCGTTGGCCAACTTGGCTTCAATGCGCTGAAGATTCTCCTCCGCCTTCTTGCGTTCAACAGCTATGCGTTCCAACTCCTTGGCAATATCTACCAATTCTGCCATGGGCATATACACCGTGGCATCATGGGTAGCCACCGTGACCATCCCGGTCAGATCCGCGGGAGCAGCGGTCAGCACTGTCAGTTCGCTGGCGTAGGCCATGCGGGTGATGAAGTGTGCGCCCAACCGGTAATTCTCCGGCTGCGCCGTAACGATGATGACCTGGGCCTTGCGGCTGGGCGGTACATTCATCTCGGCGCGGCGGGCACGGATCGCGGAAATCGCATCCTTGACGGCCTCCATTGCGGTCTCCGCCTCCGGGAAATGCAGCGACTCCTGATACTCCGGCCATTTGGCAGAGATCAGATACTCTCCCTCGTGGGGCAGCGCCTGCCAGATCTCCTCAGTGATAAACGGCATGAACGGATGCAGCAGTTCCAGAATACGCAGCAGCACATAGCACAGCACATTTTCTGCGGCCAGCTTTGCATTTGCATCTTCCCCGTTCAAGCGTGTCTTGGTCAGCTCGATATACCAGTCGCAGTAGGTATCCCAAATGAAATCATAGATCTTGGCAGAGGCTACTCCCAGCTCATACGCTTCCAGATTATCCGTAACTTCGCGGATCAGCGTGTTCAGCTTGCTGAGTACCCACTTATCCTCCAGTTCCAGCTTCACCGGCAGCTGCACCTTGTCGATGGACAGGTTCATCATCACGAAACGGCTGGCATTCCAGATCTTATTAGCGAAGTTGCGCATCGCCTCGCACTTCTCCACAAAGAAGCGCATGTCATTGCCGGGACTATTTCCGGTGATAAGGTTGAAGCGCAGCGCGTCCGCGCCGTACTTATCGGCCATCTCCAACGGATCGATGCCGTTGCCCAGGGACTTGGACATCTTGCGGCCCTTGTCGTCACGAACCAGGCCGTGAATGAACACAGTCTTGAAGGGCTCTTTTTTCATCTGCTCCATGCCGGAGAATATCATACGGGCCACCCAGAAGAATATGATGTCATAGCCGGTGACCATAACGGAGGTGGGATACCAGTACTTCAGATCCGCAGCATCGGTGTCGGGCCAGCCCAAAGTGGAGAAGGGCCACAAAGCGGAGCTGAACCAGGTGTCCAGCACGTCCTCCTCGCGTGTCAAGTGCGTGCAGCCGCACTTTTCGCACTTGGTGGGATCCTCGCGGCTGACATTGATATGGCCGCATTCGTCACAGTACCACGCGGGGATCTGATGGCCCCACCACAGCTGGCGGGAGATGCACCAGTCATGGACATTCTCCATCCAGTTGATATAGGTCTTGGTAAAGCGCTCCGGCACGAACTTGATAGTGCCATCCTCCACCACGCGAATGGCCTCCTTAGCCAGGGGCGCCATCTTCACGAACCACTGCGCGGAGATCAGGGGCTCCACATCGTTGTGGCAGCGGTAGCAAGTGCCCACATTGTGGTTGTACGGCTCGGTCTTGACCAGATAGCCGTCGGCCTCCAGATCGGCTACCACCGCCTTGCGGCAGGCATAGCGGTCCATTCCTTCGTATTTGCCGGCGTTTTCGTTCATGGTACCGTCATCGCTGATGCAGCGAATGACCTCCAGATTATGCCGCAGGCCCACCTCGAAGTCGTTGGGATCGTGGGCGGGTGTCATCTTCACCGCGCCGGTGCCGAAGCCGATCTCGCAGTACTCGTCGCCCACAATGGGAATCTCACGGTTCATGATAGGCAGAATACATGTCTTACCGATCAGGTGCTTGAACTTCTCGTCCTCCGGGTTTACCGCCACACCGGTATCGCCGAACATCGTCTCCGGACGAGTAGTAGCGATGACGATATCGCCGCTGCCATCGGCCAGCGGATAGCGGATATGCCACAGATTACCGGGCTTGTCGGTGTACTCCACCTCGGCATCGGACAGCGCGGTCAGACAGTGGGGGCACCAGTTGATGATGCGGCTGCCCTTGTAGATCAAGCCCTTCTCATACAGCTCGCAGAACGTCTCGCGCACAGCACGGGAGCAGCCTTCGTCCATGGTGAAGCGGTCACGGCTCCAATCGCAGGACGCACCCATCTTTTTCTGCTGCTCCACAATACGGCTGCCGTATTTCTCTTTCCAGGCCCAGACACGCTCCAGGAACTTCTCACGGCCCAGATCGTAGCGTGTCAGGCCCTCATTGTTGCGCAGTTCCTCCTCCACCTTGATCTGGGTGGCGATGCCGGCATGGTCGCTGCCGGGCAGCCACAGCGCCTCGTAGCCCTGCATACGCTTGAAGCGCGTCAGGATATCCTGCAGTGTGCAGTCCAGCGCATGGCCCATGTGCAGCTGGCCGGTGACGTTGGGAGGCGGCATGACGATGGAAAAGGGCTTCCTGTCGGGATTCGGCTCCGCCTTGAAGCAGTCGCCGTCCATCCACAGCTTGTAAATGCGGGATTCCACATCCCGCGGGTCATAGACCTTGGGCAGTTCTTTCATATCTGTACTCCTTTTCGGTATTTGGCAAAACAAAAAGTCCGCTCTGTTTTGCCAGTGCAAAACAGGGCGAACAACAGTCCGTGGTACCACCTGTATTCGGGATATACCCGCTCTCATGGGTGCGAAAACACCCTGTCCCGGTAACGGAGGACACACCGCCGCAGCCTACTGTCAGTTCAGCGCGAAACTCAAGGACGACTTGGGCGGCGCGTCACGGGCGCTTACACCTGCCGCGCCCTCTCTTTGCCTCCGCTGACCGCTTACTGCTTCCCGTCATCGTTTTTATCGTATGGTGGAAGTATACTATACGCAAAAAATTTTGTCAAGAGGGCGAAAGCTCTGCCGCACTTTCCCCAGACCGGCACAGGCTCCCGACCGCACGCCGAAGCGTCTTTTCAATCGGATGTGCGGATGTATGGTACGGGACAGGGACAGCATACGCCGCGCCCTGTCCCGTACCCTATCAAAACACTCTGAAATCACTGTGCACAGGCGGAATATCACCGCCGTACTGCTTAAAATACGCCAGAATAAGATCTGCCATCTCCGTACCGATCTCGCGCACCACCGGGCACCCCACATAGCAGTCGTAACCGCCGGTACCGCTGGCACGATAGCTGTTCAGACAAATGGTAAACCTGTCATCCGACCTTACCGGCCTGCCATCCACTTCCATGCGCGTTACACGCTGCCCTACCGGACGCGAAATATCATAGTCGTAGGACACTCCGGCGTAGTAATCATAGTTGTAGTGTTCCACCTTAGGCTCCAGAAAGCAGTCCGACACATGCAGCGCGCCGTCGCCGCCGCGGGTAAAATACTCCGCGCTGCGCTCCATCGCCTGCCGCAGTACGGCTCCGGTGATCTCCAATACCGCCAGCGTATTGGTGTAGGGATAGGCGATCAACAGATCCCGGCGGCGCACCACCTCCGGCAGCCCGGCCACATCGTTGGCCAAGCTTGCCGCGGACAACTGCGCACCGCTGGCCCACATCTGCACAGCATTAAACAGATCCGGCAGACCGCTGCCCTCCGCCGCCATATGCAGCGGCGTATCCGGCTGCAGCGGGCAGGACAGCTTTCCCACTACCTGATCCAGCCAATCCTGTGCGCCGCGCTCCATGCCGGAGAATTCCCGCAGCCACTCCGGGCGGCATTGACCGCCCGCAGGCACCGTCTCGCTTGTAAAGCGCTTTCCCTTTTCATCCATTGCGGCGCAGATCCGGATAAACTCCTGTCCCCTGTCTGTGGGCTGCACCACAAATGTTTTGAACAGCATCTGTCCCGGCACGGACATATGCTGATGTCCGGTCAGCAGAATATCAAAATCCAGTTCCTGACACAGTCTGTAGGCCACATTCTCATGCGTTGTGGACAGCACCCTTCCCGTGTTCAGATCTCTCTCAAAGCCACCGTGATAGACGCACAGCGTCATGTCCACCTGCGGCTTCAATTCCTCCAGCGCCGCCCGTGCGGCGGGGAGCGGATCGGTAATGGCCACGCCGGCCAGATGCTCCGGGCGCTCCCAGATGTTCACATAGTCGGTGACGACACCCACAATGCCCACCCGCAGGCCGTTTTCCAGCACATGGATACGGGCGGGAAACCGCACCCCCGCCCCGTCCCAGCGCACGTTCTCGCACACACAGCGGGCGTGCAGCGCGTCCAGATAACTGTCCAGATACGGCATACCATAGTTGAAATCATGGTTGCCCAGCGTCACATAATCATAGCCGCAGCGATTCATGATCTCCGCCAGTTCGGCGGCGCTGCCAATCGTGTCATGGCAGAACGCCCCCAGCGGTGAGCCCTGCAGCAGATCTCCGCCGTCAATGATCAGCGTATTGCCGTCTTTTTGGAAGCGGCTGGCGCATTTGAAAAGACCTATGTCCCGCTCCTCCCTGCTTCGGTAATCCGTGGGATAGATATACCCGTGCAGGTCAGAGGTAAAATAGATGGTCAATCTCTTCTCCATAGCTTACCCCCGCGCCAGCTTCACCCGGATCTTGGCGGAGATCCACTCGATAATGAGCACCAGTATGATCAGCCCCAGAAGGATCGCCCCCACCTCGTTCCAGCGGTAGGAGCTCATGGCGAAGATCAGCGGCGCGCCAATACCGCCCGCGCCCACCAGGCCCAGCACCGTGGCGTCGCGCAGATTCATATCAAAGCGGTAGATGATCGTACTAGTAAAGTCCGCCGTCAGCTGCGGCAGGATACCGTAGCGTATTTTCTGGAATGTGGTGCAGCCCGCCGCGTCCAGCGATTCCAGTATCCGCTTGTCCAGATCCTCAATGCTCTCAATGAACATTTTGGACACCATGCCGATAGAGCACAGCGACATGGTCAGCAGGCCCGCGAAGGGACCGGGCCCCGTGACGCGGATGAACATCAGGCCATACACAAAGGCCGGTACCGTGCGGATGGCGGCGATCAATATACGCCCCACCAACGCCAGCGGCTTCGGCACCAGATTGCTGGCGGAGATAAACGACAGAGGCAGCGAGATCACCGCGCCCACGATGGTGCCCAGGAAAGCGATGCAGAACGTCTCCAGCAGCAGATAGGGCACACCGTTTGTTCCCAGCGTAAACAGCAGCTTGGCAGAGGGATGGAATATTCCGGAGATAATGTTTCCCGCCACCTCCAGGCCGTTGCTGGTGGGGTTGCTGACTCGTACCGCCGTGCCGGACCATGCCAGCAGACAGGCCACTATAAAGGCCGCCAACAGCTGCCACAGCCACGTTTTCGGCGCGGAGGCGTAGGCTTTTTGAATTTTCTGTTCCATAGTCCGCCCCTCCTCACGTCAGCCGCTTGCGCAGCCAGTGGCTGATGGCCTCAATGACCATCACCGCCACAAACAGCACGATCAGGATCATACCCAGGCTGTCGTACTCGCGCCAGCCTATTTTTTCGTTCATGATAAGGCCCAGGCCGCCCGCGCCTACATAGCCTAGGATCGACGCATAGCGCACATTGCCCTCCAGGCAGAACAGCGACACGGACAGATACGTCGGCAGCACCTGCGGAAACACCGCAGTGGTAAACGCCCGCAGCCGCGTGGCACCCAAGGCCTCCATAGCCTCAAAGGGCCCCATGTCCACCGTCTCGATGATCTCAAACAGCTGCTTGCCCACATAGGCGAAGGTGAACACCGCAATAGCGCAGGTACCGGCCATAGTGCCCAGGCCGAAGATATAAGTGGCGATCAGTGCGCACACCAGCGTGGGCAGCGTCCGCACCAGGCTGAGGAACAGCCGCACGATGAACACCACCACCCGGTTGGTCACAATGTTGCTGGCCGCGGCAATGGCAAAGGGTATCGCCAGCACCGCCCCGATGAAGGAACCCAGGAACGACATTTTGATGGTGTCCCACAGCGGCTGCCAGATCTTGTTCAGATACGCCGTGTTGGGCGGTATCATGGCCTTGAGAATGTCAAAGAATTTGCTGCCCTTTTTCACCAGCACCGCAAAATCAAAGCCGGTGATATGCACGGAGACCGCCCCCAGCACCAGCACGACCAGAATGATCAGCGGTGCGCGGCTGCGCTTTTCCTCCACCACCGTTCCGCTGGGCAGTGTATAGCGGCGGGGCTTGAATACACGGTCGTACAGGCTCATACCTCTGCCTCCGGCTGTGCTTCGTCGCCATAGATCGCGTCCAGCACAGCCTTGTCCACATTGGCCGACGGTCCGTCATACACGATCTTCCCTGCGCGGATGCCGATAACGCGCTCGGCGTACTCCAGCGCCAGTTCCACATGGTGGATATTCAGCAGGATGGATATCCCCATCTCCTTGTTGATCCGCACGAAGTCCTCCATCACCTGCTTGGCGGTGACAGGATCCAGCGCGGCCACCGGCTCGTCCGCCAGAATGATCTGCGGATCCTGCGTCAGCGTCCGGGCCAGCGCCACGCGCTGCTGCTGTCCTCCGGACAACTGGTCGGCGCGCATGTAGGCCTTGTCCAGAATCCCCACCTTGTCCAACGACTCCAGCGCTTTGATCTTGTCCTCCTTGCGGAAAGCCCCCAGCAGCACCCGCCAGAAGGGCATATCCGGCACGCAGGCGGACAGCACGTTCTTGATGAC
>CAVGEC010000086.1:0-6680 GCA_963628195.1 Bacteroidaceae bacterium
CCCGCTGTGCATGATCCTCATCCTGTACGGCCAGATCAAGGAGTTCTTCCTGTAAGTAAGTGCAGAACGCCGGAGCAATGCTCCGGCGTTCTTTCTGTCACAAAAGGCCGGGCGCTGAAAGCGCCCGGCCTTTTGCTTATTTAAGAGTGATGCTGTTCTGCAATACGGTGGTGCTGTACAGCAGCAGTACGTCCGCTTCCGCCGGGAATTCCGTTACACGCGCCAGCGCGTCGGTGGAGATATAGCGGATGTCCGCCGCGTATACGGTGCGGTAGCTGCCCGCCAGCAGGGGGATCAGACTGCTGCCGAAGGAGTCACGCACCACCACCAGTGTCCGGTCATTGTCCGCCGCCGGGTTTTCGATGCGTAGCAGGGACTTGCTGCCGCCGAGAAACAGGTCGTAGGGGGCGCTCTCCGCCGCGGCGAAGTCGTATATGCCGCCGGTGCTGTCCGTCTCATAATCGTATACCGTGCAGTTCTCCAGCAGAGGGGAGGAGAGGTAGGCCAGCGTGTCGCCCTCCAGCGGCTCCGCCGGCTTGCCCCAGTAGCTGCCGTGGAACTCGCCGGTCAAGGCGCACAGAGATTCGTCATAGGTACCCGGCGCCGGCGCGTCCATGGCCTCTAAAATAGCTTGGGCTGCCGGCAGCAGCTGTTCCTGCCGCCAGTGGGGATCGGTGCGGTAGTAGTCCGCCAGTGTCAGCAGGGGCGCGATATCGATCGCCTGTAACGGCAGACGCTGCGCCAGATAGTCCGCCGTTTCCTGGGCCCCGGCGGGGGTGTAGCCCTCCGGGGGTACGGTAAACTGCGCTTTGTCCGGCACCACCGCCAAATAGCGGCGGCAGTCCTCCCCGTCGAAGTAGGTCTCCAGCAGATGGCCCAGCCGCTTGACGGCGAAATCCAGGGAGTTCTGATCCCACGGCGCGTCCGTGGCGGCGGCATAGCCCCGGTACACATACACAGCGGGCAGCGTATCCTCCTGTACCCGCCGGGTGGGAACGGCGGCAGCGGCTATGGTCATAGCCGCTGCCGCCAGCAGAAATACGCCCCGCTCTATCCAGCGCCTCACTGGATGGCCTCGTTGTAGGTGGCCTGCACGCCGCAGACACCGTTCAGATGGGACATGAAGTTGTCCACCAGGTCCTCCGCGCCGAAGGCGGTGACCACATACTCACCCACCACGGCCACGATCAGCTTGTCGGGGAAGCCGCATACCCACTGCCGCTGCAGGATGTTGTCCCGCAGAGCGGTGGCCAGTGCAGCGGCGTCGTCGGTGCAGTGATAGGCCGCAGCGGTGAAGGTGTTCAGGTTCATCATGTGTACCAGAGAAGCGGCTTGGTCCACCATAGCGGTCTCCGGCAGGCCCAGGAAGCTGTTCACCACGGCTCGGTCTGTCAGATCATATACGCCGGGAGCATCCTCTTTGGCGTTCTCCTCGGAGGTGTCGCCGCCTGCAGCGGGGAACTTCTCGTCATCACTGTAGGTGTTCCACACCTTTTCCAGCAGATCCAGCGCGCTGGTGGGGGTGTACGCCTGGTCGCCGCTGCCGCCGGTATCGGTCTTGCTGCCGCAGGCCGCCAGGCTGAGGGCCAGCGTTGCCGCCAGTGCCAGTGCGATAAACTTTTTCATGAATGATATCCTCCTGTGTTTGGGTTTCTGTCCATAAGACGAAGCGCCGGGAGATTTGGTTCCATGGGAAGTTTTGCCGCGCAAAACTACGCCGCGCTTACAGCCAGGTCTGGTCGAAGCCGTAGGGCAGCAATTCCTTCAGCGCGAACTTTTTGCTCTCGCCCCTCTTGTTCAGGCAGATGACCGTCAGCTCCGGGGCGAATTCCATCATCACCTGGCGGCAGGTGCCGCAGGGCACACAGAAGTCCTCGCTCCGGCCCGCAATGACGATGGTGTCGAAGTCCTTGTGGCCTTCACTGACCGCCTTGACCATGGCCGTCCGCTCGGCGCAGATGGTGGCGCCGTAGGCGGCGTTTTCGATGTTGCAGCCGGTGAATACCGTGCCGTCTTTGCACAGGAGCGCCGCCCCCACCGGGAAGTGGGAGTAGGGCACATAGGCCTTATCCAGCATGGATACCGCCAGGTCGCACAGTTGCTTTTCCGTCATGGTGCATCCTCCTTATATTTTCCGTTTTTCGGTCGGTCTATACGTCAGCTCAGTTCGGCCTTGCCGGTGTAGAGCTGATAGTACTTGCCCTTCTGGGCCAGCAGTTCCCGATGGTCGCCCCGCTCGATGATGCACCCGTGCTCCAGTACCAGAATGGCCTGGCTGTTGCGCACGGTGGACAACCGGTGGGCGATAACGAATACCGTCCGTCCCTCCATCAGAGAGTCCATGCCCTTTTCGATCAGCGTTTCCGTCCGCGTGTCGATGGAGCTGGTGGCCTCGTCCAGTATCAGCACCGGGGGATCAGATACCGCCGCCCGCGCAATGGCCAGCAGCTGCCGTTCGCCCTGGCTGAGGCTGCCGCCGTCCCCGGTAATGACTGTGTCATATCCCTGGGGCAGATGGCGGATGAAGCTGTCGGCGTTGGCCAGCCTGGCCGCGGCGCGGATCTCCTCGTCCGTGGCGTCGGGCCGTCCATAGCGGATGTTGTCGGCGATGGTGCCGGTGAACAGATGGGTGTCCTGCAGCACCATACCCAGCGAACGGCGCAGGGAGTCCTTTTCGATGTCCTTGACGTTGATGCCGTCGTAGGTGATGGTGCCCTCCTGCACGTCGTAAAAGCGGTTGATGAGGTTGGTGATGGTGGTCTTGCCTGCGCCGGTGGAGCCGACGAAAGCGATCTTCTGCCCCGGCTTGGCGAACAGGGACACATCGTTCAGCACGGTCTTCTCCCCGTCGTAGGAGAAGGTCACATGGTCGAAGCGCACATCGCCCTTCAGCTCCACCAGCGTGCCGTCGGGCTTTTTCCAGGCCCAGCTGCCGGTGCGGCGATCCGTCTCGGTAAGGGTATCGCCGTGCTTCTCCACCCGGACGATCACGGTCTTGCCCTCGTCCGCTTCCGGCTCGGCCTCCATGACCGCAAAGATGCGCTCCGCGCCGGCGATGGCCGCCAACAGCACGTTCACCTGCTGGCTGATCTGGGAGATAGGCTGGCTCACCTGCTTGACATACAGCAGATACGCGCCCAGGGAGCCCACATCGAACATGCCGCCGATGGCCAGCAGGCCGCCCACGCAGCAGGTGACGGCGTAGTCGATACGGGACAGGTTGGCCATGGCCGGCATCATGGCGCCGGAATAGGTCTGGGCCGCCGTGGCCGCATCGCGGTAAGCGGTGTTCAGACCGGCGAACTGCTGAACGGCCTTGCCCTCGTGGTTGAACACCTTGATGACCTTCTGGCCCTCCACCATCTCCTCAATATAGCCGTTCATGGCGCCCAGCGCCTGCTGCTGGGCCTGGAAGCTTACGCGGCTTCTGCCGCCCACGCCCTTGACCACCAGCAGCATCAGCACCAGGAACGCGAAGGTGATCAGCGTCAGCACCCAGTTCATATACAGCATCATAGCAACAATGCCGATAAACGTCAAGGTGCAGGAGACCACGCTGGCAAAGCTGGAGTTGATCATCTCCGACACGGTGTCCATGTCGTTGGTGAAGCGGCTCATCAGGTCGCCGGACTGGTGGGTGTCGAAGTACCGCAGAGGCAGGGACTGCAGCTTGTCAAACAGATCCTGCCGCATCTGGGCCACCGTCCGCTGAGAGATGTGTACCATGATCCGGGCGTAGGCGTAGGAGCACAGGCCCGACAGCAGGAACATGCCCATCAGCAGCACCAGCATTTTCAAAAGGCCCGCGAAGTCGCCGGGCAGGATATAGTCGTTGATGATGGGCTTGAGCAGATAGCTGCTCAGCACCGAGGCAGCGGAGCTGACTACCAGACAGACAAACACCAGCACCAGCGCCGCCTTATAGCGGCCGATATACCGCAGCAGCTTATTCACCGTGCCCTTGAAGTCCTTGGGACGCTGGAAGCCGTGGCCCTGAGGGCCGTGGCCCCGCGGCGCATTGCGTTTCTGTTCAGCCATCGATGCTCACCCCTTCCTGCTGGGAGCGATAGACCTCCCGATAGATATCGCTGCCCGCCATCAGCTCCTCGTGGGTGCCCATAGCGGAGATGTGTCCGTCGTCCATGACCAGGATCAGGTCCGCGTCCATAACGGATGTGACACGCTGGGCGATGATGAGCTTGGTAGCGCCGGGCAGCGCCGTTTTCAGTGCGGCGCGGATCTTGGCGTCCGTGGCCGTGTCCACCGCGCTGGTGGAGTCGTCCAGGATCAGTATTTTTGGCTTGCGCAGCACCGCCCGCGCGATGCACAGCCGCTGCTTCTGGCCGCCGGAGACATTGGTGCCGCCCTGCTCGATATAGGTGTCGTAGCCGTCGGGCATCTTTTCAATGAACTCGTCGGCGCAGGCCAGACGGCACGCCTCCTGTATCTCCGCGTCAGTGGCGTGCTCGTCGCCCCAGCGCAGATTCTCCTTGATGGTGCCGGAAAACAGCGTATTCTTCTGCAATACCATGGCGCAGCCGTCCCGCAGCGCCTCCATGGTGTAGTCCTTCACATTGCGGCCGCCCACATAGACAGCGCCGTCGTCCACATCGTACAGCCGGGGGATCATGCTCACCAGCGTGGTCTTGGCGCTGCCGGTGCCGCCCAGAATGCCCACCGTGGCCCCGCTGGGCACCGTAAAGCTCACGTCCTCCAGATTCCAGGCCTCCGCCGTGTCGTGGTACTTGAAGTACACATGGTCGAACCGCACGGAGCCGTCCTCCACCTTCAGCGCGGAGTCGGCCTTCTCGTCGGTGATGCGGGGCTTCTCATCCAGCACCTCTACAATACGCTTGCCGCAGGCGATGGCCCGTGTCAGCATCATCAGCACCATGGATACCATCATCAGCGACATCAATATCTCGCTGACATAGGTAAAGAACGCGATCAGGTCGCCGGAGAGCAGCGAGCCCTCCCACACATAGTGCCCGCCGATCCACAGCACCGCTGTGATGGTGCCGCCCATAAGGATCATCATCACCGGCATGAACAGCACCACGAAGCCGTAGGCCCGTTCCGCCATGCTGCGCAGCTTGTCGCTGCGCTGGGCAAATTTCGCCTTTTCCTGCCCCTCACGGACGAAAGACTTCACCACGCGGATGGCGTTCAGATCCTCCTGCACCACCAGGTTCAGCTGATCCGTGGCGCCCTGCAGCGAGGTAAAGAACGGGCCTACCCGCTTGATGACGATCAGCACCGCGGCGATCAGCAGCGGGATCACCACCAGGAATACCTGGCTCAGCCGCTGGCTGATGATCAGTGCCATGACCAGCGCCGTCACCAGCATCGTCGGGGCCCGCACCAGCATGCGCATGCCCATGAATGTGGTCATCTGCACCGAGGCCACGTCGTTGGTCAGCCGTGTCACCAGACTGGCGGTGGAAAAGCGCTCGATATTGGCAAAGGAGAACTTCTGTACCTGTTCGTACTCCGCCTGCCGCAGCGCCGCGCCGAAGCCCATGGCCCCCTTGGCGGCCAGGGCCGCGGCGCCTACGCCGCACGCCAATGCCAGCAGCGCCATGACGACCATTTTGATGCCTGCCGCAAGAATGTAGCTCCTGTCCCCGTTGGCGATACCGATATCTACGATGTCGCTCATCACCTGCGGCAGCGTCAGCTCCAGCACCGCCTCGCCGGCGGAGCAGGCGACGGCCAGCAGCATCAGCAGGCGATAGCCTTTTGTATAGGGTGCCAATTTTCTCAGCATGTTTCGTCCTCCTCATCGGCCAGGTTCCGCGCCACACGCAGCAGGAATTCCGTGAACTGAGCCTTTTCACTGTCGCTGAAGCCCCGCTCCAGCGTGCAGCTCACCTGCCGCAGTACCTCCTGAAAATCGTCATGGAACTGTCGGCCCGCGTCGGTCAGTGCCAGTATGCGGCACCGCCCGTCGGAGGTGCTGACAGTGCGGCGCACCATATCCTTTTCCTCCAACCGGTCTATGATGCCGTTGACCGTGCTGGGCTTGATCATCAGGTATCGCTCCAGCGTTTTCTGGTTCACCTCGCCCTCCGCGTCGTGCAGGAACGTCAATGTCCGGCACTGCATGGGCGACACATCGTACTGCCGCAGCATCCGGCCCATCAGCTTTTGTACCTGGTGGTCGCAGAAGCCGAACAGTGCACCGAAGTGCGCCGGATGTTCGTCAAAGCAGAATTTCATAGCGGCCCTCCTTTTTAAATTATTAGCACGCGAACTATTAGTGTGCTAAATGGTAGCACCAAACTTTTTTATTGTCAATAGGGGAAGGCCGCCGTGCCTGTAAACGATTTGTGAACGCTGCAGGGCGCCTGTGAACATTTTGTTAATCCTTTGTCAAACCGGTTGACTTTGCTTCGGCGGCTGTGTATGATACACTCATCCGAAGGGTGACATACCCAAGGATACCCATCCATTGTATTTCTCTCTCCTTTTACTGAAAAAAAGACGGCTCAACGAGCCGTCTTTTTTCTCGCCCGGTGTCCGGACGCTGGCCGCAGGACACTGGTGCCGCAAAAAACAGTTGCCTTTGCGGAATAATTGTAGTAAAATACATTTCACGAACTTGTCCTCCGCTGTGAGCTGCGGGGCCGGTCTCGCGCAATGGATACCCACGAATCATGTCAGGCGGGGAACCGAGCAGC
>CAVGEC010000087.1:0-6622 GCA_963628195.1 Bacteroidaceae bacterium
GCTGCGGCGCGGCATAGCCGTGGCGTTCCAGAAACAAATTGACCTGCGATGCAAAGTCCACGTTGGTGATGAGGTCTACCAGCCCATCACCGGCGTTCTTGTCCTTGACCACCGCGTAGAGGATACCTTTCTTGGCATAGGCGCTAAACGCGGCCAGATCGCTTTCCCGCAGCTGGAACACCCGCAGCTCCTTACCCTCCCGTAGCAGACGCCCCATATTGGTCTTGCCGGATACGCGCTTGTTGTCCTTTGCCAGTGCGTAGAGAAATGCCGCCAGATTTTTGCTGCCGGCGGCCAGCAGCTTAATGGTCGCTTCCGTGATCTGTAAGCCTTCCCGTACCATCAGGTCAGCGGCTTCGCTGCCTGCATCCATGTTCCCGACCTCCTTTTTCCGAAATTTCCTGTTCCCGCTGTGCGGTCAGCTGCTGCTCGATGCGCTGTGCGGCCGTCTCAATGCAGCAGCACTGCTTCCACTCTCTCCGTAATATCCGCAGACTGTCCGTATACGCCGCGATGTCTGCATCCAGTCCTGCCACACCTCTGCGCCGCGCCAGATACAGCTGCCGCCGCTGTTCGGTGAGCGCGTCCATCTCCGCTTGCAGCGCGTCACGCTGCATGGTGAGCTGCTGCCGCGTCTCAATGCGGTTTGTCCGCAGATAGCGGAATTGTGCCTGATACCTGTCCAGCTTCAGCACCTCCCGCCGCAGGGCAGGCGAGGTACGACACACTTTCCGCCGCGGCGAGGACAGCAGGTAGAGGTAGTACAGATACAGCCGTTGGAAATAAGACAGCGGCTTTCTCTGTATCGGTTTTCGCCGTATACGATAGGTCTTGCGGGGCGGCTGTACCGGCTGCCGCGGCGCCGCCTTTATCCTGCCGCGTATGGCAGCCTCGTCGTACCCATCGCCCAGACTGTCTAGCCGGATAAATCTCTGCCCATCAGGTGGACGCACGGCGGTGTGCTTTACATTGGCACCGCTTTTTATCTGATACCCCATGCGCCGCAGCTCCCGCAGGAAGTCCGCATAGCTGTACGACCTGCGGATGGCCTCGTCCACATCACGGCGCACCACATCCCGCAGGGTCATCCTTCCGTGGCGCTGCGCCTGATATTGGCCCTGCGGCGCAGCGTCCTCGGACGGCTCGATGATGGACAATCCATGCTCACGGCACAGGGCGTCCGACAAACCGCGGATACCCTCGTAGTAGTCGCGGAAGGTGTCGCGGTACATCTTCCCGTCTACAAAGGACACAGCGTTGAACACCACATGATTGTGCAGATGCGCCCTGTCCAGATGGGTGGCTACCACCACCTCATACCGCCCGCCCAAAAGCCGCTGCGCCAGCTCCACACCGATGGCGTGGGCCTGCTCCGGCGTCACCTCGCCGGGGCGGAAGGACTGGATCACATGATAGCCTTTGCGGATACGGTTCTGCTTGCCCCAGCGCCGCGCCGTCTGCATCATGTCCTGATAGGCGGTATCCCTGCCGCAGTTGATGGCTGTCTCGAAGCATACCCGCTTCGTCTTGCCGCGATCCAGCGCGTAGTCTACCGCCGTTTCCAGATAGGTCTTTTCCTCGTTGGCAGCATAGCTGAGACACTTATCCAGCCTGCCCCGTATGACGATGATCTTTGTATAGGCCATTAAAAGCTGTCTTTTACCAGCCGCCACGCCCTGCGAACAAGTGCCACGGCTTGGTCGATCTGACTGTCCGCCGCATATTTCTGCCCGTTGACGGTGTGGGCGATCTGATTGATGTTGTTGCCGATGGCGGACAACTCCCGCAGCAGCGCGGCATAGGTATCGGGTGGCCGTGGCCGCAGCTGTACGCCCAGTATCAGACTGCGGAGAAATGGGTCGATACCCAGTCCTGCGGCAGTGGCCTGTTTCCGCAGGCGAGCAAGCTCGGCATCCGTCAGCCACACGCTGACGTGCCGGTTTCGCGTTCTCGTCGCCGTCACCTCCCATAAAAATGCGTCTCAAATTGAGACGCGAAGCGTAAACGCGGGGTCTTAGGGGCTACGCCCCTAACAAGCGGCATTTGTGCTACCAAATGCCATGCTTGCGTGGACAGCACCGAAACGGTGCTGTCCCTTCTATCGGGTCGGGGCAGTCTTTGCGTGACAGCGGGGCTTGATATGCAGGCCGTGCCGCTGGGCAAACTCTGCGATGGTCGGCCTGTCGGTGGAACATGGCCAGCTGAAATCGTCTGCGGTCAGGTCGCGGTATCCATTTTCTGGCAGGTCGATACGCTGGCCGGTAAGCACTGTACCGTAATGCTCCACAGCGATATGGCAGGCCAGCAGGCACGGCTGTGACCAGTCCTCCTCGGAGGTCTGCATATCGTAGGCAAAAATACCGTTTGGCAGTTCAGAACGGCGAACACGCTCCACGGTGAAAAGGGCGGGTATGCCGCATATCTCCACCGCTTCAAAGCGTGTCTTGTGAATATCCATGGCCATCATGTCGGTTCACCTCAATGCTCCGGCGTGTCGGGGTGTTCTCTTTTTGGTACATCACGCTTTTTGAACGGTTCTACTCGTATGGTCACTGGCGTGTTGTCCTTGATTCCCAGCAGTATCTCTGCGTGGTGGAACTGCTTTTTATAGGCCTCCATCTGCTGCGGGGTCAGGGAGGTGAAGTCATCTTCACCCAAGCCGCAGACAAAGAACGGGCCGAACACGCCGCCGTAGCCGCCCGGCATACTGCGGTTGAACTCGTTGGGCTTCAGCATCCCCTCATCGTCACAGACAACGGCCACTTTGTCCTCAAAGGGGTAAATGGCCTGTATCAGACCACCCACCGCCGCCTGCATCTCGTGAAGGCCGTTGAGTTCCATTTCATAGGGCGCTGCCCCAGGTTCTACCATCAGGACTTTCATGCACTCCCTCCTATCGTGTCATATCATGGTTTCGCTTTTTCGGCTTAGGCTCTTTTTTCAGCGGCGCGTCGCCATCCTCCAGAAAATCCAGCAGCTCCTGCGGCGACGGCTGGTGCGGCTGGACGGTGTACCCCGGCAGCAGCTGCCCATTCACGGAAAACAGGTGCGCGTGATTTTCCGGCAGAGGCGGTGACAGATCTTGGAACAGATGGGCATATGCAGCGATACGCCCCTGCACATACCGTTCGGCAGCTGCTTTATCCGTATACCGCTTGTTGTCCTGACTGGCCAGCGGAGACGGCGTACTGCTGTATGGGTCTTTCCTGCGCGGGACATTGTAGTTCACGCTCCATGACACATACCACGCCACCGGCATCTGCTTTTTCTGCTTATAATCGTAGGCAGTATCCTCGCGGATGCGGTAGGACATCTGATAGACCATATTGCTGATCTTCCGCCAGCCATAATCGGTATCCTCCCACCGGTTGCCGCTGTGCTGCACCTCCGGCGTTTTTACATACTCGATGGCCCTGTCCAGTATCATGGTCTGCGCCGCCTGCTCCTCCCAGCGTTTGGTGGCCGCCTGCAAGTCGCGGAACACGGCCTTTTCCGCCTCCACGCTCTCGTTCCGCAGTGCTTGCAGTCGGTCAAGGGGCATCCACGTCAGCGCGGACAGGTCGGCATGGCGCTGATCAAAAGAGATGTGATGCTCCAGCGTCAGCTTGTGCCCCTCCTCCAGCTTGTCACCGTAGGAATAGGCCGTGTAGAACGAGTCCTCCCGCCGTTCCATATCCATCACCTTGCTTTACCCTGCGCCGCTTTTTTTGCCGTTTTTTCCTGCTCGGCTCTGGCCTTTTGCCTGTCCAATGCCTTCTGCCGCAGATCCAGCGCCTCGAACACCACACGCTTCACATCGCCCACCGTGGTATCCTTCTTGGGGAAGTAGGCGCGCAGCTCATCCTCGCTGAACGTGACCTTCAGCGGCGGCGACATCTCACGCTTGGTGGGTGCTACGGTCTGCTCAATCTTCTCCGTGGTCAGCTTGCCCGCCTGACTGTCCTTTTTCAGCTCAGCGGCCTGCGTACCTGAGGGGACTTTATCCTCCCGCTTGATGGCGTCTGCCAGCGTTTTCTGCTCCTGCGGCTTCAGATAGGAAATGTCAGCGGCGGTGTTCACTGGCAGCTTCTTTTCCTCCACCATGTCCTGCAATTCCGGCTCCAACTTCGTCAGGCGTGTCAGCCGCTGGATGGTGGCGCGGCTTTCGCCGGTCTGCTGCGCCAACTGCTCGTCGGCACGCATAGGCTTGTACCCCGCCTCCAGCTGCGCCTTGGTAGGCCGCCCCGCCTTACGCTTCATAGCTTCCAGCTTCATGGAATAGGCCCGTGCCTTGACCATAGGCGAAATATTCTCGCGCTTGAGGTTGGAGTCCACCATGTAGATAATAGCGCTGTCACGATCCATGTCGCGGACGATGGCGGGGATCTGTGCCACACCAGCCAGCACACAGCTGTGCTTACGGCGATGGCCTGCCACCATTTCGTAACGGTCGGGGTCTTTGCTGCTGCGGATGACCGTGACAGGCTCCAGCACACCGAACTTCCTGACGCTCTCCACCAAGTCCAGCATATCCTTGTCATCCTGCACGGGGAAGGGATGCCCCTCAAAGTCGTCGATCTTGTCCACCGGCAGCATGACCACGGAACCCAGCGCACCTTCACCCACGATGTTCAGCTTGAAATCCTTGGGAATACCCTCCGTGTCCGTCTCCTGCTCCTTTTTGGGCGGCTGCTCTTTTTTCTCCGCCACCTCCGCCTTGGACGCAGGTTTATCCTCGACAGGTTTCTTATCCTCCGACTTTGCCGGTACATCCGCTTTCTTTTCTTCCTGTTTTGCAGGCGGCTTTTCCTCTGGCTTCTTTTCCTCGGACTTCTTTTTGGCAGGTGCGGCCACCGGTTTCTTTTCCTCTTCCTTGGCCGGTTTTGTGTCCGCTGCCGTAGCAGGGGCAGGCTTCTCTGCCTTTTTCTCCTCCGGCTTGGCGGTGGGTTTCGCTTCTTCCGGCTTAGCAGGCACAGCCGGTTTTACCGCATCCTTGGCATCTTCGGCCTTTGCCGGTGCAGGCGGCTTTGCCGCAGGCTTTTCCGGCGAGGGTTTTACCGGCGTTGCCGTGCCGTTCGGCTTCGGTGTAGCTTTGGTTTCCTCCACTTTGGGCGAGATCACCGGCTTGACCGGCTCGGCGGGCTTCTGCGCCGCGGGGATGGGTTTGTCAGCTTCGGGCGGTTTGGCCGGTTCTGCCGCCTTTGCATCGGGCGGTGCTTTTGCGGCCTCCTTCGGGGGCGGACTGCGGAACGCGCCGATCAGCGGATTTTTCTTTTCTTCTGCCATATCCGTTTACCTCCAATTCGTCGTAATATGTCAAAACCCGTCTCAACTTGAGACGGGTTTTGCACAGGGACAGGGCGGCTCTTGCCGCAGGTCTGCGCGGGAACGATGAGCGTGACCGGCATCTGCACGGTCACGTCCGCAGTCAGCAGGAAATACTCGGTGTGCATGGGATGCTCCTCCTTTTGTCGGTAATATGATAAAGCCCGCCTCCATGGGAAGCGGTTACTATCCGGTGTCCATATCGTGCTGGACTTCGGCTTGATAGAAGTGGTTGATGGTGACGGGGGCGTTATACAGGATGGTCAGCAGATACGCCCGAACGTTAAAAACCTGCGCCGTAGAACGCCGCAGGCTCTCGATGACATATTCCAGATGGTCGTACCCCAGCTGTCGGAAACGCTCCTGCACCTGCTGGGCGGGCAGCAGCTCACCTCCGATGCGGAGCGTGGGGCGAGTGCTGCACAGCACGTCGGTGATGGCGGCGATCAGTTCATCCACGCTCTCACGGTCATAGCGGCGGCACAGCCGGTCATACGCAACGCGGGTGCGTACTTCTTCCGCCGCCTTCTTCCTCTCCCACCAGCTTCCAGCGAGTGAAGGAGGAGGTAAATAAAGCTGGCTCATATCCGTTTGGTTTATATCTTTATAATTCCCGTCCCCTTTTGGGAAGTCTGCACTTCCGTTTTTGGGAACTCTTGACTTCCCATTTTCGGAAGTCTGGACTTCCTCATTTGGGAAGTCAGGCGGTACAGCGGGCGGCGCGGGTATCTCCCGCGTGGTATAGCGCTTGACATAGATGCGCGTCGGCTTACCCTGCCCCTGCTTGGTTCGCTCGATAAGGCCGATGCCTTTGCCGGTATCCAGTTCCGCCAGCAACCGCACAGCCTTGCCATGGCCGCAGCTCATGCTTTCCTGTATCTCCTCCAGCGTGTAGTAGATGTAGACGCGACCTGCATCGTCATACCAGCCGTTCCGCGCCGACAGGTTCATCCTGTCCAGCATCAGGCCATACAGCAGCTTGGCGTCCGTAGACAGGCCGGAGAACCGTTCTCCCACGATGAGCAGCCGCGGGATGCGGTAAAAGGAGCAGCTTTCGCTCTCCTCGCCGTAGTAGTAATCAAACACAGGCTTTTCGCACATAATTCACCTCCAGATTTGGGCATGAAAAAAGGGCGTCTTGAGAGATACTCAAAACGCCCTAAATAGGACAACGCAGAATGGCATTTGATGTGCCGACCTGCCTGTATGAAAGTAAAAGCTCGTCTTGTTACCAAAACGAGCTTTCATTTTTGGTTCCCCAAAATGGTGGAGATAAGCGGGATCGAACCGCTGACCTCTTGAATGCCATTCAAGCGCT
>CAVGEC010000088.1:0-6590 GCA_963628195.1 Bacteroidaceae bacterium
ACCGGTGCGGCGACACCCACGGTCGCCTATACGCTGCTGAAAGACAAGGAGTACATCGCGCTTCCCGATGATGAAACCGTGCCCACCAATGCGGGCCAATACAGGGCCAGCATTACGATGAAGAACACCGGTGCCAACGCGGCGGATGCGATCGCCAGCGTGGATTACGCCATTGACAAAGCCACACTTACGGCAGATGATTTTATTTTCACCCGACCGGCTAACCTGACCTATGACGGCAACCCAAAAATCGCGACCGTAACAACTAATAAAACCGGTGTGGGCCTCATCAGGGTGACAAATTGGTACGCGCAAGGTGGTGGTTTTGCAGATGACGCCTGTGGTGTGGGCAGCTATGTCGTTAGAATACAGGTGGAGGACAGCAGAAACTACAATGCGATTCCCAATAGCATAACGGGTGAAAACTGGACGTTCAAAGTTACGCCGACTGACCAATACACGGTGCATACTCCCGATAGCTGGAAAAATGAAATAGAGGTCATCGAGGGCAGCAAGCTTGGCGACATGATCCTCGCCATCACCAAGAACGGCGCAGACACGGTCACCGTCACTGGCGTGGAAAAAGAGCCCCTTGCGGGCACCGTCAGCTGGTACACCGATGAAGCTTGTACAGAACTGGTGGACTTCACGGATGCCAAATTCGAAGCAGTAGGCAGCACTGTGAAGCTGTACTGGAAGTTCGTTTTCAATAATGACGATCCCCAGAATCAGAACTATGTGACAGAGGACAAGACCGGCAGCGTGACCTTCAGAATCAAGGCCGGTGCCCAGCAGGGGTTGATTTTCAAGGATGCGGGCGGCGAACCCGTGACCGCAGGAACCAAGAAGTACGGCAACTGGTCCTTCATCCTCTATACACCAAATGACACAGACGCACCCAACCAAGTTTCCATCGCCTACGCCAGCAGCAATCCCGATGTTGCGAAGGTGCAAGACAATGGCGACAGGTCGATCACCGTTACCATCTGCGGCGTGGGCACCACGACCATCACCGCCACCGCGGCCAGAGTAGACGGCCAATATGCCGAGACTACCGCGACCTATACGCTGACGGTGGAAAAGGGCGTGTGGGAACTCGTCTATGTCTCCATGTCTGGTTATGCCTACTATGGGAACGTCCCAACGCCGAGCCTTTTCAACTACTCTTCCGGCGATCCCAGTGCAGTGACGTATTATTACAGCACTACCAACACCAACAGCGGCGGCATGAAGTGGGAGAATATCGGGCCGACTACGCTGCAGTCCGGCACATACTATATGTACGCCGAGATCGCGGAAACCGCGAACTACGAGGCATACACCACGGCTGCTTCGCCATTTACCGTGCGTAAAGCCGATCCGATCTGCAGCGTTCCCACCGGTCTGACGGCGACATACGGCCAGACGCTGAATGATATCACGCTGACCAACCCTGAAGGCAATACCCCCGGCACATGGCGCTGGAAAGATGGTACGCAGTCCGTGGGTAATGCTTCCGCCACGCCCAAGGAATTCAAGGCAGTGTTCACCCCCACCGATACCGTTAACTACGAGACGATGCTCGCCTACGTCAAGGTGACGGTAAATCCGGCCGCCGGCGACAGTCTTGGCACCGTCGAGCTCAAGCTGCCGTATGCGGACACCGCCGAGCACACCTGTGCGCCGGACTGGTCCGGGCTTCCCAAGGGGCAGACGTGGAACTATGCCTGTGAATACAGTGTCAGCACCGGCTCGAATGCTGTACCTTCCAAGAAGGATATGGATGGCCAGGGCAAGCTGACCTATGCCATCTCCAACGGCAAAGCGGGCGATGTGATCACCTTCACACTCAAGGCGCAGTGCAACAACTACGAGGACTTCACCGTGACGGTGAACATCACCATCGAAAAGGCCAAACCCACCGGCACACCCGGCTACACCAAGATCACCTCCGGCGGCCAGACGCTGGCGGACGCCAAGCTGACGCTTACCGGCAGCGACATCACGGTCCCCGGCACGGTCCAATGGGTGGCGGACGATGGTGTAACCCCGCTGGCCGATACGACCAAGGTGGAGGCCAACAAGATCTATAAGTGGCTGTTCACACCCACGGACACCGATAACTACACCACCTTGACCGGCAAGATCGAGCTGTATCACAGATCCGGCGGATACTACTATCCCCCCGCCGATACGGGCACGGGCAAGGCGCAGTCCGCCAGCACCGGCGACATCGGGCTGCTGCCCTATGCGGTAACGGCGCTGATGAGCTACACCGGCGCCGCGGCGCTGCTGCGCCGCCGCAAGCGTGAGGACTGACGCGGCACCCCAGAAAACAGGAAACACCACCCATTAGGCCAGGCGGCCTTTGGGTGGTGTTTCTTTTCGGCGGAACAGGCACGCACCCCCGGCGGTCCGGGGGTGCTTTTTTATTGCTTTCGTGCGGTGATATAGTCGTCGCCGGGACGCCAATAGGGGCAGGAACGGGTATCGGAGGCCAGAAAGCGGGCCAGCTCGTCCTCGTCCAGATCCATGCCGCAGATATAATCGTCGTAGTCCTCGTCGTAGCTGTACCACACGCAGCTTTCACACTTATCCATCACACGTCCTCCACCAGCCGATGGCTGTCAAACTTGCAGTACCGGTAATAGATCAGCGTGGCCACGCTGCACACGAACCAGCCGGCGGGATAGCTCATGGCGATGGGGATGATCTCGTTGGATACATAGTTGGCCGTGATGAACAGGTAGATCTGGCGGAACACCACGAAGGAGCCCAGCATGATCCACATGGGCACCTGGCTGTCGCCCGCGCCGCGGAGGGCGGCGGAGTACACCTGGTTGATGCAGAAAAAGAAGTAAAACGGCGACAGCAGGCGCAGCAGCAGCGCGCCGTAGGACACCACCTCCGCCTTGCTGTTGAAGAAAGCGGTCAGATCCGGGGCCAGCAGCAGCACCGGCACCAGCAGGATCGCCGTAACGGCGAAGGACAGATACAGCGCCGTGCGCACGCCCTTCTTGGCCCGGACCGTATCGCCCACGCCCAGATTCTGGCCCACGAAGGTGGTGCCACCCATGGCGATGGACTGCACAGGCAGGATCACCAGCTGATCCACCTTGGTATAGGCCGTCCAGCCGGACATGCAGTCCGGGCCGAAGTAGTTGATATAGCCCTGAACGAACACATTGGAGAACGCGGTGATGGCCATCTGCAGCGCGGCGGGGATACCCACGGCCACGATCTGTTTTAGGACAGACCACGTCATGCGCAGAGCACGGAGTTCCACTTTGATACAGCCCTGGGCCCGCATAAGCACCCACACGGTCAGCACGGCGGACACCGCCTGGGCAATGATGGTGGCGTAGGCCACGCCCTCCACGCCCATACCGAACTTCAGCACGAACAGCAAGTCCAGTCCCGTGTTCAGCACGGCGGACACCAGCAGGAAATAGAAAGGCCGCCGCGAGTCGCCCACAGCCCGAAGGATGCCGGAGCCCATGTTGTAGATCAGCAGGCCCATAACGCCGGCAAAATAGATGGTCAGATAGGTGGTCTGCTCCGGGGCCACCTCCGCCGGAGTCTTCATCAGCCGCAGCATCAGCGGCGTCATGGCGATACCGGCTACGGTAAACACCACGCCCATCAGCAGCGTCAGCACCAGCGAGGTGTGAACGGCCTGCTTGACCTTATCCTCCCGGCCCGCGCCGTAATACTGGCTGATGACCACGCCGGCGCCGCTGGACAGGCCCAGGAAAAAGCCGATGAGCATGTTGATGATGGGCGTCACAGTTCCCACGGCGGAGAACGCCTCGTTGCTGACATAGTTGCCCACCACCCAGGTATCCACCATATTGTACAACTGCTGGAAAAGATTGCCCACCATCAGCGGCAGGGCAAAGTTGATCAGATGCTTTGTGATACTGCCCTTGGTCATGTCCACATCGTAGCGGGCAGGGCGGTTGTGGGTGTGCAGATGCAGGTGCAGATGGGTGGAATGGCGCATAGCGGCGGCTTCTCCTTGTAAATGACTTCTTTCTCTTTACAGGAATTTTACCATACCCGCTACCGCCGTGCAACCGGTAGAATGGCCAAAAGTCTCAAAGTGACGCGGCGGGCGGCGTGAAAAACTCCTCTATATCCGCCGGGCGCATGATGGATACCTCGTAGGCTGTGCGATCCGTGGTAAGGCCGTTTTCGGTTTTGGAATAGACACGGCTCTGCACACGGCCCTCGGCGGTCAGCCGGGCGCCGGTATGCAATAGGGCCGCCTGCTGGGCTACGGCGCCCCAGGCGATGCAGGGCAGATAATCCGCCCGCCCGTAGCGGCGGTTCACCGCCAGGATCATGTCGCAGATCTCCCGGCCCAGAGGCGTACGGCGCAAAACAGGCTGCTTGCACAAAACGCCGCTGAGCAGGATGCGGTTCAGCGGCTCGCCGTCCTCATGCGCCAGTGTCTGGGCGAATACGGAGATGACCAGGCGGCTGCCCTGTCCGCTCTTGTTGTTGAAGGAGCGCAGCTGCCCGGTAACGGCTACGCTGTCGCCTGGGGACACCGGCGACAGAAGCAGAAGGGCCTTCGGCACGATGACCGGCAGCTTGTCCGCCTGGCCCGAAAGGCGCAGCACCGACAGGCTAAAGCGGTAAAACGCGCAGCCGTGGTTCACATGGGACAGCGCCGGCGCGTCCTCAGCCACGCCCCGCAGCTCCACGCGGTTGTAATTCAAGTCCATAGGCACACCTCGTTTGTTGAGATGCTCCAGCCTATGAGAGGCGCGGCGGAAATATGCCCCTTTTCAAGCGGACGGAAATGTGGCATAATAGGCCCACGAACGAAAAGGAGTGGATATCGTGCGCTACAAAGGAAAAGTTTACCGTCCGCCCAGCGAGGCATACAGCTTGATCGTGCAGGTGACCTACGGATGCAGCCACAACAAGTGCGCCTTCTGCGACATGTACGATGACAAAAATTTCGCCATGCGGCCTATGGAAGAAATACGAAAAGATTTCGAATTGGCTCGCCAGGTCTACCGCCGGGTGGAGCGGGTATTTCTGGCCGACGGCGACGCACTGATGCGAAAAACAGACGATCTGATATCCATTCTGGGCCTGGTGTATGGGCTGTTTCCGGAGTGTGAGCGGGTGAGCTGCTACGCCTCACCCACCAGCTTGCAGATCAAAAGCGAGAACGACCTGCGTCTGCTGCGGCAGAAGGGACTGCAGATGGTCTACATGGGCCTGGAATCGGGGTGTGACGCAGTGCTGACGCGGATGCGGAAGGGCCACACGGCGGCGGACATCGTGGCGGCGGGGCAGAAGGCCCGGCGGTGCGGTCTGGCGCTGTCGGTGACGGCCATCTCCGGACTGGGCAGCGTGGAGCACTGGCGCGAGCACGCCGTGGATACGGCCAGAGCCGTCAGCGAAATGAGGCCGGACTATCTGGGCCTCCTGACGCTGATGGTAGAGCCGGGAACGCCGCTGGAACAGTGGGTGCGGGACGGCAGCTTCACGCTGCTGAGCCCTCTGGAGGTGCTGAAGGAGACGGAGCTGTTCCTGCAGAATGTGGACAGCGAGGGCACGGTATTCCGGGCCAACCACGCCAGCAACTATCTGACGCTGAAGGGCACGCTGAACGGCGACAGAGACGCCCTTCTGGGGCAGATCGCCGCGGCGCTGGAGGGCCGGAGGGATCTGAAGCCGGAGTTTCTGCGGGCGCTGTAAGCGCCTTGCGGAGAAAACTTTTTCTTGACATCCTCCGAAAAGGTGTTATAATGCGACCATATTCCAAAACCGTTGAGTAAGAGGAGTAGGCGCACAGGAACCTTTCAGAGAGCGGCGTATCGGTGGGAGCGCGGCAGCGGAACGTGCGGTGAATGGACTTACGAGGGCGGGGAGAAAGCCTTTTTGGCGAGTAATACCCGACGGCCGCCGCGGCCGTTATCCCGGCGGAACGCATGACAGTGCGCGCAGAGCGGGCGTTTACGCCAATATGGGTGGTACCGCAGATATGTATTTACAGTCTGTCCCATGGTTTTTCCATGGGACAGACTTTTTATTTATTTCAAAAAAAAGTAGAAAACAAGTAGAAAATTTTAGTAAGGACTTCGAAAAAGAAAGGAAATATCATCATGGGTAAGATCATCCTCACCGGCGACCGTCCCACCGGACGTCTGCATGTGGGCCACTATGTGGGCTCCCTCCGCAACCGCGTCATCCTGCAGAACAGCGGCAAGTTCGAGAAGCTGTTTTTCATGATCGCCGACGCCCAGGCGCTGACCGACAATTTCGACAACCCCGGCAAGGTGCGGGAGAACATTCTGCAGGTGGCGCTGGACTACATGGCCTGCGGACTGGACCCCGCCAAGTGCCACATGTTCATCCAGTCTGTGGTGTGCGAACTGACGGAGCTGACCTTCTACTACATGAATCTGGTGACGCTGGCCCGGCTGGAGCGCAACCCCACCGTCAAGGCGGAGATCCAGCTGCGGGGCTTCAACCACAGCATCCCCATGGGCTTCCTGACCTACCCCGTCAGCCAGACGGCGGACATCACGGCCTTTATGGCCGACACCGTGCCCGTGGGCGAGGATCAGCTGCCCATGCTGGAGCAGGCC
>CAVGEC010000089.1:0-6578 GCA_963628195.1 Bacteroidaceae bacterium
CGCGGGGCGGCAGGATGTTCTTCAGCTCCACGCGGTTGACCTTGATGCCCCAGGGATCGGTGGCCTCGTCCAGAATGGAGCGCATCTTGGCGTTGATGGTGTCGCGGCTGGTCAGGGACTGGTCCAGCTCCAGTTCGCCGATGATGTTGCGCAGAGTGGTGGCCGTCAGATTCTCGATGGCGCTCATGGGGTACTCCACGCCGTAGGTATACAGCTTCGGATCGGTGATCTGGAAGTAGATGACCGTGTCGATCTGCATGGTGACGTTATCCTTGGTGATAACGGGCTGGGGATCGAAGTCCGCCACCTGCTCCTTCAGGCTGACCTTCTTGACCACGCGCTCGATAAAGGGCAGCTTGAAGTGCATGCCCACGCCCCACACGCTGTGGAACGCGCCCAGGCGCTCCACCACATAGGCCTTGGACTGCTGGACGATTTGGATGCAGCTGACGATGACCGCCAGGATCAGGATCACGAGAATGATGATGGCGAGGGTTCCGGGTGTAGGCATATGGGTTCCTCCTTATTCTCCTGTGTTATTCATAGTTTTAGTATGCTTATAGATGAGGTGGATGATGCGGGCCACGGCGCCCAGCAGGATGGCGGCCAGTCCGCCCAGGATGTACGGCATATCAAGGCTCCTTCTGCACGATGAGCTTTACGCCCTCCATCCGCAGAATGCGCACGGCGGCGTCCGGCTCGATGACCTCCCCGTCGGCGCTGCGCGCCGTCCAGGTCTTACCGTCTATATAGACGGCGCCGGAGGGCAGTGCGTTGTTGATACGCTCCGTCACGCGGCCCACACTGTTCAGCACACGGTCGGCATTGGTGGGCTTGATGTCCTTTTTCATCCACTTGGCCACCAGCGGGCGGGTGAACGCCAGCGCCGCGATGGACACCGCGAAGAACAGAACGACCTGCAGCCAGATGGGGCCGCCGCACACGGCGGCGATCAGTCCCGCCACGCCGCCCAGCACGAACCAGATGGATGTCAGCCCGGCGGTGGCCGCCTCGGCCACGCCGAAGATGATGATGGCGGCAATCCATATCGTTGTTGCCATATCTGCGCTTCCTCCTTTCAGAATGAGTCCGATGATGCCGGCCAGCACGCCGATGCCCACCAGCACAGCTCCGGCCAGCCACTTGTTCTTGGGGGACAGGTTGGTCAGAAACGCGCCCACGGCGCTGCGGAGGGTGGCGCGGGGCAGCGGCGTCTCCGGCACGGGGCTTGCCGCGGCGGCGGGGGAGACCGGGGCCTCGTCGGCGAACAGATCAGCGATGGACACCTGATAGCGGTTGCAGATGTAGAGGATCTTCTCGATCTCCGGGTAGCCGCGCCCGCTCTCCCATTTGCTCACCGCCTGGCGGGAGACCTGCAGCTGTTCGGCGAACTGCTCCTGCGTCAGACCGTTGCTGCGGCGTACCGCCGCCAGCCGATCACCAAATGCCATACGCGCCCTCCTTTGTTTCCTGTGCGGCCAGTATAGCCGCCCGCCGGGAGAATGTCTATCATCTTTGGGTTGCGCCGGGGTAGAATTTTCGCTTTTTCCCCGCAACCTGAGGTTTACGCTCCCTATTATAGTGGATATCCGCCCGAAAAGCCACAGGAAATTTGGGTTGCGCGCCGCGGCTTTTTTCGGTATACTCTGAAGTAATGCGAGAGTAGAGGTGTGTGCCATGATAACCTACGAGATCCCCTGCCTGCTGGGGCTGGAAAAGCTGGTGGCCGACGAGCTCAGGCGGCTGGGCCTGCGGGATGTGCAGGCCGAGAACGGCCGCGTGCTCTGCCGGGGCAGCTGGGCGGACTGCGCCCGGCTGAACATCAACCTGCGCTGCGGGGCGCGTGTCATCGCCCTCCTGGGGCAGTTCGAGGCCCGCAGCTTTGAAGAGCTGTTCCAGGGCGTCCGTGCGATCCCCTGGGAGGAGTATCTGCAGCGGGACAGCGCCTTTCCGGTGAAGGGGTACTCTATCTCCTCACAGCTGCACGCGGTGCCCGCCTGCCAGAGCATCATCAAGAAAGCCGTGGTAGAGCGGCTGAAGGCCCACTACGGCCTGGAGCAGTTCCCGGAAACGGGCGTCAAATACCAGGTGCGCTTTTCCATATTCAAGGACAAAGTGTCTATCGGTCTGGATGCCAGCGGCGAGGGCCTGTATAAGCGGGGCTACCGGGCCGTGGGCGTGGAAGCACCCCTGCGCGAGACGCTGGCTGCCGCACTGGTGACGCTCAGCCGCTACCGGGGCCGCGATCCCTTCTGCGATCCCTTCTGCGGCAGCGGCACCATCCCCATCGAGGCGGCGCTCATCGCCAAAAATCGCGCCCCCGGTCTCGACCGGCGGTTTGACGCCCAGAAGTGGGCCTTCCTCCCGGCGGAGTGCTGGATGGACGCGGCGGACGAAGCGCAGGACAAGGAGTTCCACGGGCAGTATGATATCTGGGGCGGCGATGTGGATCCCAGGGCAGTGGCTATCGCCCGTGACAACGCCCGCAAAGCCGGTGTGGACGACTGCGTCCGCTTTGAGGTGGCCGATGCTGCCGGTTTCCACCGTGACAGCCAATACGGCCAGCTGGTCACCAATCCGCCCTACGGCGAGAGATTGCTGGAGCGGCAGGAGGCCGAGGCACTGTACCGCGCCTTCGGCAAGGCCTGGCGCACCCTGCCGGAGGGCTGGCGCACGCTGGTGCTCAGCAGCCACACGGAGTTCGAGCGCTGCTTCGGCAGGCCGGCGGACAAAAAGCGCAAGCTCTATAACGGCATGATCAAATGTGATGTGTTCTTCTACGGAAATGTCTGACGGGCATCTTTTCCGCCCTGCCTGCGCCAGGCCTCCTCGACGTATACCCGATACGCCGTCGTCGGTCTGGCATCGGCAGAACGAAAAATCTGCGCCGTCAGGGCGGACATCTTTTCCGCCCTGCCTGCGCCAGGCCTCCTCGACGTATACCCGATACGCCGTCGTCGGTCTGGCATCGGCAGAATGAAAAATCTGCGCCGTCGGGGCGGGCATCTTTTCCGCTCTGCCTTAATAAATCTCCGATGTATGACTTTATTTTCAATTTGTTCACTTTCTTTTGCGGAAGCATGATACAATTATCCTTATAATTTCCAAAATAGATCCAACAGAATTCCAATATGTTGATGAGGAGGAGAGCCTCGGTGAAGCATATTTTTATCATCAATCCCACGGCGGGAAAGTCCGACAGCCGGCAGAAGATCTACGACATGGCGGAGTCGCTGCGGCAGAAGCACGGGCTGGACGTATACTGCATACTGACGAAAAAGCAGGGCCATGCCACAGAGCTGGCCCGCAGGCTGTGCGACAGCGGGGAGGAGGTGCGGTTCTACGCCTGCGGCGGCGACGGCACTGTCAACGAGGTGGCCAACGGCATTATCGGCTATGACAATGCCGCCATGACCGTGATCCCCGTGGGCACGGGCAATGACTTCCTGAAGAATTTCGGCGGGGACGCGGAGAAATTCAAGGACGCGGAGAACCTGTGGGACGGCCCGCAGTTTCCCATGGACGCCATAGATGTCAATGGCCGCGTGGCGCTGACCATCGCCTGCAGCGGTATTGACGCCCGTGTGGCGGCCGATGTACATAAATACAGCGAAAGCCCGCTGCTGGACGGCAAGGGCAGCTATATCTACTCTCTGGCGGTGAATTTCCTGTTCAAGGGCATCGGTACTCACTGGACGATCACCCTGGATGACGTGACCACCGAGGGAGACTGGTCGTTGGTGTCCGTGTGCAACGGACGGTACTACGGCGGCGGCTTTATGCCGGTGGCCGAGGCCCGTATGGACGACGGCGTGCTGAACACGCTGGTAGTCAAGGAGGTCAACCGCCGCACGTTCCTCAAATTCGTGGGGCCGTACTCCAGGGGCGAGTACGCCAAGTTCCCGGAGTATGCCCATTGCTCCACGCCTAAGGTGGTGCACATCCACTCGGACAAGAAGGACATCGTTACCTGTCTGGACGGCGAGAGCGTGGTCAACAGCGACGTGACCATCAAGCTGCACGACAAGAAGCTGAATTTCTTCGGCCCGGCAGGCTGCTCCTGCAACCGCACGGCGCGGTAAAATGCATCAAAAAGCGCCTATCGTCAGACAGGCGCTTTTTGCTTTCGCCGGGCCGCTTGAACAATTTGTGAACTTTTGATTTTTTTGCTTTTTCCCCCTTGCAAATCCTGTATAGTGTGGTATTATAATCAGCGTTAGCACTCATGAAGTTTGAGTGCTAACGCTGGATCCGTTTCAAATAAAAATGAAAATATAAGGAGGAACCAACTATGAAGCTGACACCGCTTGCTGACCGCGTGGTGCTGAAAATGACCGAGCCGGAGGAGACCACCAAGGGCGGCATCATTTTGACAGGCTCTGCCAAGGAGAAGCCCTCTGTGGCCGAGGTCATTTCCGTGGGCCCCGGCGGCACTGTGGACGGGAAGACTGTGGTCATGTCCGTGAAAGCGGGCGACAAGGTCATCACTGACAAGTACGCAGGGACCAAGGTGACGCTGGAGGACGAGGAGTACATCATCGTCAAGCAGGGCGACATTCTGGCTATCGTAGAGTGAGAATAGGAGGCATTTAGATATGGCAAAGATCATCAAGCGCGGCGACGAGGCCCGCAAGGCACTGGAAGCCGGCGTCAATCAGCTGGCCGATACCGTAAAGGTCACTCTGGGCCCCAAGGGCCGCAATGTGGTGCTGGATAAGAAGTTCGGTACGCCCCTGATCACCAATGACGGCGTGTCCATCGCCAAGGAGATCGAGCTGGACGATCCGTTTGAGAACATGGGTGCGCAGTTGGTGCGCGAAGTGTCCACCAAGACCAACGACGTGGCCGGCGACGGTACTACCACCGCCACCCTGCTGGCCCAGGCCATGATCCATGAGGGCCTGCGCAATCTGGCCGCCGGTGCCAACCCCATTGTCATGAAGAAGGGCATGGCCAAGGCTGTGGATGCCGCTGTGGCCGCGATCAAAGAGCAGAGCCAGAAGGTCAACGGCACCGATGACATCGCCCGCGTGGGCACCGTGTCCTCCGGTGACGAGACCATCGGCAAGCTGATCGCCGAGGCGATGGAGAAGGTCAGCGCCGACGGCGTGATCACCATCGAGGAATCCAAGACCGCCGAGACCTATTCCGAGGTCGTGGAGGGCATGATGTTCGACCGCGGCTACATCACCCCCTACATGGCCACCGACATGGAGAAGATGGAGGCTGTGGTGGACGATCCCTACATCCTCATCACCGACAAGAAGATCTCCGTGATCTCCGACATCCTGCCCCTGCTGGAGCAGATGCTGCAGAGCGGCAAGAAGCTGTTCATCATCGCCGAGGACGTGGAGGGCGAGGCCCTCAGCACTCTGCTGGTGAACCGGCTGAAGGGCGTGCTGAACGTGGTGTGCGTCAAGGCGCCCGGCTTCGGCGATCGCCGCAAGGAGATGCTGCAGGATATCGCTATCCTCACCGGCGGCCAGGTCATCAGCGAGGAGCTGGGCCTGACGCTGAAGGATGCCACTATCGATATGCTGGGCCGTGCCCGCCAGATCAAGGTCACCAAGGAGAACACCATCATCGTGGATGGCATGGGTGACCAGCAGGCCATCAAGGACCGCGTGTCCCAGATCCGCGCCCAGATCGGCGTGACCACCAGCGAGTACGACAAGGAGAAGCTGCAGGAGCGCCTGGCCAAGCTGGCCGGCGGCGTGGCCGTCATCAAGGTCGGCGCGGCTACCGAGACCGAAATGAAGGAAAAGAAGCTGCGCATTGAGGACGCGCTGAACGCCACCAAGGCCGCTGTGGAAGAGGGCATCGTGGCCGGCGGCGGCACCATCTATGTGAACGTGATCCCCGCCGTCACCGCGCTGCTGAACAGCACCGAGGGCGATGAGCGTGTGGGCGTGCAGCTGGTGGCCAAGGCCCTGGAGGCCCCCATCCGCCAGATCGCGGCCAATGCCGGTATCGACGGTTCCGTGGTGCTGGAGAAGGTGCGCACCTCCGGCAAGAACGGCTACGGCTTCGACGCCTACAAGGAGGAGTACTGCGACATGATCGCCAGCGGCATCGTCGATCCCGCCAAGGTCACCCGCAGCGCGCTGGAGAATGCCGCCAGCGTGTCCGGCATGGTGCTGACCACCGAGTCCCTGGTGGCCGACAAGCCTCAGCCTCCCGCACCGGCAGCCCCTGCACCCGACATGGGCGGCATGGGAATGTATTAAAAAACATCGAGCGAAAACCGCTTCGCTGCGTTTTCACTCGAAAAGGCTGCGGCCTGCTGCAGCGTACGAAATGCCGCCTTCGGGCGGCATTTCGTGCGTTTGCAGATCGAGAAGTATTTCCGACGGCGCACACGCCGCCGCCGAAAATAAATGTAGGCTTATTTGCGCCTGCGGGCGCAAACTCTGCGGGGCTGTATACCACTGTGTGCCAGTTTCTCCTCCGATTTGCAAAAAAGCTGTTGACAAAAGGCGCTGAGGTATGGTATAGTAACTCGTGCCTGTCGAGGATGACATGGCGGCGTAGCTCAGTTGGCTAGAGCATGCGGTTCATACCCGCAGTGTCACCGGTTC
>CAVGEC010000090.1:0-6362 GCA_963628195.1 Bacteroidaceae bacterium
GCTTGCCCGCGCACATCTCTATGCCGGTGTGGCCGCTGATGTCGCCGCCGTTGACAGTCACCGTACCCTTTTCGGGATGATAGATGGCGATGCCGTTCGGTGCCTCGATCTTCGCCCCATCATTCACAACGATGTTGCATTCCGCAATTCTTTCCCCCGATATCGCGCCATTACCGGTAATTGCATAGTTACCGTCGCTCTTCACCGTACCGTTGACCGTCAGTGTATGGCCATAGCCATCCGTACATATACCGTACCCCGTACCGCCGTCAATGACCGCATCACCGGCAATCACCACATCCGCAGATGTCATCATTGCACCATATCCCGCGTTCGAGGACATGTACTTGATGGTACCATTCTGAATGGTCATAGGCACAGAAATACTCAACACCTGCGTGCTCGCCGTGCTCCTGCCGCTCAAGGTGAATCCCCCGAGGTCAAACACAAAGTCATCCGCCAATTCTTTGGCTGTATTAAAACTTAGCGCAAAGTTTGTAACATTACCCAGCAATGTCACAGATTTTGCCTTTGTTATATTATTTGTGTCTGCCGTCTTTATCTCCGTCCCGTCCTTGTATACCACCTTAAACAAGGCTTTACTTTCTTCGGTGGCAAAATAGTTGGTTCCGTTCTTATCCAGAACATACCCCTCCGGCACACTCAGCGTATTTATATTGAGTGTACCATCATCCTGCACCATGACTTTTCCGTTGTTATAATCGGTTCCACAGACCAAAACGGTACCATTATTCACCAGCGTTCCACCGCTCCGCACACCCAGTCGTTTGGCATTCTCCGCCACGGTCAGCGTCACGCCCTGCGCAACTGTCAGCGTCGCATCCCTTGCAACATCCACAAAAACCCCTTCCGGGATGGTAAAGTTCTCACTCAGCATATAGTCCTTGCCGATAACGATCCACTTGTTCCCACCCAAATTGGCGACTGCATCTGCAATCGTCGCATGGTCGCTTACCTTAGTTCCAGTATAGCCGGTCCATACCTCCACCGGCCCCGTTCCTTCTGCCCCCGTCGCCCACGCGACGGCGGTAACGCCCAGCGCCATCACCAGCGCCAGTATCGCTGCCAACAATTTTTTCATCGCTCATACCCCGGTTTCATTAAAATTTCCGCAGTCTCACTCGTTTTAATCTTGTTAAAACGTCAAAGCAGAGGTACCTCTGCTCCCTGTCGGATATCCTGATTATACCATAAAATGCCGGTTTGTCCACCGCTTCCGCGCAAAAAAGACGGCCGCAGGCCGTCTTTTTTGTCTATTGTCACCGCCGGACCACCTCGCGCCCGTCCGACCATACCGACACGATGTTGTGCCGGTGCGTCATATAGATGGCCCGCTCGAACCGTTCCTCCACGTTCAGCGGGTGCGCCGCCTCCGGGAAATCCCCGTCGTCGATGACCACCGCATGCAGCTTGTCGCCCGCGGCGAAGCCCTTTCCCGCGCCGAAATACCTGTGTCCCGACGTGGTGCCCAGATAGTATCCCTCCGCCACCGTCAGAAATTCCGGGTGCTGCTCGTCCGTCACCCGCCGCGCCTTGGACGTGCGGATGGACATGGTGATGACCTTGTACATGGGCAGCTGCGCGCCCCCGGCGATGTCGCTGCCCAGCGTCACCCACAGCCCCTCGTTCACCATCCGCCGCACCGGGCAGATGCCGGAGCAGATGTTCACGTTGGAGTCACCGCAGTGCACCACCACCACGCCCGCGTCCCGGATGGCCTTCCGCTCCCGCTCGTCCGACCACACGCAGTGGGCCATCAGCGTGTGATCCTTCCACAACCCGCACTTGTCGTAGGTCTCCCAGTACTGCCCGCACTCTGGGTGCAGCTCCTTCACCCACGCGATCTCGTTGGTGCTCTCCGACAGGTGCGACTGTACATACAGTCCCTTCTCCGCCGCCAGCCTGCCCAGCTCCTCCATCAGCTCGTCGGTGCAGCTGGGGGTAAACCGCGGCGTGATAATGGGCTTCACATGCTCAAACCGGCAGTTCTCCAGCCACCGCAGCGTCTCCCGCACGGATTCCTCCGTGGTCTCCTGCAGCTTCCCCGGCAGGCCGTTCCGGTCCATGTTCACCTTGCCCACATAGCCCGTCACGCCCGCCCGCTCCAGTTCGTCCATCAGCACCAGCGTGGCGTCCGTGTGCATGGATGAGAACATGCACACCCGCGTGGTGCCGTTGGTGATCAGATCGGACGCCAGCCGCCGGTATACCCGCCGTGCGTAGTCCAGGTCGGCGAACCGCGCCTCCGTGGGGAATGTATAGGTGTTCAGCCAGTCCAGCAGCGGCAGATCCATCCCCATACCCAGCATGGGGTACTGCGGCGCGTGCAGATGCATGTCTGCGAACGACTGCATGATGATCCTGTCGCCGAAGTCCCGCACCTCCGCGTCCGCCAGCCCCTCCGGCATCTCCGGATACAGCCCCCGGATCACGCCGTCCTCCAGCACCATGCAGCCGTGCTCCAGAATGTCCAGCCGCCCCATCTCCGGCGCGTGTACGATATTCCCTCTCAATACCTGTGTCATTTCCGTGTCCCTCCCGCAAAATTTGCTTCCGCATCCTCTCTGTCCGCCCGTCCCGCCGCGCGCAATCCCCCGCGCCGTCCGGCTCTCCCGGCAAAACAAAAAGGATGCTCCGATACACCTTGCATCGAAACACCCATAGCAGAGCCGTCGGCGGCCCCGTAGAAACGCCCCGCGCCATTTCCGCAGGGCTATATGAGTCATAGTACGGATATAGTATACCACCTCTTCCCCCCGTTGACAATAGTCAATTCCTCCCTCCCGCACAGCCGTCCTCCGCGCTCCCGAAACGTCCCACTCCGCGCCGGGACAGACTTCTCCCCTCCCGCGGGAGTCCCCCGCCCGCGTGCGTATTTTCCTCCCGCCGCGGCAGCCGCTTCCCCCCGCCGTGGCAGCCGCTTCCCCCGCCGCATCTCCGAAACAAATCACTCCCCCGCCGCAGGCGGGGGAGTGTATCTGTTATTCCACGGTCACGCCGCGCTTCTTGAACTCGCTGACCATCAGATCCAGATCCGGCTCGATGTGGATCGGCTCGCCGGCGGACTTGATGGCGTTGGCCACGTCCTTCAGGCCGTTGCCCGTCACCACACTCACCACCGTGGCGTCGTGGGGGATCAGCCCCTCCTCGCAGGCCTTCTTCAGCGCCGCCGCGCCGGTCACGCCGGCAGGCTCGCCGAACACGCCGCAGGTGCGGCCCAGCAGCCGCTGCGCCGCCAGGATCTCCTCATCGGACACGTTCACCGCGATGCCGTTGGACTCACGGATGGCCATCAGCGCCTTGTCCGCGTTCCGGGGCACGCCCACGCTGATGGAGTCCGCGATGGTGTTCTCCTCCATAGGCTCCCAGGGCTTGTTCTCCTGGATGGCCCGGTTCAGCGGATAGCACCCCAGGGACTGCGCGGAGATCAGCCGCGGCAGCTTGTCGATAAAGCCGATGGCGTACAGATCCTTAAAGCCCTTCCACACACCGGCGATGGTGCAGCCGTCGCCCACGGAGATGGCCAGATAGTCGGGCATCTCCCAGTTCAGCTGCTCGGCGATCTCCAGCGCCACGGTCTTCTTGCCCTCGGACAGATAGGGGTTGATGGCCGCGTTGCGGTTGTACCAGCCGTACTTGTCGATGGCGGCGGCGGACATCTTGAAGGTGTCCTCATAGTTGCCCTTCACGGAGATCACGTTGGCGCCGAAGATCATCAGCTGTGCCACCTTGCCCTTGGGCGCCCGCTCCGGCACAAAAATATAGGTCTTGAGTCCCGCGGCGGCGGCGTTGCCGGCCAGAGAGCTGGCAGCGTTGCCGGTGGAGGAGCAGGCGATGGTCTTGGCGCCCGCCTCCATGGCCTTGGCCACGGCCATGGCGCTGGCGCGGTCCTTCAGCGAGGCGGTGGGGTTCTGACCGTCGTCCTTCACCCACAGCTTCTTGATGCCCAGCATCTCCGCCAGCTTCGGCTCCTCGTACAGGGGGCTCCAGCCCACGCGCAGGGGCGTGTCGGGAGTGGTCTCCTCCACAGGCAGCAGCTCACGGTAGCGCCACATGGAGCGGTTCTCGCGCTTGGCCAGCTTCTCCTTGGTCAGCACGGACTTGATGTAGTCGTAGTCATAGACGATATCCAGAATACCGCCGCACTCGCAGTTGGTCAGATCCGGCACCGCGTCATAGGTCTTGCCGCACCGCACGCACTTGCCGTATTTTACGTTCTTCATGATAGTTCTCCTTAATCGGAATAGTATTCATCCTCCGCCCATTGCGCGGGGTTGTCGTCGATGTATTGCCATGCACGGAGGTAATCCGCATCGTTGCGGATGACATGGTCATAATAGGAACGCTGCCAGAGTGTTTGGCAGCCACTGCTCCATCCGTACCTTGTTGTGATTGATTTGAAACGCTGCATTACCCGTTGTAGGGGCGGACGACTCTGTCCGCCCTCTCCTTTTTCCAGGCAAATAATCACATGCAGGTGGTTTGGCATGATTACATATTTGTCGATCAAAACGCCTTCCGCTTCATTCCGGAGCCGTTCCAGACATTTTTGCACCATGCCTCCCACGGGTGTTAATGACATTTCAAATTCCGGCGATACACCGCAGGGGCGGACAGAGTCGTCCGCCCCTACAGTAGGTCGTATCACCGACAGAATCTCTCTTCGGTCTTTGGTGCATATCGTTACAAAATACCAGCCAGTCTCGTACACCGATCCCGGCAAACGTATTTTCTTCCTCCGCACCTCGCTCATATTCTTACAGCGCCTTCAGCAGGCCGGTGGCCTCGTTGAACTCGTTGATCAGCTCGTCCAGCTCCTTGGCCTGAGCGTGCACGGCATCCCAAGTGTTCTTGGTGTCGTACCACTGGGCGTTCAGATCCTCCACGTCCATCTGCTGCTGCTCCACCCAGGTGTAGTACTTCAGATTGTGGACGCGCTTGCGCTCGGTGTAGGTCAGCTCCAGCATGCTGTCGGTCTTCAGGCCCAGCATATGCAGGTTGTGGTCCAGAGCGGCCTCGTGAGCGTTGTAGGCGCCGTGCATCTGGTTCAGCTCCTCGATGCGGCTGCCGTACATCACGGCGGAGTCGGTCAGCACGGTGGCGACCACGTCGTTCTCGGTCAGCTCATAGTACTTGGCCATCTTGATGCAGCACAGCACGTTGGCGATGCCGGAGATGCCCAGCCAGGTCATCTTCTGGACTTCCTCATCGGACATGCCCAGCTCGTCCTTCATGTACTTCTGGCCTTCGGGTGTGTTGAACAGGCGCAGCAGGCGCTGGCTGTCCTCGTCGTCGATGGCGATGGCCATGTCGGTGTTCTTCACGTTGTGGATCCAGGGGATGTGCTTGTCGCCGATACCCTCGATGCGGTGGCCGCCGAAGCCGTTGTCCAGAATGGTGGGGCACTGCAGAGCCTCGCCCACGGCCAGCTTCAGATGGGGATAGCGCTCCTTCAGCAGATCACCGGCGGACATGGTGCCGGCGGAACCGGAGGTAAAGCAGGCGCCGGCGAAGTTCTGGCCGGGCTTCTTGATGGCCTCGAACAGGTCGGCCAGAGCGTAGCCGGTGACGTTGTAGTGCCACAGGGGGTTGCCCATCTCGGCGAACTGGTTGAAGATCATCATGGTGGGATCCTGCTTCAGCTCCCAGGTCTTGTCGAAGATCTCCTTGACGTTGGACTCGCAGCCGGGGGTGGCGATGATCTGACCGGCGATGGACTTCAGCCAGTCAAAGCGCTCCTTGGACATGTCCTGGGGCAGGATGGCCACGGACTCGCAGGCCAGCAGCTTGGAGTTGAACGCGCCGCCGCGGCAGTAGTTGCCGGTGGAGGGCCATACGGCGTGATGATAGGTAGCGTCAAACTGACCGGTCACCAGACGGGGAGCCAGGCAGCCGAAGGAAGCGCCCACCTTGTGGCAGCCGGTGGGGAACCACTTGCCGGACATAGCCACGATGCGGCAGGGCACGCCGGACAGCTTGCTGGGGATCTCCACATAGTTGGGAACGGCCTGGAACAGACCGCCGCTCTCCTTGGCCTCGTTGTGCCAGGAAATGCGGAACAGGTTGACGGGATCCACGTCCCACAGACCGGTGTGGCTCAGCTTGGCCTTGATCTTCTCAGGGATCAGATCGGGGTTCTGCATCTGGGCGATGGTGGGGATGATGACGTTGTTCTCTTTGGCCTTCTGGATATTGTGCTCCAGACCCACTTTGTTGATGGACAGATCGATTTTACCCATGTTTCTTTTCCTCCTGTTGTTTGTTCGCATCGATGTAGGAATATAGAGTGTATTTGGAAATACCGAAGTATTTTGCCACTTTGTCGCCGGACTTGGTGACCA
>CAVGEC010000091.1:0-5715 GCA_963628195.1 Bacteroidaceae bacterium
GCTGGCACATTGAGTGCTCCGGCATCTCCATGAAGTACAACGGCGAGTATCTGGATCTGCACTGCGGCGGCGTGGACAACGCTTTCCCCCACCACACCAACGAGATCGCCCAGAGCGAGAGCTATCTGGGCCACCCCTGGTGCCCTCACTGGTGCCATGTGGCCCACTTGAACACCGACCACGGCAAGATGTCCAAGTCCAAGGGCGAGTTCCTCACGGTCTCTCTGCTGGAGGAGAAGGGCTATGATCCGCTGGCCTATCGGTTCTTCTGCCTGCAGAGCCACTACCGCAAGAGCCTGGTGTTCACTTGGGAAAATCTGGACAACGCCACTGTGGCCTACAACAAGCTGCTGACACGCATCGCCGCCCTGAAGGACGAGGGCGAGGTGGAGCAGGCCGCCTTTGATGAGTACAAGGCCAAGTTCATGGCCGCCATGGACAACGACTTGAACACCTCTATGGCTGTGACCGTGCTGTACGACGTGCTGAAGGCCAAGACCAATGACAAGACCAAGCTGGCGCTGCTGGACAGCTTCGACACCGTGCTGGGCCTGAAGCTGCTGGAGAAGGCCGCGGCCCTGCGGGCCAGGCAGACGGCGGCTGCCACCGCCGCCGGCGGGTTCGCCGTGGTCAGCGAGAATGGCGAGGCCAACGCGGAGGTGGAGGCGCTGATCCGCGCCCGCGCCGATGCCAAGAAGGCCAAAAACTTCGCCGAGGCCGACCGCATCCGCGATGAGCTGAAGGCCCAGGGCATTGAGATCACCGACGTGCCCGGCGGTGCCAAGTGGAAGCGCGTGTGAGAACGAATAAAAGGAAGGAGCTGCGGAGCAGCTCCTTCCTTTTCCGCGCAGAGCAAGGTGGCCACACCCCGCCGTCCGCGCTGTCGTTGTGAGCGTGTAGGGGAGGGGCTCTGCCCCTCCCGTTGCAGTTCTGTTTTTCGGGCGGGGTAGAACCCCGCCCCTACGGCCGTTTGTCGCAGGCATGAGCGTCCGGCGGTCTTTTCCATCTGGGAACAAACCACAGCGCATATCCGTCAAAGGGGCAGAAGGAAGAAAAGGAGGATATTTCCATGAAGCGAGTAAAAGCGGCGGCATGCGCGGTTTTGGCGGGGTTGATGCTGGCGGGCTGTGGCTCGGAAAAGGTGATAACCTGCACGGCAGAGGGGCCGGCAGCGGCGGTGGATCTGACGCAGTACGTTGTCAGGGAGGCGGCGTATCCTGTGTATCCCGCGGAGCCGCGGTTCGAGGACTACATGAACGACGGCGAGGAGGGCTGGGACGCCTACGAAGCGGCCTATACCGAGTACACGGAGGCGCTGCGGAAGCTGGGCAAGCTGGATGCGGAACCGGACAGCGGCGCAGTGACGGCCTTTGCGGAAAAAACGCTGGGCAAGATATTTGCCGACAGCGAGAATCGGGTGTACTCGCCTATCAGCCTATATGCGGCGCTGGCCATGCTGACGGAGATGACGGCGGGGGAGACGAAGCAGCAGGTGATGGACCTGCTGGGCGCTGCCGACAGCGAGAGCCTGCGCCGGACCGTGCGGGACCTGTGGATGGGTGTGTATCTGGACGACGGGCAGTCGGTGTGCCGTCTGGCCAACGGCGCGTTCCTGCGGGAGAACGCTGAGGTGAAGCAGGAGGCCGTGGACGCGCTGACGGACTGGTACTATGCGTCTTCCTACCGGGTGCCCATGGGTACAGAAGAGGCGGACAAGGCCATCGCCGGTTGGCTGAACCAGAATACCGGCGGGCTGCTGTCCCAGGAGACGCGGGAAATTCAGACGGAGGTAGACAACCTGCTGCGGCTGTACAATACTATATATTATAAGTCCAGTTGGCGCGACGCCTTTGAGAGCAGCCGGACGGAAGCGGATACCTTTACCGCCGCGGACGGTGCAAAGCAGACGATAGAGTTCATGCACCGGACGGATGAGGGCAGCTATCGGAAGGGAGAGGGCTACACTGCCGCGCCCCTGTATCTGCGGTACGGGCGGATGGTGTTCGTGCTGCCGGATGAGGGCGTGACACCGGAGAGCCTGCTGCAGCGGCAGGGGTTCCTGACGGAGCTGACCGGGGAGTATGACATGGCGGAGTTGGTGTGGTCGGTGCCCAAGTTCGACGTGAAGTCCTCAACCGGGCTGAACGAGGTGCTACAGGCGCTGAGTGTGACGGATGCCTTCAGCGATAACGCGGACTTCACGCCGCTGACCGACGACGGCGCAGTGCTCAGCAGCGTCATGCAGGCGGCGCGGGTGAAGATCGACGAGGAGGGTGTGGAGGCCGCGGCCTACACGGAGCTGGTCACCAGAGACATGGCCGTGATGGAAGTGCCGCCCACCGTGGAGATGGATATGGACCGTCCATTCCTGTTCGTACTCTACGGCAGCGGCGATGTGCCGCTGTTCGTGGGTGCGGTGCAGAGTGTGGCGTGAGAAACGGAACGTGTGTAGGGAGGGGCTCTGCCCCTCCCGTCCGTTATATGTGATATGTCCGCTGAACGGCGGGCGGGGTAGGGCCCCGCCCCTACGCCCATTTGCCGACTGCCATGACAGTTAGCAAATGGTACAAAAATTCTTGAAAAATTTTGTAGACAAAATAGAAAAATCCCCTTGACACAAGGGGATTTTTCCTTTATTATATGTAGGTACGCGCGCGAAGGGTGCTGCACACCCGGAGGCGTTTACAACTGCGATGAACCGGGAGATTGCTCCGCAAGGAGGTAACTTCCGGGGAGTATGTCCGATAATCGGGCGGCTGAGAGATTTCTGTTCGTCGGCGTAGATCGCCGCGCCAGAAGGACACCGGCCTTATCGCCGGTGTTTCTTATGAGCCGGAATGATACGCACGGAACGGCGTATAAGAAATTTCTCACCGTACGGCATTGGTCAAAGCAACAAAAACCGTACAAATTATGGAGGAACGAACCAAAATGGCAAAAGAAATGATCCGCATTCGTCTGAAGGCCTATGACCACCAGGTCATCGACCAGTCCGCAGAGAAGATCGTCGAGACCGCCAAGCGCACCGGCGCTACCGTGTCCGGCCCCATCCCTCTGCCCACCAAGAAAGAGATCGTCACCATCCTGCGCGCTACCCACAAGTATAAGGACAGCCGTGAGCAGTTCGAGCGCCGCACCCACAAGAGACTGATCGACATCACCAACTCCACCCCCAAGACCGTGGAGGCGCTGATGGCTCTGGATCTGCCCGCTGGTGTGGAGATCGAGATCAAGCTGTAACCCACCTTATATAATACCCCTGCAAACGAATTTGCTTGCTACCCAGCCGGAGCGCTAACTTGCGTGAGGCGTTCCGGGGGTTACGTCGGCAGAGCAAGCGGTCTCTACCCAATGGAGATTGAATCTATGTCGACCAATAACCTTTAAGGAGGATCATACATGAAGGCAATCATTGGCAAGAAAGTCGGTATGTCTCAGATCTTCGACGAAAACGGCAAGGTCATCCCCGTCACTGTTATCGAGGCGGGCCCCTGCACCGTCGTCCAGAAGAAGACTGCCGAGAAGGAAGGCTACGCCGCTGTGCAGCTGGGCTTCGAGGATGTTCCCGAACGCAAGCTGACCAAGCCCGAAATGGGCCACCTGAACAAGGCGGGCGTGGCTCCCAAGAAGTACCTGCGCGAGTTCGACCTGGAGAACGCCGCCGAGCTGAACATCGGCGACATCATCAAGGCCGACACTTTCAAAGAGGGCGACTTCGTTGACGTCACCGGCACCACCAAGGGCCACGGCTATCAGGGCGTTGTGAAGCGCTGGAACGCCGGCCGTACTCCCATGAGCCACGGCGGCGGCCCCGTCCATCGTCACGCCGGTTCCATGGGCTCCACCACCGATCCCAGCCGTATTTTCAAGGGCAAGATCGGCGCCGGCCAGATGGGCTGTGACCAGGTCACTATCCAGAACCTGGATATCGTCAAGGTCGATCCCGAACTGAACATGATCGCGGTCCGCGGCGCCATCCCCGGCCCCAAGGGCGGTCTGGTGCTCATCAAGTCCACCGTCAAGACTCACCGCATCAAGCACGCTGACGCTGGTATCAGCAACAACCCGCAGAAGGCTTCCGGTCGTAACCCGCAGAAGGCTTCCGCCCGTACTAAGTAAGGAAAGGAGTGCTTAAGGAAATGTCTGCTATCAAAGTTTTGAACATGGCCGGCGCTGAAGTCGGTACTGTTGAGCTGAACGACAGCATCTTCGGCATCGAGCCGAACACCGCCGTCGTGCACGAAGTGGTCAAGAACCACCTGGCAAATTGCCGGCAGGGCACCCAGAGCGCTCTGACCCGCGCCGAGGTCTCCGGCGGCGGCAAGAAGCCCTGGCGTCAGAAGGGTACCGGTCACGCCCGTCAGGGCAGCACCCGCGCCCCTCAGTGGACTCACGGCGGCATCGTGTTCGCCCCCAAGCCCCGCAGCTACTCTTACGTTCTGAACAAGAAGGTCAAGAGACTGGCTATGAAATCTGCTCTGTCCGCCAAGGCTGCTGCCGGCGAGATCATCGTCATCGACAGCATCAAGATGGACAGCATCAAGACCAAGGACTTCCGCGCGTTCCTGAACGCCGTCAAGGCCGATGGTAAGTCTCTGGTGGTCACCCCCGCCAAGGACGAGATCGTCGTCAAGAGCGCCCGCAACATCCCCGGCGTCGTTACTTCCATGGCGAACCTCATCAATGTCTACGACATTCTGAACGCCAAGTATCTGGTGCTGGATAAGGAAGCCCTCGCAGTAATCGAGGAGGTGTTCGCGTAATGGCTAACGTATACGACATCATCATCCGTCCCATCATCACCGAGCGTTCCATGGCCGCTACTTCCGACAAGAAGTATGTGTTCGAAGTGGCCCCCTCCGCCGGTAAGATTGAGATCAAAAACGCTGTGGAGAAGATCTTCGGCGTAAAGGTCGCCAAGGTCAACACCATCAACTACGATGGCAAGACCAAGCGCATGGGCGCCGGCCGTCCCGGCGCCCGCAAGAGCTGGAAGAAGGCTTACGTCCAGCTGGCTAAGGATTCCAAGACCATCGAGTTCTTCGAGGGTATGGTGTAAGAGAAGGGAGTGTAGAGAATGTCTATTAAAACTTTTAAGCCGACCACCCCTTCCCGCCGCCACATGACTGTCTCCGGCTTCGACGGCATCGATAAGCACGCCAAGCCCGAAGCCAGCCTCGTTGAGGTGCTGAAGAAGAACGCTGGTCGCAACAGCTACGGCCGCATCACCGTCCGCCATCGCGGCGGCGGCGAGAAGCGCAAGTACCGCATTATCGACTTCAAACGCGACAAGATGGATATGGAAGCCACCGTTCTGCGCCTGGAGTACGATCCCAACCGCAGCGCCAACATCGCCCTGGTCCAGTACGAGGACGGCGAGAAGCGCTACATCGTGGCCCCTGTGGGCCTGGCCGCCGGTGACAAGGTGATCTCCAGCGCTGCTGCCGATATCAAGCCCGGCAACTGCCTGCCCATCGCCAACATCCCCGTGGGTACCGTAATCCACAATATCGAGATGCATCCCGGCAAGGGCGCTCAGCTGGTCCGCTCCGCCGGCGCCTATGCTCAGCTGATGGCTAAGGAAGGCGACAACGCCCAGATCCGTATGCCCTCCGGCGAGGTCCGCATCATCCGCACCAACTGCAAGGCCTGCATCGGTCAGGTCGGCAATCTGGAGCACGAGAACATCCAGATCGGTAAGGCCGGCCGCAAGCG
>CAVGEC010000092.1:0-5705 GCA_963628195.1 Bacteroidaceae bacterium
AAACGACAAAGGAGGGGGCTCCGGCCCCCTCCTTTTGAAACCACCCCCGCTGGGGGGAGCAACAGCAAAAAAGAACCGCCGGTCGGCGGTTCTTTTTCGTTTCTCCCGGCTGGTACCGGAGGATATGTGTTACAGATACAGATAGCTGTACTTATCGCGCAGGGTGACGATCAGCTTCTCCAGATCGGCGGGCAGATCGTTCTTGCCGGACAGGTCGAAGTCCTTCGGCTCGCCGAAGGTGCGGACGCGGACCTTATCGCCGCCCAGGAACAGAACACCGGCGTTCTTGCTGTCCACCATATCCTCGGCGGTCTGGAACAGCGTAAACTTATCGTGGCAGGGCTCGGAGGCATACGGGCAGAACTGGGTGCAGTTGCCGCACTCGTTGCACATCTTGTCCACATGGACGATCTGGTGGCTGCCGTCGGCCATGCGGATGGCCACATTGGCGCGGTTGGGGCAGGAGTCCACACAGTTCTCGCAGACGGTCTGGCACTGCAGGCAGCGCTCACCCTCGCGGCAGATGCAGCCGCTCATAACCAGGGTGCCCTTCTTGGCCTCGGCATCCGCCTTGGTGACATAGGCCTGCTCCGGAATGTCGTAGGTATAAGGCTTGCCGATAACGGCCTCGGCAAAGGCCGCAGCGTCAGCGATGCCCTCGACCACGGTGGCGGGGCCGCGCTTGGCGTCGCCGGCGGCGTACACGCCCTCTACGTTGGTTTGGAACGCGGGACGGCCCTTCTTGTCCAGCTCGATGCCGTTGGCGGCCATGAGCGCATCGTCCACCTGCTCGCCCACAGCGGAGATCACCAGGTCGCAGGGAACGGTGAAGTACTCACCGCTGCCCACGGGACTGCGGCGGCCGGAGGCATCGGCCTCGCCCAGCACCATCTTTTCACAGGTCAGCACGCCGTCGGCCTGCTTGACGGGGGCGGCCAGTTCGGCGAAGGTCACGCCGTCAGCCAGAGCCAGCGCCAGCTCATGCTCGTCGGCGGGCATATATTTGCGGGTGCGGCGATAGACCAGCGTCACGCTCTCTGCACCGCTGCGCTTGGCCAGACGGGCCGCGTCCATGGCGGTATTGCCGCCGCCTACGACCACGATATTACCGGCCACAGCGATGTTGCCGGCCTTGACGCCCTTCATCCACTGGATGGCGCCGGCCACGTCGCCGGCAATGTCCAGCTTGCCGGGTTTCCACGCGCCCACGGCCAGCAGGATATGGGTGTAGCCCTGCTTTTTCAGCTCAGCCACGGAGGGCGCGGGCGCGCCGCACTTGACTTCCACGCCGTATTTTTCCATCAGCGCGATATCCTTCTCAATGGCCTCGTTGGCAATGCGGAAGCTGGGGATCACATGACGGGGCACGCCGCCCAGGCAGCTCTCGCGCTCGAAGATAGTGGTCTCGATACCGGCGCGGCCGCAGAAATAGGCGGCTGCAATGCCGGTGGGGCCGCCGCCGATGATGGCGACCTTCTTGCCCGCCACGCGCTCCGGCAGTTTGATGGAGGCCATCAGTGCGTTGTAGCCCTTCTGGGCGGCCAGCAGCTTGGTATCGCGGATGCGGACGGACTCATCATAGAAGTTCCGGCTGCACTTTGTCTGGCAGCGGTGAGCGCAGATGGTGCCGGTCAGGAACGGCAGGGGGTTCTTCTCGGTGATGAGCTTCAGCGCCGGACCGTACAGGCCCTTATTGCACAGTTCCATGTATTCGGGGATATCCTGCGCGATGGGACAGCCGCCCTTGCAGGGGGCGGAGAAGCAGTCGATCCAGGGCACGTTCTTCTCGCTCTTGCGGCTGGGCAGAGGCTTGATGGGCTTGACGTGGTGGACATCGGTGTGGCTGGCGGCGCTCATCTCGCAGATGGCCTGGGTATCGGTGCCGCAGAAGGGCTTGTAGGGCATAGGCTCGACCTTCTCCACCATCTGCAGCAGGCGGTTGTAGCCGCCGGGCTTGAGAATGGTGGTGGCCACAGTAATGGGCCAGATGCCCGCCGCGAACAGCTTGTCGCAGTTGAAGTACTCCGCGCCGCCGGCGAAGGAGATACGCATCTTGCCCTTGAACTGGCGGGAGATGCGGTGGCACATTTCGATGGTCAGGGGGAACAGGCTGCGCCCGGACATGTACATCTCGTTGTTGGGCAGCTCGCCGCGGGTAGTGTCCACGGGGAAGGTATTGGACAGCTTCAGACCGAACTCCAGGTCCTTGCTGTCGGCCAGTGCCTGCAGGCGCTCAAACATGGGCACCGCGTCCGCCCACTGCAGATCCTCACGGAAATGGTGGTCATCGAACACAATGTAGTCGTAGCCCATGCCGTCCAGAATACGGCGGGCGGTATCATAGCCCAGAATGGTGGGGTTGCACTTTACGAAGGTGTGCAGGTGCTTCTCGGTGATGAGATAGCTGGCGATGCGCTCGATCTCATCCGGGGGACAGCCGTGTAGGGTGGACACGGTGACGCTGCGGCTGACGCGGGGATCAATGGCGTCGATATAGTCGCTCTCCTCCGGGAACAGCTCCTTCAGAACGGCCTTGCACTCGCCGAAGATGGCGGTCTTGGTGGCGTCCTTCATGCCCTCGATATAGGTGTTGACCTTGTCGCCCTTGATGCCCTCCAGGTCGTAGCCCACGGACATATTGAACACGAAGCCGTCGGGATCGCCCAGACCGTAGACCTTGCTGAGCACCTTCAGCGCGCACCAGGCCTTGATATATTCGTCCATGGCCTGGGGCACGGTCAGCTCGGTGCTCCACTCCTGGTTATAGCCCTCGTCGTTGGCCAGGATGCAGGGACGGGGCACGCAGGCGGCCAGCTCCTCGCCGTCCATTTTCTGAACGGTCTTGACCTCGAAGAACCGGGCGCCGGCCATATAGGCGGCGATGATGTTCTGGGCCAGCTGGCTGTTGGGGCCGGCAGCGGGGCCGAAGGGCGTCTCGATACGCTCACCGAAGATAGGCAGGCTCTTGCCCGTGGCGTGATAGGCCTTGCGGACGCCGAACATCTCGCCGGAGTTGGCGTATTCAGTGACCACCCAATTCATCAGAGACTTAAAGGGGATCGGATACATTTTTTCAGACATGGGTATTCCTCCTTGTCAGTGGTATGTTGTTCTCAATACTCTCTGTGGTTCAGGCTGCCCCACAGCTTCTTGGCGGCCTCCAGGATATGCGCGTTTTCGGCCTCCTCGTCGATGTTCACCAGCACGCGGTCCTTCATCAGCACCTTGCCGGCGGCGATGGTGGTCTGGCACTGGCGGCCCGTCATGCCGAAGATCATGTGGCCGTCGATATTTTCATCGCTGAACGGGGTGAACGGCTTGTAATCCATGACGATGATGTCTGCGGAAGCGCCGGCCTTCAGCACGCCCAGCTGGTCGGGGAAATAGCGTGCGCCGATCTTGGCGTTGTTCTTGAACAGCATGTCCGTGACCTCGCACCAGCCCACGTTGGGCAGGCAGTTCTGGCTGCGCTGGGAGCACAGGGCCACCTTGATGGACTCCAGCATGTCATTGGTGTAGGCATCGGTGCCCATACCCAGCAGGACGCCATGCTTGTACAGCTGCAGCACGGGGCAGATGCCGATGGCGTTGCCCATGTTGGACTCCGGGTTGTTCACCACCATGGTATTCGTGTCGCGGATGATCTCCATCTCGGCAGTGTTGACGTGGATGCAGTGGCCAAGAATGGTCTTTTCGCCCAGGATGCCGTGATCCTGCAGGCGCTGCACGGGGCGGCGGCCGTAGTTCTGCAGGCTGTCGTACACGTCGTTCATGCCCTCGGACACATGGATGTGATAGCCGGTGCGGCCATTGTTGGCCTCCACCATGCGGTCAAAGGTCTTGTCGCTGATGGTGAACAGCGCGTGGCCGCCGAACATGGCTGCCAGCATGGGATCGTTCTGCTTCTGACAGTAGGTGATGAAGTCCGCGTTCTCCTTGATAGCCTGCAGGCACTTCTCCTCGCCGTCGCGGTCACTGACTTCATAGCACAGGCAGGAGCGCAGGCCCAGACGGCGGCTCTCCTCGCTGATGGTGAACAGAGTACCGGGGATCTCGCCGTAGCTGGCGTGGTGGTCAAAGATGGTGGTCACGCCCTGCTTGATGCTGTCGATATACAGCGCCGTGGCGGAGGCGCGGGTGCCGTCCATCATCAGATGGCGGTCGATGGCCCACCATGTGCCGTCCAGCACCTCGTAGAAATTGGTGGGATTGTTGCCCACGATGCTCAGACCGCGGGCCAGCGCAGAATAGATATGGGTATGCGCGTTGATGAAGGCGGGCATGATCACGCCGCCCTTGGCGTCCACGATCTCCGCGTCCATATACTTCAGCCGCAGGTCACGCTCCTCGCCTACCTCCACGATCTTGGTGCCCTCATAGGCCACCGCGCCATGCTCATAGTAGCCCTTACCCTCGCTGTCGCGGGTGATGAGCCGCCCGTTCGTTACCAGAACCATGTGTACTCCTCCTTGTTGTTTCTCCGTTTTTTGTTCCCATGATCACCGGGCGGTAAACAAAAAGTGCCTCAAACCTCGTTTGGGAGGTTTGAAACACTCAAGCGTCCGCCGAGTGATAGTTTCAGCCCGTGCGCGAAGCACTTCCTTACAGCTACCAATCTTGGATTGTCATTTTTATTTTACAACGATTCCGCCCAAAATGCAACAGTTTTATGGGCCCGTTTTCTCTCTTTTATCCTCTTGGAACGCATAACTGATCCAGTACTCCGTAGCGCAGCCGAATTCTTTCGACAAAAAAGCCAATAACTGGAAGCGCACTACATGGAAGTACACTTCTGCTTGCTATATCATCTTTATAGAAATGTGGGAAACGGAGGGTTTCGCCATGCAGGACTATAAAGATATGGTGAAAAATCACCTGTCCAAATATGTATGCGAGCTGCGCCGCAAACATGGGCTTACGCAGGAGGAAATGGCCGAAAAACTCAGGATCACCGCACGGGCCTATGGCGATCTGGAGCGGGGAAAATTCTGCTTTTCTGCGCCTGCATTGGTAGCGCTGCTCACAACGCTGCATGGTGACGAGGTAAATGAATTTATGGAAGCACTCCGCCATGCGGTGGATGAATTAGATGGTAAAGAGGTGGCATAGTTCTCATGACAGAGGGGGAGATCAGCCGCACCCTGTGCGGTCTGGGACTGATGCCGGGCAATGCCTGCTATTTTTATATGGCGCAGGCGCTCCGGCTATCACTGCAGGATCCAAATCGGCTTCTGCTGGTGACAAAACGGCTCTATCCCGACGTAGCGCGGGATCTGGGGACAAACTGGAAATCCGTGGAACGCAGTCTTCGCCGTGCGGTAGATATCATTTGGGACTTCGCACCGGATAAGCTGTCGGAAATGGCGTATCATAGGCTGACAGAGCGCCCATCGGTTTCGGAGGTTCTGTCTCTGCTGACCATTCACATGACGGCGGACAGGCCGATCTGACACCTGTGCAGAAAACACTCAGCCCCGGTTTTGCCGGGGCCGGGTGTTTTCTGCGTTTTTACGGCCATAAGGAACACAGCAAATGTCCTTTTACAGGGTGCCTTGCACTGAAGCAGCAAAATATCTCACCCTTCGCGCGTAAATACGCACAATTTTCAAGATACAAATGCGCAAAACTTTGTAGGAATGACGATGGCAGGAGCTGCCATATTCTTCCAGATTGGCAAAATATGGCAGGAAAATAATGTGAACAAT
>CAVGEC010000093.1:0-4266 GCA_963628195.1 Bacteroidaceae bacterium
TCCGACGTCCCGTATAACTAATGTCAGGATAAATAGAACCGCTGCCCATCGCTCAATTTTCCGCCCTGTCATCGTCAAACCTCCTCGACGTACACACGGTACGCCTTCGTCGGTTTGCCATCGACAGGACGAAAGATCCCGTCGAAAGGGCACATATACCATGTCTTTTCCGCCTGCACCGGCTTGCTGCACGCAAAGTGCAGCTGTGCCGCCGCGTCCCGTCCCGCCGCTGGCGGGAGGGGGATCACTCCTCCTCGTCGGACAGGATCTGCTCCATAAACAGGTCGTAAACCTTTTCCAGTTCCTCGTCGCTGTCCAGAGTGCTGAGAAGTTCCTCGCCGTTTTCCATGACGGATTTGAGGATCACCAGGCCGTATTCTTCGGCGGCCTCCTCATCGGCCTCGTCCTCTACCACAGGGAAGAAAGCCATATAGGTTTGACCGTTCAGTTCCAGGGCGTCTACATATTCCAGTTCGATGTCGTTGCCGTCCTCATCGGTCAGCGTAATGAAATTGGGGCCGAATTCCTCGCTCATGGGAGAAACCTCCTTTGTCTTTGTGCCCATAGTATACCCGAAAGCCGGAGAAAACGCAAGTGGAAGCGTTCGGCAGTTTATGCCATCTGCCGGACTGAAAACCGGTGGAATGGGGAAAAATAACGGGAATTGACAGGCCAAACGGGCGGATTTTGATAAAAAATCCTCTTTTTTGCATTTGACAAGTATGGTAGAATGTTCCTTATAGTGGGTTGGTATGTAAAAAATCGGCCCAAAACGAAATGAAGCAAACAGGAACATCAATAAAAAGAAAGGAAGGTGCCCTGTCTTGAGTGAGAACAAGCGCAGACGGTCGTCGTCCCCCGGCTTTATGGGACGTATCCGGCAGAGCGCCCGGCACATAGAAAAAGAGGCGAAGGAGGGTGCACGCCGGGTGGAACACAGCGCTGCCGAGGGTGCGCGCCGCGTGCAGCACGACGCGCAGGAGCGCGTGCGCAACATGACGCCAAAGCAGAAAAACGGCTGGAAAAAGGCCGGACGCATCATCGGCACGCTGCTGCTGGTGTTTGTGCTGACGGTGTCCATATTTGCCGGAATATTCATGGCGTACATCAACAGCGCCATGCGGGGCAAGGTGGAGGTCTATCTGGACGAGTTCGAGACGCAGGTCTCCACCGAGCTGTACTACCAGGACCCCGACACCCAGGAGTGGGTCATGTACCAGACACTGTACATGGACGAGAACCGCATCTGGGTGGACCTGGAGAACATTCCCAAGTACCTGCAGGACGCGGCGATAGCCATTGAGGACAAGCGCTTTGAAAAGCACCACGGCGTGGACTGGAGAGGCACGATCCGCGCCATCTTCAGCACCATCTTCGGCGGGAACGTGCAGGGCGGCTCCACCATCACCCAGCAGCTGGTGAAGAACGTCACCGGCGACAATCAGGTGACCGTCAAGCGCAAGATCACCGAGATCTACCGCGCTCTGGAGCTGGAAAAGCGCTACGAAAAGGACGAGATACTGGAGGCTTACCTCAACGAGGTCTACTTCGGCCAGCGGTGCTCCGGCGTGATGACGGCGGCGCAGGTCTACTTTGGCAAGGATGTGTCCGAGCTGACGCTGGCCGAGTGCGCCAGCATGATGGGCATCACCAACAACCCCTCCATGTATGACCCCTTCATCAGCTCCTGGACCCGCGAGAACAACCGGGAGCGTCAGCTGACCATCCTCAGCGAGATGCTCTCTCAGGGCAAGATCGACCGGGAGGAGTATGACGCCGCCGTGGCCGAGGATATCCAGTTCGCCAACGGCTTCACCATCTCCGGCAAGTACGTGGGCAGCGACGGTACCGTCACTGAGCCGGACACGGAGGATACCACCGACACCAGCGAGGATACCGTCTCCCCGGCGGATGACAGTACCCCCACCATCAAGGGCAGCAACTCCTGGTTTACCGACGCCATGATCACCGATGTGGCCGAGGCGCTGGTGGAGAAGTTGGGCATCACCGAAAAGGTCAACAGCGAGGGCAAGACGGTCTCCGCCTACGACCAGGCTATCAACATGGTCTACAGCCGGGGCTATAAGATCTACACCACCCAGAACCCCAAGTACCAGAAGATCGCCGAGGACGTGTGCTACGACCTGGCCAACATCCCCTACACCAGCAGCTATACCAACGCCGCCGGTGAGCAGGTGGAGGATCAGCTGCAGATCGCCCTGACTATCGTGGACCCCACCAACGGCTATGTGGTGGCCATGATCGGCGGTGCCGGCGAGAAGCAGGTGGACCGCGGCTGGAACTGGGCCGTGAACGCCCGGCAGTGCGGTTCTGCCATCAAGCCTGTGTCCACCTACGCCCCGGCGCTGGATGACGGCACCATCAACGGCGCAAGCGTCATCGACGACTATCCCATGCTGCTCAACGGCGAGGTCTGGCCCCGCAACGCCAACTGGCGCTACCAGGGCCTGACGGCACTGCACACCGCCATCGCCCAGTCCCTGAATACCTGTGCCGTGCGGACGAACCTGGCCTATGGTGTCAGCAATTCCTACGACTTCCTGGTGGACAAGCTGGGCTTCGAGAACCTGACCTACACCGACTCTCAGCAGGTGGGCAACATGGCCCTGGGCGGCTTTGAAAAGGGCGTCACCACCGAGGAGATGGCCGCGGCCTACGCCGCCTTTATCAACGAGGGCGTGTACACCAAGCCCCGTACCTTCATCCGCGTGGAGGATGCCAACGGCAACGTGATCCTGGAGAACGAAGCCCAGTCCACCGTGGCCATGAAAAACACCACGGCGGCGCTGATCAACAATCTGCTGCAGGAGGCCGCGCTGAACGGTACCGGCTATGAGGCTCAGTTCAGCGGCATGCACATCGCAGGTAAGACCGGTTCTACCAACAGCAACAAGGACCGTTACTTTGTGGGCTATACCCCCTATTACAGCTGCGCCGTCTGGGCCGGCTATGAGCACAACCAGCGGATCGTGGCCAGCGGCAACCCCTGCTCCGCCGTATTCCGCAAGGTCATGAGTGCCATCCATGCGGATCTGCCCGATAAGGACTTCTTCTCCTGCTCCGGCCTGACCAGCGTATCGGTCTGCGCCGACAGCGGTATGCTGGCATCGGAGAACTGCGCACTGGATGTCCGCGGCAGCCGCGTTTACACCGCACTGGTGGCGGCGGATAACGCTCCCACCGCGGTCTGCACCATGCACACCGCCCCCACCTACACCGTCAACATGGCGGACAGCGACGGCAACGTGATCACCGTCACCGGCTCGGTGCTGAACTACCAGCGTGAGCTGATCGAGGGCCACGATGAGATCGAGGTGGAGGATGCCTTTATGATGCTGAATGGCTGGAACGGCTTTTTCGGCGATGAGGATCCCAACAACGACTTCAACATGCCGGACGGGGATCATGCCGGAGAGGGAGGCACCGACGGCGCTTCGACAACGGTGCCGGATATGAGCCAATACTTTACACAGGCCGGCGGATAACAAAAGGAGACGCGCAAGCGTCTCCTTTTTGCCTCCAAAACTATACGCTATGTATCAGCGGGCTGTGTCGTTTGCCTATAAGGTTGCTTTTTGCAGCGGATCGTGGTACAATCTGCCTATCCTTATAAAAGCGAGGACATAAGGCTATGAAAATAAAGAAGCTGCTGTTTGTCCTGCTGGCGGTGCTGCTGGTGTTCTCCCTGTTTGGCTGCAGGAAAAAATCCGCCGGAGCAACAGAACCGCAGGACACCGCGGAACAGCTCGACAAAAATACGTCGGACGCTGCAATTGATGGCGATGCCGTGGATCCGTTTATGGGGATGTCTGATGAAGAAGCCAAAAAGTATAATGAAAAATATTCAGACATTATGGCGTTCCTTCCTGAAGACAATCAGCTGACCGGAACCGGAGAAGCAGATAATGAAACCGCGGGTACTCCGGACGAAAATACAGGCGGATATTATGACGACGGGGACGACTTGAGTTTGGTGGATTGGGACTCAAGGAATGTTTACGAGGGTGCCCATATTGAACGGGAAGTCTCTGAGAACGGATGGGGCGGGGAGTGTAAAGCAGATATTTATGAGACACCTTCCTATCAGATCGTAGGATAATAGCAATCAAGGATAACGAGAACAGCCGGCATTTAGTGTTGGCTGTTCTCGTTTTTTGATTATCCGCCCGCAGGCGACCGCTTTTGCGAAGCAAAAGTGCTGCACCAAAAAAGAAAGACACCCGTATGGGTGGCCTTATTTCTGTA
>CAVGEC010000093.1:4345-5576 GCA_963628195.1 Bacteroidaceae bacterium
CACCCGTATGGGTGTCTTTCTTTTTTGGTGCGCGAGGCGGGACTTGAACTTAACAAAGGAAATTTTTAGGAACAAATTACATCAAATTATGTGATATTCAGTTCTGAAACTATAAAACATGGTATCAGTCAGTCCAGTTGTTTTATAGAAGATGACCCGCTAAAGGGTCAGAATAAGGGTCAATCCCAGAGTGTGCGAAAGGAGTATCATGCAATGGAAATCACTTACACAAACCACGATGGCTTTTACCTGCCAAATCTTACCTTACCGAGAAAAGAAGAAGCGCCCTTTGGACGCTACGCCATCTCGTTTCATCAAATCCGTGCTTCCGCACATTTCACAAGTTAACTGTTTCATCATTAGTCCTCACTTTTCTTTTGATATTGTGCAGAGTTGTTCTCGGCTTTGCCAATGTACACAACACTGGGGAATTCCCCATCCAAAACGGCATTTTTGAATTGCTTTCCGAAACTCAGTTTCTCTCCTTTTTGTAGTTGATTCCACTCGATTCCGGGAAACAAGTCCTTTGCCAGAAAAATTTGCCCGCTGGGGATGGTAGCTATGTGCGTGTTTGCCCTTTCAAGCAATTCAGAATAATCCATTTGTCCCCTCACTTCAATAATTTACATTTTTTATTTCGCTCGTTTAAAAGCGAATTGAGCTCGTTAATAATTTCCGTTTTATCTGTAGAGGACTTCAGTTCAGCGATTTTTGCGGTGATCCGGTTTTCAATATCGGCAATCTGTTCATTGCTCATTGAATCGGAATAACGGATTTTCTCTGCCAACTGCGCCAACGCTGATTTTGTTGCTGCGTCTGTTTCAGCACCAGCCAGTAGTCCGACCTCGGTTTGTAACTGCTTGATATAGAAAGTCTTTTCCCGTACCTTTGCAGATACCCTCTCGATCTCGCTGCGCCCAACATCCGAGGCGATCATACAGACGGCGGATACGCCTGCGACCACTGCACAGGCAACGACTGCGCTCCAAATCGGAAGTGTGGGAATAAGCAGAAATACGGCGAGAGCAATGATCTGAACTATAAGATAAACAATGCCGATATGAATGACAGGGAAACCAAGAAATTTGCTTTTTAAGGATTCGGCACGGCCAAGAGTTGATTTCCAAATAACGATCTGGGCAGCAAATGCAATCACGGTAAATGCATAAGAGATCCAAAATGCTGCGTTTTTTGCCAACGGGACGGCAAACGCAATTGCGCTGACTAAGAC
>CAVGEC010000094.1:0-3645 GCA_963628195.1 Bacteroidaceae bacterium
TTTTTTGCGGTTTATCTGCGCTTTGCGGAGTTGACCACCACAGCCTGGGCGGCGGCCAGCTTTAAGTCGTGGCGCAGGCGCAGAGGCGGCAGCTGCTGGCGCAGCAGATCGGTGGAGAGACCGTACTGCTTGGATAGCTCTTCGTACTTGGCGTCCACATCCGCCTCGGTGATATCGATACCCTCGCGACGGGCGATCTCGGTCATGGCCAGTTCGTAGCGGGCGGCGGTGGCCGCCTGCTCACGGGCGTGGCCGCGCAGCTGCTCCATGGTGGTGCCGCTGGCCTCCAGATACTGCTCAAGGGTGGCGCCCTGGGCCTGCAGATGGCCGCGAAGCTCGTTGATGAGTCCGTCCAGCTGGTTTTCCACCATGGCGTCGGGCAGGGTAACGACCATGTTCTCTGTCACCTGGCGGATGAGTTCGTTGGCAAACTGCTCGGCAGCCTGCGTCTGCTTTTTCTGCACGGCGCTTTCCATCACGGCGCGGCGCAGGGCGGATACGTCATCATAGCCCTGCTTGCGGGCAAAGTCGTTATTCCATTCCGGTGCGGCGCGGCGGGTGATCTGATGTACCTTGATGCGGAACACCGCATCCTTACCGGCCAGTTCGGGGACGTACTCCGTGGGGAACGTCACATTCACATCGCGCTCTTCGCCCACGGCGGCGCCGGCTACCTGTTCTTCAAAGCCGGGGATGAAGTAGCCGCTGCCCAGCAGCAGGGGATATTGCTCACCCTTGCCGCCCTCAAAGGGGACGCCGTCTACAAAGCCCTCGAAGTCCAGCACCACCTCATCGCCCATGGCGGCTCTGTCCGGGTGGGTGATATCGGGGTTGGCGCGGGCGTACTCACTCAGCGCGGCCTCGGTGTCATCGCTGCTGAGTTCCACGTCGGGATAGGCGGCGAAAAGCCCCTTATACTGCCCCAACTGCACTTCCGGATACAAGTCGATAACAGCGGAAAAGGTGTAGCCGTCGGGACCGATCTCCTCCACGGACAGGGTGGGGGTACCGGCGATCTGGATATCGCTTTGGCCAATGGCGTCTACCAGAGCCTTGGGGTAGGTGTCATTGACAGCCTCCTGGTACAGAAATTCCTGTCCGTACTGCGTTTCGATGTTCTCCCGCGTGGGCTCGCCCTGAACGGGGCAGACGGACTTGATGCCCTGATAGCAGTGAGCCAGAGACTGCTGCCAGGTGTCCCTGTCCACGGCAATGGTAAGCCGTACCTGGCGCTTTTCGGGGATATCCTCCCGATGGATGATCTGCATGGCGGTTCCTCCTGTGTATATGTTGAAGCCAGTATACTATACAGCAGGGCGGTTTGTCCACCCTGTTTGGCACATTACAGGGACTGCCTGAGTTGTAAATAATCTGTGATATTTGCGGGGCGGGGGTTGCCTTAGCCGGGGCGGTTCTGGTACAATATGGGGTACGAAATATCCAGTTTCTATCGGAGGATAGCATGCAAGCGATCAAGCAATTTTTCAAGACACATTCCCATGCCTGGTGGGGAGCGTATCTGCCGGTGTATCTGGCAATGTTTTTTACCATAGAGCACTTTATCACGGATAACTACTGGGCTACGCAGACGGTGCTGGACGACTACATCCCTTTCTGTGAGTGGTTCATATTTCCCTATGTGTCCTGGAGCCCGCTGCTGGTGGTGCTGGGCATTTACCTGATCCTCAAGGACGGCGAGGGCTTTCGCCGGTATATGTGGTTCATCATGGTGACATTCACCATGGCGGTGGTGTTCTGTATCATTGTTCCCAACGGGCAGGATCTGCGTCCGGCAGTGATGGTGCACCACAACATTGCCACCTGGCTGGTGGAGTACACCTATTCCATCGACACCAACACAAATGTGTTCCCCAGTGTGCATATTCTGGGGTGCATGGCGGCGGTGGCCGCGGTATGGCACACGCCGGGACTGCGGAAACCCGCCTGGCGCTGGGGCACGACGCTGTATGCCGTTCTTATCATGATGGCTACGGTGTTTGTCAAGCAGCACGCGGCCATCGACGTGCTGGCCGGACTGATGACCGGCGCTGTCGCCTATGTGTTTGTCTACATTATTGTGGGCCGACGGCGTGACCAGCGGCTGAGGATGCCGCGGTAAAACCGAGTACGAAGACCGCTGTCCGGATGGACGGCGGTTTTTGCCATGTTTTACCGGGATTTAGAATATCTGATAATTGACGATTTTATGGGATGATGGTACAATATAGAGACGGAAACCAACGGCGGCTGTCCGCCGCAAAATACGAAGTGAAGGAGCCGTGATGTATGTACCGTATCGTCAGAAAAGAAGCGCTCAAGCCCACTGTGGTTCTCTATGAGATCGAAGCCCCCATGGTGGCCAAGAAGGCGGAGCCGGGCCAGTTTATCATCCTGCGCGTGGATGAAAACGGTGAGCGTATTCCCATCACCATCCATGATTATGACCGCGAGAAGGGTACCGTGACCATTATCGTCCAGACCGTGGGTGCCACCACCGAAAAGCTGAGCCATAAGCAGCAGGGCGAGTGCCTGCATGATTTTGTGGGTCCCCTGGGCAAACCCACCGAGACCGAGGGCAAAAAGAAGGTCTGTGTCGTCGGCGGCGGCGTGGGCTGCGCCATCGCCTATCCCGTTCTGAAGAAGTTCCACGACTGCGGGGCCGAGGTCCATGCCGTGGTGGGCTTCAAGAGCAAGGACGTGGTCATTCTGGAGGACAAGTTCAAGGCGGTCTCCTCCGTGCTGAAAGTCTGTACCGACGACGGCTCCTATGGCCGCAAGGGCCTGGTTACCGAGGCGCTGAAGGAACTGCTGGACGAGGGCAACGTGTACGACGAGATATTTGCCATAGGTCCCATGGTCATGATGAAATTTGTCTGTAAGACCACTGCCCCCTACAACATGCCCACCACTGTCTCTATGAGCCCCATTATGATCGACGGCACCGGCATGTGCGGCGGCTGCCGCTTGACCGTGGGCGGCGAGACGAAGTTCGCCTGCGTGGACGGCCCGGATTTCGACGGCCAGAAGGTGGACTGGGACCTGGCGGTAAAGCGCAACCAGATGTATCACGACTTTGAGGTGCGGAAGCACGAGGAAGTCTGCAATCTGTTCAAGCAGGAGGTAAAGTAAGATGGCTGCTAAGATCAATATGCGTTTGGACAAGAACGAGATGCCCTCTCAGGATCCCAATGTCCGCAACAAGAACTTCCTGGAGGTGGCCCTGGGCTACACTGAGGAGCAGGCCCTGGACGAAGCGGCCCGCTGCTTGAACTGCAAGAACCATCCCTGTGTGGACGGCTGTCCCGTGAACGTGCGTATCCCGGAGTTCATCGCCAAGATCGTGGAGAAGGACTACGAGGGTGCGTATCAGGTCATCCATCAGACCAGCTCCCTGCCCGCCGTGTGCGGCCGCGTATGTCCCCAGGAGAGCCAGTGCGAGATGCACTGCGTCCGCGGCAAGAAGGGTGATCCCGTGGGTATCGGCCGCCTGGAGCGCTTTGTGGCCGACTGGCACAATGCCCACAGCACCGAGGCGGCGGCTGTCCCCGCCCCTAACGGCCACAAGGTGGCTGTCATCGGTTCCGGTCCCGCGGGCCTGACCTGCGCCGGCGACCTGGCCAAGAAGGGCTATGAGGTCACCGTGTT
>CAVGEC010000094.1:4204-5476 GCA_963628195.1 Bacteroidaceae bacterium
ATGACCTGCATCGAGATGGAGCTGGGTGAGCCGGATGCCTCCGGCCGCCGCCGCCCCGTGGAGAAGAAGGGCAGCGAGTTTGATCTGCCGGTGGACGCGGTCATCATGTCCCTGGGCACCAGCCCAAATCCGCTGATCAAGTCCACCACCAAGGGCCTTGAGGTCAACAAGAAGGGCGGCATCATCGTCAACGAGGAGGGCCTGACCTCCCGCCAGGCGGTGTATGCCGGCGGCGATGCCGTTACCGGCGCAGCCACCGTCATTCTGGCCATGGGTGCCGGTAAGCTGGGCGCCAAGTCCATCGACGAATACCTCAGCAAGTGAACATCTGCATAGAAGCGCCCCGGTCGAGCCGGGGCGCTTTCTCTGAAATTTTACATATGCGATATAGTATCCGTGCTTTTATCGTGGTATACTGGTGGCAGCAACAGACAGGAGGGATAAGCCATGCCGGAAAATTTCATTGACTTCAATCAAAAGACGGGTTTTATCTGTGATATGGACGGTGTCATCTATCACGGGAATCAGATCCTGCCCGGTGTGGCGGATTTCATCCAGTGGCTGCACGACGAGGGGAAGGAGTACCTGTTTTTGACCAACAACAGCGGCTATACGCCCCGCGAACTGCACCAGAAGCTGGAGCGCATGGGCCTGGAGGTGCCGGAGGAGCACTTTTACACCAGCGCCTTGGCCACGGCGGCATTCCTGAAGGAACAAGCCCCCGGATGTTCCGTGTTTGCCATCGGTGAGGCAGGGTTATTGAACGCGCTGTATGACGCAGGACTGACCATGAACGACGTAAATCCGGATTATGTGGTGGTGGGCGAGGGCCGCACCTATTCGCTGGATACGCTGACCAAGGCGGTGAATCTGGTCATGGGCGGCGCAAAGCTTATCGGCGCCAATTCCGACGTGTCAGGTCCCATTGAAAACGGCATCGCGCCCGCCTGCCGGGCGTTGGTGGCCCCTATCGAGATGGCCACCGGCAAGCAGGCCTATTTCTGCGGCAAGCCCAATCCGCTGATGATGCGCACCGGACTGCGCATGCTGCACTGCCACTCCGCTGACGCGGTGATGGTGGGAGACCGCATGGACACCGATGTGATCTCTGGGCTGGAGAGCGGCATGTCCACGGTGCTGGTGCTGTCCGGCGTGTCCACACGGCAGACGGTGGAGACGTATGCCTACCAGCCGAACGTGATCCTGGACGGTGTGGGCGACATTGCCCGCCTGGCCCGGAAGAACAAGAGATAAGCGCTGCGGCGTTGACGG
>CAVGEC010000095.1:0-5407 GCA_963628195.1 Bacteroidaceae bacterium
GTAAACGGAGATTTTTATGGATAGGATCATCAGAGCGACCGCCGGTGACGGCGCAATAAAGATGGCGGTAATAAACGCCCGTGACACTGTGGAGCGTGCAAGACAGATACACGGCTGCGCGCCGACGGCCTGCGCCGCGCTCGGACGCACGCTGTGCGCAGCCTCGCTCATGGGGCAGGATATGAAGGAAGAGAACGCTGCGCTCACGATACGCATTAACGGCGGCGGCCCGCTGGGCGGCATCGTCGCTGTGTCCGACTGTGAGGGCAACGTGCGCGGCTATGTAGGCAATCCCGCGACGGAGCTTCCGCTGCGCAGCGACGGCAAGCTCAATGTCGGCGCCGCTGTCGGACGCGACGGTATGTTCACCGTCAGCCGCGATATCGGCCTGAGAGAACCGTATATCGGTTCGGTCGAGCTCGTCAGCGGCGAAATCGCCGAGGATCTGACGGCGTATCTGCTCGAGAGCGAGCAGGTGCCGTCCGCGTGCGCGCTCGGTGTGCTTGTGGATACCGACTGCACGGTCAAGGCGGCGGGCGGCTTCATCGTCCAGCTCATGCCCGGCGCAGAGGAGGAGATCATCTCCCGGCTCGAAGACAATATCTTCATGATGGATCAGCTGACCACCATACTCAGCGAGGACGGCGAGGAGGAGCTTTTCCGTCAGGTGCTCAAGGGCTTTGACTACCATACCGTGGGCGAGCACCCGATCGAGTACCGCTGCTATTGCAGCCGCGAGCGCTGCTTGACGCGCTGCGCTGCGTGAGCGCGGAGGAGATAGAGGAGATCGCGGCTGAGGGGAAGGACGTTTCCGTCAGCTGCCAGTTCTGCGATAAGGTCTATGACTTTACGCCCGACGAGCTGAGAGAAATAAGCACTCCGGAAAAAACTTGAAGAAATTTGAAATAGGATATTGACAACTCGGCTTTTTTTTAGTATTATAACGTAGCTGTCACGCGGGAGCATAGCTCAGCTGGTTAGAGCACCTGCCTTACAAGCAGGGGGTCACTGGTTCGAGTCCAGTTGTTCCCACCATTCCATGGCCAAGTAGTTCAGTTGGTTAGAACGCCAGCCTGTCACGCTGGAGGTCGAGGGTTCGAGCCCCTTCTTGGTCGCCATTTGCCTCGGTAGCTCAGTTGGTAGAGCAGCGGACTGAAAATCCGCGTGTCGCCGGTTCGACCCCGGCCTGAGGCACCATAGGCGCCGCAATAGTGGTGCCGCTTGCGGGCGTAGCTCATCTGGTAGAGCGCGACCTTGCCAAGGTCGAGGTAGCGAGTTCGAGCCTCGTCGCCCGCTCCAAAAAAGAAAGACACCCATGAGGGTGTCTTTCTTTTTTGGAGCGGCGATTTTGCTGCGCAAAATCGGTCGCCTGCGGGCGGGTGATTGAACGCGCAAGGGAAACCCGACAAAGGTTTCCCTTGCACACATTCCCTTCCTTGCGATATGCGGGAGTGCGGGCAACAAAAGCTGTGGGCCTGCGGGCGGGTGATTGAGCGCGAGCGGTGAAACCCGACAAAGGTTTCCCTTGCACACATTCCCTTCCTTGCGCCATGCGGGAGTGCGGGCAACAAAACCTGTGGGCAACCACAAAAACGATGTGGGGTGATCGGCGTGAAAAACAGAAAGCGGCAAATAACCGCTATCGCCGCAATGGCGGCTATTTTGCTGGCCGCGGCGGCCGCGGCGTATTTTATGGAGATAAATCCGCCAAAAGACGACAGGGAATACGGCATGCTGCCATCGGAATATTTCTGTGAGACCGGCGGCAACTACATTGCCCATCAGACAGACGGAAAATGCGCGGCGTATGCCGCGGCTTACATTCTGCGGCATTTTGGTGAACAAGCCGATGGCGAGGTGGTCTATCCGGAGATCAAGCGAACGCTGGGCTTTGTGCCGGCGAAAAGTATAGAGGCCTTTTTTGCAGCCCGCGGCTACTCTGCCCAAGCATATCACGGGAATGTGGACTCCCTGAAGCGGAGCCTTACTGCTGGCGTGCCGGTCATCGCCTTTGTCAGCATTCCAGGCGACACTCATTATCTGGTCGTGGTGGGATATGACGCGCAGTATCTGTATCTGGCGGATTCTCTTGTCCAGGCCGCGGACAGTGGCGATCTCCCCTATAACAGAAGGCTGACCGCAGCGGAATTTGAGGCGATATGGCACACAGATACGCCGCTCTCCGACAATATCTATATCGTTGTGAGCAAGTGATCCTGTGGTGAACACATGCCTGCAGAACAGCGCTGACACTTCTGCGGTATCAAGGAGTACTCGCTGCCTCGACCTGCGCGCAGCGCGGCAGGCAAAACGCCGCCTGGAAGGCCGCTTGACACAAGAAAATATGCGGTTTTGCCTGTGTCTATCCGGCTGAAATTGACCGAAGAAACGCCCGCCTGCGTCAGCATGCGGGCGTTTCTGTCTGCCGCCGCAGCGGCCTACCCCTGTTGGTATCGAACCGGAGAAAGAATTCTGTTTATGCGCGGCGCTTCCTGCCGGTCACGGCCAGACCGGTGAGAGAGGCCAGCGCCATCCCCGCATAGAGCAGGATGCCCGCGTCCGCGGTCTTGGGGCTGGCATTGCTGCCGCTGATGGTGAATTCGGTGGTGGCATTGCCCTCGGTGGACAGAATGGTCAGCGTGTGCTTGCCCGCCGCCAGCGTCTGGAGGTACACCGCCTTCAGATAGACTTCGATGCCGCCCTCCTCGACGGTGTAGCAGCTCTTATCCAGCGTCTTGCCGTCCACCTGCACGCCCTGGAAGCTGCTGAAGCTGGCGCTGGATCTGAAAATCAGCCCATAGATGCCGCCGGAGTAGTCCGTGGCGCTCTTGGCCGCTGGCCCGTTCAGCACCGTGGTGATATACGGCCCGCTGTAATAGTAGCCGCCGCCGGTGGTGGGGGTGTTTGATGCCGCCGCGGCAAACTTCACAGGAGTAGTACTTTCCAGCTGGCAGTGGTTGGTATCCGCGCCGGTCTCCTCCATGCCGCTGCCGATGGTCAGAGTACCCTCGATCAGCAGAGCCGTGTTGCCGGCGAAGCCGGTTTGCAGGGTGGTGGTGCCGCCGGTGAAGGTAGCCGTGTTGAAATCATAAGGCATCCGCACCAGAATACCCACATCGTTGTAGTCGTTATCCTTGGGCAAAACCATGGGCGTATATTCGCCCCAGTCCCAGGCCGCGTCCAGAGTGCCGCCGCTGACGGTGAGATCGCTCACCTTCACGGCGGGGTTGGCCCACAACTTGTCGCTATGCGGATTCTTACGCACGGGTTCCCGGACAGTCAGTGTGCCGCCGGAGAGAGTCAGCGTACCGACATCAATGCCCTGAGTCTGCACGTTGCCGCCGGACATATTGATCTTGAGCCCGCTGCCCACGATCTGGTCCCGGTTCACGATGCTGCCGCCGGTGATGGTGAAGATGCCCTGGTTTTCCGCGGCATTAAGGGCGGACACATAGATCTTGCCGTTCTGTGTTTCCAGTGTGCCGCCGCTGACGGTGATGTTGCCCGTGTTGGCCGTCGTATTACTGGCCCACACACTGACGGCATTTTGCAGGGTGCCGTAGGTGTCCGGTTTCTGGGTGCTGACCGCCTTAAGCTGGCCGCCCTCCAGGAAGATATTGCCGCCGGAAATATACACGCCTTCGCCGCCGGCGGCTGCTACCTTAGCTGAGTTTGTCACGGTCAGGTTGCCCTCGGAGATATACAGACCGTTGGACATGAGCGTGGCCTCGGCCATCTCCTCCACGCTCTCGGCCTGGAGGCCGTCATTGCCGGACACGGTGATATTGCCCCGATACAGGTACACGCCGCGGGAGAACATAGCGCGCTTGGTGTCGCCCTCTTCGATCTCATAGGACTCGCCGCCGATGGCCGTGAGGGTGCCGCCGGTGACCAGCAGGGCTTTGTTCTGCATATCATTTTCCATGTTGACACCGATGGAGAAAACGCTGCCCTTGCCCTCGATATAGCCGCCCGTGGCCGTCACATGGCCGCCATTGACGGTGAAGTCGCCGTTTACGGCGATGCCGGAGGAATAGGTCCAGCTGTCGCTTCCATTGATGACCTGGCCGGCGTAGACGGACAGAGTGCCGGTGCCCGCCGTTTCGCCCTGGATGGTGAGGCTGCCCGCCGCATCCAGGGCATTGATAAAGGTATGCTGATTGTCAGTGCTGCTTACATTGAGCGAGACATTGCCGCTTTGGATGAAGTTGTAGCTGCCGTCGGCCAGAACGATGGTGGCCCCGTCGGGCAGCTTTACAGCCGTCTGGGCGGTGGTGGTGAAGTTAATTCCATTGAGTGTCAGCGTCTTGTTGGTGTTATCCCAGGCAGAGTCCGTCGTGCCGGTCTTGTACTGATTGAGCAGCGCAATGGCTGCCGCGCCGCTGTCAGAGGCGGTAAAGTCCGCTGTTCCCGTCGCCGGGCCCGCCGCAAAAGCCGTCGCTGCCGTGATCGGCGCCAGCACCAGCACCAGGGCCAGAAGCAGCGCCGGAAAACCCCTTTTCTTGCTCATGAGATACTATCCTCCTGTTTCAACTTTCCCTGTATTTACAGGTTTTTCACGCATTTTATTTTACCATATACAGGAAGTTGGGAAAACGCGATTGCCGGTCACAGCCATTGCCGGTTTTGGAAATAAATTTTCCCGCGGCGCTTCCTTTTTGCGCCGGTATGGGGTATACTGCATGCAGAAGGAACAGGAGGTGCGCCATGCGCTTTTGTGAGCAGCTGAACGAGTACATAGAGCGGCTGGGATGCCAGGGGAAGGAACTGGCGGAGGCGGCGGGGCTGTCCGCGCCGTCCCTGAGCCGCTACCGCACCGGCGAACGGACGCCGGGGCGCGGCAGCCGGCGGAGCCGGAGCAGTTCGCCGCCGCCGTGGCGTCGTATCTGTCGCGGGAGATAGACGGTCCGGCCCAGCGGGAGGTGGCCGCCGAGCTGATGGGCTGCACTGCGGAGGAGCTCAGTGACCGGGCGGCGTACTTCCAGCGGGTGCAGGACTGGCTGCTGGGGCAGCATGCGCCGCGGGAGGACAGCGTTTCGCGCTTTCTGACCAAGATCGACGAGTTTGACCTGAACGAATATATCCGCTCCATCCGGTTTGATGAGCTGAAGGTGCCCACGGCACCGTTCCAGCTGCCTACCAGCCGCAGCTATTCCGGGTTGCAGCAGATGATGGAGAGCGAACTGGATTTCATGAAAGCGGCGGTGCTGTCCCGCTCCATGGAGCCGGTGTTCATGTACAGCGATATGCCCATGGCGGAGATGGCCAAGGACGCGGAGTTCCCCAAAAAGTGGATGTTCGGCATTGCCATGCTGCTGAAAAAGGGGCTGAAGCTGCAGATCATCCACAACATAGACCGCAATCTGCCGGAGATGATGCTGGGGCTGGAGAGCTTTATTCCCATGTA
>CAVGEC010000096.1:0-5292 GCA_963628195.1 Bacteroidaceae bacterium
TTTGTATGGGCAGGCAGTGGCGTGAGCCGCTGCCTGCCTGTTCTTTTTTCTGTCTTGATTTTCTGTGCTTATGGCACCTGCGTCTGCGTGGCCATCTGTTGTACGACCATTTCCAGAGAGGGGATGAAGTGTACCTCTGTGCTGTCAGCATCTTCCGCTGTCAGGGCGCTGTCTATGACGCCGATGTCACGGTAGATGATCCGCACCTCCTGCATACCGTTGCGGTTGTAGCGGCCTGGCCTCTCGCCAATGTCGATGCGCTCAATGAGCGCCCACAGCAGCTCCGGCGTCAGTTCGGTTATCTCCGTGTAGCGGTTGGCCTTCTCGATGAAGGCGTCCACGTTGGCGGCGGAGGCTTTCAGCTTCTCCAGCTTCGCCTGCTTCTCTGGAATGGACGCTGCCAGCTGTTTCTGCTCGGCGTTGTAGTCGGCGGACAGCATCCGGAACTGTTCGTTGCTGATCTTGCCCAGCACGTTATCCTCGTAGAGCCTCTTGAACAAGGCCGACAGATCCGTGTTCCGTTTCACCATTTTGTCCAGCTCCCGCTGGGTGGCTGTCATCTCCTTGCGTAGCTGGGCCGTGTTCTTGCGGTTGATGTAAGCGGCGAACTGGTGCTTTTTCGTCCTCGCAAAGTGCGTCACCCGCCGCAGATCATCCAGCACGATGGCCTTCAAATTTGCCTCTGTAATATGGTGGGGTGTACAGGCATCCTTGCCCCGCTTGCCGTAGGTAGAGCAGCGGAAGTAGTACTGCTCCGGCTTCATTTTACCAGTGCGGCACAGCACCATGTAGCCGCCGCAGTCGGCGCAGTAGACCAATCCGGCAAACAGCCCCGGCTCATCCATATGCTTGGGCGGACGGCGCTTGTGTTCCCGAACGCGCTGTACCGTATCCCACAGTTCTTGGTCGATGATAGCTTCATGGGTGTTCTTCACCAGCACCTGCTCCTCCGGCGGACGATGAATGACCTTCTTGTTCTTGTAGGACAGTGTGCTGCTCTGCATGTTCAACGTGTGACCGAGGTATACAGGATTGGATAAGATATTTGCCACCGTTGCACCGCACCAGTTATATGGCCGTGTGGTATCCAACCGTGTGCAGGCCACACCTGTCTGTTGGTAGTACTGGTTGGTAGGGTTCAGCACATGGTCATCCCGCAGTATGCGGGCGATCTGATTCGGCCCTTTCCCTTCGGCACAGAGCTTGAAGATGCGTTGGACGACACCCTTTGTCTCCTCGTCGGGGACAAGGTGCTTGCTGTCACCGTCCCGCTTGCGGTAGCCGTAGGGTGGCTTGCCGCCTAAGCGTTCGCCGTTCTCCGCCTGCATTCGTTTCACAGAACGCACCTTGCGGCTGGTATCCTTGGCGTGGAGCTCGTTGGTCCAGTTGCGGATGGGATTGAAATCACTGCTGCTCTCCACCAGTGAATCCACGCCATCGTTGACCGCGATGAAGCGGACGCCTTTGGATGGGAAGTAGAGTTCTGTCAGCTCACCGACCTTCAGGTACTCACGGCCCAGCCGGGACATATCCTTCACGATCAGGGTGCGTACCAGTCCAGCCTCGATGAGCGTCACGATGTCCTGCCACGCGGGACGATCAAAGTTGGTGCCGCTGTAGCCATCGTCCGCCATGAATACGGGGTTCTGAAATCCGTTGTCGGCGGCATACTTCTCCAGATAGCTGCGCTGGTTGACGATGCTGTTGCTGTCACCGGCGTGGTCGTCCTCCTGACTCAAGCGGCCATAGAGAATGTCCACCGGCTCTCCGTTCTTGATGATGTTGGTTGTGATTTGACTTGCCATGTTTCCTCCTTTCTCAAGGGCAAGCCGATGCGGTACACACAACATACCGCAAGGCTCGCCCAAAGTCTACTGAAAGATTTACCGGTTTTCTTTCTCTATGCTCTCGTCGATGTAGGCCAGCAGCTTCTTCGTGGCGGTAGCTGTTGGCTGGCTGGGGAAGATGGATGTGATGTGGAAGCAGTGTTTGCCTACCATCATATCCCGTTCCACAACGACGGCATCCTCGTCATAGTAGTACGCCGCGTCACGGAACACAGGCTGCACGCCATCGTCTGTCTTGCGCAGCAGAGCACGTTCCGGCTGGTAGCTGCCCAGCATATTGGTCTGCTTGTATTCTTCATAATCAGTCATAGTCGTTCTCCTCACAGCATGGTCTGCTGCTCATCATTTTGTGGTTCCTCTTTCTGTGTCAGCGCAATAGCCGCGCCTGCGGCGAGACCCAGCAGTACGCCGATGTTCTCGCCCTCCATCTTTGCCTCCATACGCCGCCGCTTTTCCTCCGCGTCCTCGCTGTCATCGTCCAGCAGAGAGCCTACGGCTGCGAGGCCGGATAGCCCTGCACGGAGCCCCGGCGTCAGAGGGACAGGCTGCGGATATTGCTGATGGTCACCGCCACGCCATACCACACCGCCAGTCCCACCGCTGCCGCTATCAGCAGCAGCGCCAGCCACTTGACCGGCGTCAGGAAGTCGAAGTCCGGCAGCCACTTCAGCCATTTGCAGGTACGTTTTTCGTTCTGCTTCCCAGCCTGTTCCAATAGGCAGATGATCTTCTCCAGCGCTTTCTGCGTCGCGATCAGGTCGATAGGCGTTTTCAGACCGGGGAGTACTTCTTGAATCTCGCTCAGTTCCCAACACATCCTGTCTGCCTGCTGCGTCAGCTTGGTCAGTGCCTGCGGCAGCGGACATTGGATCACAATGGGCGTTACTGGTGTGTTCTGTGTAGGTCCTTGGCTGTTCGGTTGATTCATCTGTTTTAACTCTTGCAGTGATTTCTGCTGAGATACATTCTGACCGTATTCTGAATTCATGTTCCATAGCCTCCTTGCGATATTTGTTTTCATGTAGTTTGTTGTCCCGGCACTTCCTGCCATCCGGTGTGGTGTAGGTGATGCTCTGGCGGTGATCCTCCCAGCGGACAGCGTAGCCCTCCGATGCCATTAGGGAGATGAACTCGGCGCGGCTCCCCGCGTAGCGCATGCACTCGTCCACGGTATTGGCCAGCCGCAGCTTCCAGCTTTGACCCTTCAGCGCAACGTGATACTCCGCGCCATCCATGCCGCGGGCATGGTTCTGCTCATCAGGCTGGAATACCGGTAGTCCCAGTTCGCGGCAGATATCATCGTTGCGGCGCATCAGGTCTTGCAGCTGCTCCTTTGCCATGTGGAGCTTTTTGCCTGTCTCGAAGTTGACGGAGTTGATGATGCAGTGGGAATGAATATGGTCACGGTCGACGTGGGTGCAGACCAACACCTCACAGCCGGAGAAGTATTCCGCCAGCCGACGCGCGGCTTCGTGTGCCTGCCGTGGATCGATCTGTTCCCCTCTTGGGAAGCTCTGCACCATGTGGTAGAACATCACGCCGCTGTCTTTGTGGTAGAGGAGCTTCGTGTTGAGGAAGTCGTTGTAGACGCTCTGCACCTGACAGTTGATGCCGCTGATGAGCTGCTGCCCCTCCCACATGGTTTTCTTCTCCTGCATGACGTAGGACATAACGCCGCCCATGCTGCCGCGGGTCTGCGTCCCCTTTTTGTAGTTCACGAAATGTACGATAGCGATGTCGACTCACCGCCCTTCCACTACTGACCGCAAGGCGGCGCTGACCTCCGACAGTTCCTGCGCGGCCTTGTCCAAACTGATGACCTTCACCTTGCCCATGTTGGCAAGAACAGTCAGGCGGTTGAGGTTATTGCCAATGCCCTTGAGCTGCCAGAGCAGCTCTTTTTGTTCATCTATAACCACGATCCGCTTGCCGAGACAGCAGGCGGTGACGTAGTCACTCATGGACATCCCGGCCTTTGCCGCCAGCGCTTTGATGGCGGCACGGTTTTGGGAGGTCATGCGGGTGCTGAATTTGACGTCTTTGTTCATAACGAATTACCTTTCTGGAATGATTTCTTTCGTCCCCTCGGAGAGCTGGGGGTTCCTCAAAGGGGGACTGGTCCCCCTTTGAAGCTGCGCCGCCGGAGGCGGGTAAGGCGTTTCCGCAGAAACGCTCGCAGCTTTGGGGGTGTGGGGCATTGCCCCGCATACAGCGGAAGGCGGGGCGGCGGCTGTGCCGATGACCAGACAAACGCGATGCTGGCCGTCGTCCGAACGGACGCCGATTCCCGCCGAAGCGGGAAATCCTCACGTCCCGCGCCGTGTGCGTGAAACGGCCCCGGTGGGGGTGGTACGCCGGAGCGCCGCTCCCCGCCCACACAGCGGCCCACAGGGGCCAACACGGGGCGAAACAAGGCCGAGGGAAGAGTGCAAGGGTGCAAAGTCCTTAGAAACTTACACCCTTGCATCCTTACTCTGGTGGAGAGGCGATTTCTCCCCCGTGACGGCTGTGACAGGTGTGACAGGAAATTTGACATACCCCTTATATCAGTTTTTCCCGTACTGCCGTCACTCCCGTCACGCGGGAGACAGAGGATACTCAGGGAACGCGAGGTTCTTGTCCGCGTGCTGACGACACGGACACCTTCCTGCTCCAGCACCGCGGCGTACTTCACCAGCCGTTTGGACAGCACACTGGGCGTCAGCTTTTCACCGGTCTGTGCTTCCAGCCGCTCACTCAGCTCTGTGGCTGTTCCCTCGAAGCTGCCCAACGTATGTAAGAACGCAGAGAGGGAAAGCGCCTCCGGATCGACGTGGATGCGCTCCGCTTCCACCGGTGCCGTCAGTTCCCAGACGAAGTTGGCCTTGTCAAATTTCAGTGACAGTTCCATGTGCTCGATGTCACGTCCCATGCAGGCCAGCGTCGCTTCACTGCAACCGCGCTTGTGCGGCTCCAATACGAAATTGTTATCGGCAGCGCCGCTGATACCCGTCGTGCCGGAGATCTTGTCCATGGGATCGTCGGCCTGCTGCTTCCGTGTATGATGCACCAGCAGCAGGGAAATGCCGTGCTTGTCAGCAATCGCCTTCAGCGCGGTGACGTCGCGGTAGTCGCTGGCGTAGGGTACGCCGGTGTCGTTGCCATCTCGGATGCGCTGGAAGGTATCGATGACCACCAGCGATGTGTGGGGGTGCTGTGCGAGAAAATTGGTGAGTTGTTCCTGCAAGCCGGAGTAGAGCCCCGCGGCGATGGTGGCGAAGTGCAGCGTTTCCGGCGCGTCATCCGTGATCTGAAACAGGCGGTTTTGGATGCGGGTGAAGTTGTCCTCCAGACAGAGATAGAGCACCGTGCCGCCGTGTGTGGCAAGGCCCCAGACGCTTTCACCCTTTGCCACTTGCAGGCACAGCCACAGAGCCAGCCACGATTTGCCGATCTTGGATGACCC
>CAVGEC010000097.1:0-5152 GCA_963628195.1 Bacteroidaceae bacterium
CACCTGCCTTTTAAGCAGGGTGTCCGGGGTTCGAATCCCCGACGAGGCACCAAAAGAGAGCCACCCTTTGGGTGGCTCTCTTTTGGTGCTGCTGATTTTTGCGGAGCAAAAATCAGGGCCGCTAACAGCGGCCGTTTGATTAAACGCGCAAGGGAAACCCGGCAAAGGTTTCCCTTGCACACATTCCTTTCCTTGCAATATGCGGAGGGTATGCGGACAACAAAAACCGTGGGCAATCACAGAAAAGAGAGACGCCGTTCGGCGTCTTTCTTTTCTGCTGTTTTGCCCGCGGGGAGTCGAGGGTTATTCTCTCTCCTTGCGAAAAGTACGCAGGGCTATTCTCTCTACCGCCAGCTCCAGCAGGGGCTCTTTATCGTTAGGCGTTCCGTCCAGCACGGCGTTCAGCAGATACTGCAGCGCATCGCCGACCTCTCGCCCCCGCAGCCCCAGCGCCATCAGGTCGCCGCCCTTCACCGCCAGGTCCTTCAGTGAAAAGCACTGCCGCTTCGCCAGCAGCGTGTTCAAAATATCTTCCGCCTGCTGTATATCTGCCAAACGGCAGCGATCCTCCAGGCTTTGGGCGGCGTTGTCCGCCCGCTTTACCTCCAGAAGCTGCCGGAATGTCTCCTCTCCCAGCTGCGACACGGCGCGGGCAATGGCCTTCTCCGTCCGGGCAATATCCCGGTCATGCCAGCGCACCAATGTGATGATGCGCTCTGCTGTGCGGTGATCCATGCGCAGGCGGCGGCAAACTGCTTCCGCCAGTTCCGCTGAGATGGCCGGGTGACCGAAGAAGTGCCCCACCCCGCCCTCGTCCATAGTAAAACAGGCGGGTTTACCCACATCGTGGAGCAGCATAGCCCAGCGGAGAACGCCGTCCGCCGGAGCGGCGGCCACCGCGTGGGCGGTGTGGTCCCACACGTCGTAGATATGGTGCCGGTTGTGCTGGTCGAAGCCCACGCAGGGCAGTATCTCCGGCAGGAACACACCCAATATCTCCGGATAGTCCAGCAGGACAGGCAGGACATACTCACCGCACAGCATCTTGTTCATCTCCGTCAACACTCGCTCCGGGGCAATATACGTCAGCAGCGGCGCCTGCCCACGCAGGGCGGCGGCAGTGCGCGGCTCGATGGCAAACCCCAACACGGCAGCAAACCGCAGCGTCCGCAGGATACGCAGGGCATCCTCCCCGAAGCGTTTCCCCGGTTCCCCTACACAGCGCAGGATACCGTTCTTCAAGTCCTCCCGCCCGCCGTACAGATCGGTGATATGGCCGTCCACGTCCATGGCCATGGCGTTGACGGTCAGATCACGGCGGCACAGGTCATCCTCCAGCCGGTTGGAAAACGTCACGTCGTCCGGACGACGGTGGTCCGTATAAGTACCATCAGCGCGGAAAGTGGTCACTTCGATATGCATATCCTCCGCCCGAACAGTGACCGTACCGTGCTTCAGTCCGGTGGGGATGGCATAGCCGTCGAACAGTGTCAGCACCTGCTCCGGTCTGGCAGCGGTGGTCACGTCCCAGTCGTCCGGCACGCGGCCCAGCAGCGTATCCCGGACGCATCCGCCCACGGCATAGGCGGCAAAGTCCGCCCCCTCCAGGCGGTTCAGCACACATTTTACCTGCTGCGGCAGCATAAACGCACCACCCCTCGTCATTTCCCCTCTCCCGCCGACAAATATCCGCAAAAAAGCCGGTTGCATGGGCAGTAAGGTTGTATTATAATAATACGGTAATTTTTCTGTTTCTGTCAAGGAGGCAGCTTATATGTTCCATCCTATCGAGGACTTTCACAAGTATATCCGCCCCGGCAAGCGGGTGCACCTGGCCGGCATCGGCGGCGTGAGCATGTGTGCGCTGGCCGAGGTTCTGCAGGGCATGGGTGTCACTGTCCAGGGCTCCGACATGACCGACAGCGGCACCGTGAAGCACCTGCGGTCCGTAGGCATCCCCGTGGCCATCGGCCACTCGGCGGAAAACCTGAACAACTGCGACGCGGTCATTCGCACCGCCGCCATTCACGACAGCAATCCGGAGATCGCCGGTGCTGTGGCGCGGGGCATTCCGGTCTATGAACGTGCCCAGGCCTGGGGCGCCATCATGCAGGGCTACCGTAACGCCCTGTGCGTGTCCGGCACTCACGGCAAGACCACCACCACCTCCATGGCCACCCACATTTTCATGGCGGCCCAGGCGGATCCCACGGTGATGATCGGCGGCACGCTGCCGCTGCTTCACTCCGGCTATCGGGTAGGCCAAGGCGATACCATCATTCTGGAGAGTTGCGAATACTGCAACTCGTTTCTGAACTTCTTCCCCACGGTGGCGGTAATACTGAACGTTCACGCAGACCATCTGGATTTTTTCAAGGATCTGGCGGATATCGAACACTCCTTCCACGACTTTGCCGCTCTGGTGCCGGAGCGCGGCTATATCATCGCCAACGCCGATGACGAGGGGGCCCGCGAAGCCGTTAAGGGCCTTACGCATCCGGTGTTCACCTTCAGTGTCAAGGACCGCAGCGCCGACTGTTATGCCGACAACGTGTCCTTCTTTGACGGCTACGGCGACTTTGACGTAGTCATCAACGGGCTGATGTATGCCCATATTTCCCTGCATGTCCCCGGCGCCCACAACATCTCCAATGCCCTGGCCGCCGCCTCTGCCGCCTATGTTCTGGGCCTTCCCGGTGAGGCTGTGACTGCCGGCCTGGCCTCTTTCACCGGCGCAGGCCGCCGCTTTGAGCATAAGGGCACCTTCCGCGGCGCGGAGCTCTATGACGATTACGCCCACCACCCCGACGAAGTACAGGCCCTGCTGAACGCCGCGGCCTCTTTGCCCCACAAACGGCTGATACTGGCCTTTCAGCCCCACACCTATACCCGTACCGCCGCGCTGTTCGATGATTTTGTCAACGTTCTGCGGCAGGCGGATCGCGTGGTGCTGGCGGAGATTTATGCCGCACGCGAGACCAACGAGTCGGGTATATCCTCCAAAGACCTGGCGGCACAGATCCCCCGCGCCGTGTACTGCTCCACCTTGGAGCAGGTGGCGGATGAACTGGAAAAGCTGGCCCAGCCCGGCGATATGATCATCACCGTGGGGGCGGGCGACATCTACCGCGCCGGCGAGATGCTGCTGAAGCGAGGTGACACGCAATGACCATCACTCCGATCTCTCATAATGCCCGCCCGGCGGGTGAGCTCCTGCCGCAGGAGGCCGCGGCGTTTGATCTGCTGGATGAATTGGGCATCGGCTATGACCGCGTCAGCCACGACGCCGCTTTCAATATGGAACTGTGCGCCGATGTGAGTGCAGCCCTGGGCGTACCTGTGTGCAAGAACCTGTTTCTCTGCAACCGGCAGAAAACCAGCTTCTATCTGCTGTGCATGCCGCCGGACAAGCCCTTCCACACCAAGGATCTCAGCGCCCAGATCGGCTCCTCCCGTTTGAGCTTCGCTCCGGAGGAAAATCTGTGGGAGCTGCTGCGCTGCCATCCCGGTTCCGCCACCATCCTGGGCCTGGCCAATGACACAGAACACCGGGTACAGCTGCTCATTGACCGGGAAGTCTATGATGCACCCTATATCTCCTGCCATCCCTGCATCTGTACCAGCACGCTGAAGATCAAGACCTCCGACGTACTGGACAAGCTGCTGCCGTGCACCGGTCATTCGCCCATTATCGTTGATTTGTAAAAAACACCGTCTGTCAGAAATGGCAGGCGGTGTTTTTCCACACTTTTCACAAAAAGCACTTGCATCCGAAAACGTTTTCGGTTATACTTTCTCTATTCCCACCGGCGGACGGCACTCCACTTTATGTCTTCCGTCGGCAAAAGAAAAGGAGGAATACCCGCTGTGGCTGGCGGTGCGGCAACGTGGAGACTTGTCGTAAAGCACAGAAGGGGCACAGCCCCGTGCGAGACTGCTCATGCGGAGGCAGGGCAGTTACAGTCAACACACATGGCAAAGGTCATTTTGAAGGATCTGAAGAAGGTCTACCCCAACACCGAGAAGAAAAAGAAGCTCAAGAAAGGCGAGGAACCCCAGGAGAAAAAGAGCAATCTCCAAATCACCGACGAGGGCGTGGTGGCTGTCCAACAGTTTTCTCTGGAGATCGCCGACCAGGAGTTCATCGTGCTGGTGGGCCCCTCCGGCTGCGGCAAATCCACCACTCTGCGCATGATCGCCGGTCTGGAGGATATCACCTCCGGCGAACTGTGGATCGGCGACAAGCTGATGAACGACGTGGAACCCAAGGATCGCGACATCGCCATGGTGTTCCAGAACTACGCACTGTACCCCCATATGACCGTGTATGAGAACATGGCTTTCTCCTTGAAGCTGAAAAAGGTCCCCAAGGACGAGATCGACAAGAAGGTCCGCCAGGCTGCGGAGATCCTGGACATCACCCAGTATCTGGATCGTAAGCCCAAGGCCCTGTCCGGCGGCCAGCGCCAGCGCGTGGCCATTGGCCGTGCCATCGTCCGCGATCCTGCCGTGTTCTTGATGGACGAACCCCTGTCCAACCTGGACGCCAAGCTGCGCAATCAGATGCGCGCTGAGATCATCAAGCTGCGCCAGCGCATCAACACCACGTTTATTTACGTTACCCATGATCAGACCGAGGCCATGACGCTGGGCGACCGCATCGTCATTATGAAAGACGGCTTTATCCAGCAGATCGGCACACCACAGGAAGTCTTTGACCACCCCGCCAATCTGTTCGTGGCCGGTTTCATCGGCACACCGCAGATGAACTTGTTTGACGCAAAGCTGATCAAGCAGAACGGCAAGTATGCCGTCACTATTGACGGCATCAGCGTAGAGCTGGCCGAGGACAAGCAGGCTCGCCTGTCCACCAACAACGTGGAAGAGCAGGATGTCGTTCTGGGTGTCCGCCCCGACCACATTATGCTCTGCGCCGACGGTGTCAAGGGCACCGTGGATGTCAGCGAGCTCATGGGCTCCTCCGTGCACCTGCACATCAACGCCAACGGCCACGATGTGGTGGTCATCGTACCCACCAACGGCAACGCTGCCCACTTCCCTATGGGCAGCGAGGTCAACATGATCTTCGGCGGCAATGTGGCCCATGTGTTCAGCAAGGAAACGGAAAAGAATCTGGAGTGGTAATCCTTCG
>CAVGEC010000098.1:0-5047 GCA_963628195.1 Bacteroidaceae bacterium
CAGACACCGCATAAGCGGCCGCAAATAAATATCCCCCGGCGGAGCCGGGGGATATTTATTACTTCACACCTGCGGTGTCAGAAGGACAACACTTTCCACATTGGCCGTGCCGGGGAACATGTCTACCGCCGCGGCCCGGACAGCCCTGTAGCCGCTCTCCGCGAACAGCTTCACATCCCGCGCCATAGTGGCCGGATCGCAGGAGACGTACACGATACGCTGCGGGCCCATTTGCGCGGCGGCGGCGATGACCTCCGGGCTGAGGCCCTTGCGGGGCGGATCCACACAGATCACGTCCGGGCGCAGGCCTCTGGCGGCGAAGTCCGCCGCGGCTGCGGCCGCGTCGCCGCACAGAAACTCCACATTCCCGATGCCGTTGCGCCGGGCGTTCTCCTTCGCGTCCTCAATGGCCTCCGGCACGATCTCCGCACCGATGACCTTTGCCGCATGGCGGGCCATCACCTGTGTGATGGTGCCCGCGCCGCAGTACAGATCCAGCACCGTCTCCATTCCGGTCAGTCCCGCAAAGTCCACGGCGGTGCCGTACAGCACCTCCGCCATATCGTGATTCACCTGATAGAAGGACGGCACACTGAGACGGAAGGACAGGCCGCACAGGGTGTCCTCCAGCACATCCGCGCCCCAGAGGGTGCGGTATTCATCGCCCAGCACAGCCCCGGTGGGCTGGGTATTCACCCCCAGCACCACGCCCACAGCGCCGGGCAGGGCCTGCCGCAGCAGCGACACCAGCGCGTCCTCGCGAGGCAGCTTTCTGCCGTTCACCAGCACGCACACCAGGGACTGCCCCGCGCTGTTGGTGCGGACATACAGGTGCCGCACCAGTCCTCGCCGCGTTTTTTCGTCGTAACAGGGCACATCATATTCCCGGATGTACCGCCGCAGGGCCTCCGCCGCCGCGTCGGCCTGGGGCTTCTGGATCAGGCACCGCTCCACCGGGACGACCTGGTGGCTGCGGGCCCTGTAAAAGCCCACCTCTCCCGCAGCGGATACCGGGTACTGGCTCTTGTTGCGGTAGTGCAGCGGGCCGCCGCTGAGGATATCCTCCACGGTGACAGTGCTGCCGCCGATGCGAGCCAGCGCGTCCTGCACCCGCTGCCGCTTGGCGTACAGCTCCTCCTCCCGGTCCATGTGGCGGAAGCCGCAGCCGCCGCATCTGCCGTAGTACGGGCAGTCCGGCTCTCTGCGGTGGGGGGAGGGCCCGTGCACCCTGACCGCCTTGCCGAAGGCGGCGTTTTTCAGTACCTTGAGGAGGAGCACGTCGCAGTCCTCGCCCCGGAGGGCGCGGTGGACGAACACCGCCTGCCCGTCGATGCGGGCCACGCCCAGGCCCTCGGAGGTATAGCCCTCGATGCGGGCGCGGTATGTCTTGTTCTTCTCCAGCACGGCTCAGAACTCGAACTTGCTGATGACCTTGCTGATTGCCTCGGCAAAAGCGGCCAGCGTCTTGTTGTCCCTGCCCTTGCTGCGGCGGATAAGGCCGATGAGCATATCGCCCAGCTGCACCAGCTTCTGATAGGCCGCCGCGGCCTTGGGCGCGCCCTCGTAGGCGCGTGTCTTGCGCTCCGGCAGGTAGCCGGGGGAGAGCTGCCTGTCGGCGATCAGGTCATATTCCTCGGTATACTGCGGCGCATGGGCGGCGAAGCCCAGCGTCTTGACCGTGTCGGCATACACCGGGGCCACCTCCCGGTCGCCGTGCACCACGAAGACATGGGTGGTCTTTGCCGGATCGAAATGCTTGATCCAGTCCAGCAGATGATCGTGGTCAGCGTGGGAGCTGAGGCCGGGGAAGTTGACTATCTTGGCGCGGACGGCTACGTCCTCGCCGAACAGCTTGACGCTGCCGGCGCCGTCCAGCAGATTACGGCCCAGTGTGCCGGGGGACTGGAAGCCCACGAAGACCACGGCGCTGTCGGCGCGCCAGAGGTTGTATTTCAGATGGTGGCGGATGCGTCCCGCGTCACACATGCCGGAGGCGGAGATGATGACCTTGGGCGTCTTGTCCATGTTCAGCAGCTTGGACTCGTCCACCGTCTCGGTCAGGTGCAGGCCGGGAAAGCTGAACATGTGGGTGCCGTCCTGCACCAGGGCCAGGGCATCCTCGTCCAGGTAGCCCCGCAGGTCGCCGCAGAAAATGGTGGTGGCCTTTTTGGCCAGAGGACTGTCCACATACACGGGGAAGTCCTTCACGGAAGTGACAAGGTTCTTGTCCTTGATCTCGCGGATGAAGTACAGCAGCTCCTGGGTGCGGCCCACGGCGAAGGAGGGGATGACCACGTTGCCGCCCTTGCCCAGCGTTTCGTCGATGATCTCCGCCAGCTGGCCGGTATAGCTCCACACCTCGGTGTGGTTGCGGTCGCCGTAGGTGGACTCGGTGAGCACATAGTCCGCGCTGTCGAAGAACTGGGGATCGCGGATGATGGGCTGGTCCACGTTGCCGATATCGCCGGAAAACACGACGGTGCGCGTCTCGCCGCCCTCATGGCAGGTGAGCTTGATGCTGGCGCTGCCCAGCAGATGGCCCGCGTCGATGAACTGCGCCGTGACGCCGTCCGCCACGGGGATCTCCTGGCCGTATTCGCAGGTGCGGATAAACTCGCGCACGCGCTGGGCGTCAGCCACGGTGTAGATGGGTTCCACCTCCGGGCGGCCGGCGCGCTTGTTCTTGCGGTTCTGGTACTCGGCGTCCTGCTCCTGGATGTGGGCGGAGTCCTGCAGCATAATGTCCAGCAGGTCGGCGGTGAGCCGGGTGGTGATGATCTCACCCCGGAATCCGTTCTTGATGAGCATGGGGATGCGTCCGGAGTGGTCGATATGGGCATGTGTCACCAGCACCGCGTCGATGCTGCCGGGATGGAAGGGCAGCGCGGTGTTGTCGATCTCGTCACGGCCCTGCTGCAATCCGCAGTCCACCAGAATATTCTTGCCGTTGACCTCCAGGCAGTGGCAGCTGCCGGTGACACACCGGTCAGCGCCGTAAAAACGCAGCTTCATGGCGAAAACTCCTTCTTTTTATTGTAGGTGTGGCGTTGCGCTCTATCATGTATGCAGTATACCACGTTTTCCTCTGTTGCACAACCGCAAACCGGCACGTCTGCCCGATAACTGTTCACAGAAAATCTTTTTGCATTAGACAAACGCTTGTGGTATACTGTATGCGTATTATTATGTACGACTATCTTTTTACGCAGAAAGGATACAACATATATGGGACTGTTTACCAAGGTGTTCGGCACCTACAGCCAGCGGGAGCTGAAGAGCATCTACCCCATCGTGGACAAGATCACCGCGCTGGAGGAGGACTATAAAAAGCTGACGGACGCGGAGCTGCAGGCCAAAACGCCGGAGTTCAAGCAGCGTCTGGCCCAGGGCGAGACGCTGGACGACATCCTGCCGGAGGCCTTTGCCACCGTGCGCGAGGCGGCCGACCGCGTGTTGGGCATGCGCCCCTATCCCGTCCAGCTGGTGGGCGGCATCGTGCTGCATCAGGGCCGCATCGCCGAGATGAAGACCGGCGAAGGCAAAACGCTGGTGGCCACCCTGCCTGCCTATCTGAACGCGCTGACCGGCGAGGGCGTACACATCGTCACCGTCAACGACTATCTGGCCAAGCGCGACAGCGAGTGGATGGGCAAGGTGCACCGCTTCCTGGGGCTGACCGTGGGCTTGATCATCCACGACATGAAAAAAGAGGAGCGCCAGAAGGCCTACGCCGCCGACATCACCTACGGCACCAACAATGAAATGGGCTTCGACTATCTGCGCGACAACATGGCGCTGTACGCCAACGAGCAGGTGCAGCGGGGCCACGCCTTCGCCATCGTGGACGAGGTGGACTCCATCCTGATCGATGAGGCCCGCACGCCGCTGATCATCTCCGGCATGGGCGAGAAGTCCACACAGCTGTACGACATGGCCGAGATGTTCGCCGCCCGTCTGAAAAAGTTTGTGGTGGTGGAGACCGACGACAAGGAGGAGGAAGCCTCTGACATCGACGCCGACTATGTGGTGGACGAGAAGTCCAAGAGCTGCACTCTCACCGCCCGCGGCATCAAAAAGGCGGAAGAGTTCTTCCATCTGGACAACCTGTCCGACCCGGAGAACAGCACCATCGCCCACCACATCAACCAGGCCATCAAGGCCCACGGCATTATGAAGCGCGATGTGGACTATGTGGTCAAGGACGGCGAAGTGGTCATCGTGGATGAGTTCACCGGACGTCTGATGTTCGGCCGCCGGTATTCCGAGGGACTGCACCAGGCCATTGAGGCCAAGGAGCACCTGTCCGTCCAGCGCGAGAGCAAGACGCTGGCCACCATTACATTCCAGAACTACTTCCGCCTGTACCGCAAGCTGTCCGGTATGACCGGTACCGCTCTGACGGAGGAGGAGGAATTCGCCACCATCTACGCACTGGACATCATCGAGATCCCCACCAACCGTCCCATCGCCCGTATCGATAACGAGGACAGCGTGTACAAGACCGAAAACGGCAAGTACCGCGCCGTGATCCGCCAGGTGAAGGAGTGCCACGCCAAGGGGCAGCCGGTGCTGGTGGGCACGGTGTCCATCGAAAAGAACGAGCTGCTGGGCAAGATGCTGGCCCGCGAGGGTATCAAGCACAACCTGCTGAACGCCAAGAACCACGAGAAGGAAGCCGAGATCGTGGCCCAGGCCGGTAAGTTCGGCGCCGTCACCGTGGCCACCAACATGGCCGGCCGTGGTACCGACATCATGCTGGGCGGCAACGCCGAGTTCATGGCCAAGGCCGAGCTGCGCAAGGGCGGCATGAGCGACGAGCTGCTGGCGGAGGCCACCGGCCACGCCGAGACCGACAACCAGGAGATTCTGGATGCCCGGGCGGCTTTTGCCGCCGCCGAGGCGAAGTACAAGGAGCTCATCAAGGCGGAGGCCGATCAGGTCCGTGCCGCCGGCGGCCTCTACATTCTGGGCACCGAGCGCCACGAGTCCCGCCGTATCGACAACCAGCTGCGCGGCCGTGCCGGCCGTCAGGGCGACCCCGGCGAGA
>CAVGEC010000099.1:0-4732 GCA_963628195.1 Bacteroidaceae bacterium
TTTGACCCAAACGCTGACCCAAAAGCCGAAAGTACGGGAGAGGAGCGGATAGCATTATCCGCCCCTCTCCCGCTATTTTTGTGTTTACATCGCCCGACTGATGACATTTCCGATTGCGTCGGCGGCGTCACGCTTCATCTCCGCCGTGGCGTGGGTGTAGGTGCTGAGTGTGAATCCAGCATCGTAGTGTCCCAGCGCTCCGGACAGTGTCTTGACGTCCACGCCGTACTTGAGAGACAGCGTGGCGAAGGTGTGTCTGAGGTCATGGAAGCGTATGTGCTCCGCGCCGATGGCTTTCAGAATTTTCTCGTGGGTGTGGCGGAAGGAGTCCGGGTCGAACATGGTGCCGGTCTTGGGTGATACGAACAGGTACGGGCTATGTGGGTGTTTGCTGTGATCCTCCACCAGCAGCTCCACAGCGCGCTGCGGAATGGCCAGCTTGCGGATGGAGTTGGGCGTCTTGGGCTGGCTGACCACCAGTTCGCCGTTGATACGATTCACTTGTTTGCTGACGGAGATGGTCATGTTCTCCACGTCCAAGTCCGTCCACAGGAGAGCCAGCAGCTCGCCCCGCCGCAGGCCGGTGGTCAGTTCCAGATAGAAGGCCGCCAGCAGTCCGCGCCGTTCGGCCTCAGCCAAGTACGAGCCGATCTTATCTTCCGGCAGTATCTTCATCTCCCGCTTTTCCAGCTTTGGCAGGCGGCAGCCTTTGGCGGGATTGGAGAGGATCAGCCGCTCCGCCACCGCCTGCTCCAGACAGTTGTTCAGCAGCGTGTGGATGCCCCGCACCACGCGGGTGCTCAAGCCCTTGTCCTTCAGTTTGATGTGGGTGTACCGCTGGATGCGTCCGGACTTTTGCAGGTCGTTGTAGAACTTTTGGATCTGGATGGTGGTCAGCTTTTCCAGCGGCGTACCGCCCAATTCAGGGACGATGTGGTTATCGATGTAGTTGAGGTAGTAGTGCTTGGTTTTCTCCCGCAGGCGTGGCTCGGCGTAGATCTCGTACCACAGCTTGATCCACGCACCCAGTGTGTAGAATTTTGCGCGGCTCATGTCCAGCTTTTCGGCCTCTGCAATGGCCTGCTTGAGCTTTTCCTTGGCTTCTGCCTGCGTCTTAGCGAGGACACTTTTGTGGATGGGCTTGCCGGTGGTGGGATCGCAGCCCGCGGTGTAGCGGCCCTCCCAGCGGCCATCCTTCCGCTTGCGGATGCTGCCCTCGCCGTTTGCTCGTTTCTTTGGCATGGTATCAACTCCTTTCTTTGGTAGTCAACACACATACCACAAGCCGACCTTAATAGCTATCGGAGGCGAGCAGAGTTAAGAGAAAGTTATCAATTCGTTTTCGGCCTTCTCTTTGATTACAGCGTGGTCATTTTTGCGCCGTGTTGGCGTCGATCCACTCCCGCAGCTTGTCCTTCGACACCACGATGCGGCTGCCGATCTTCAGTGCGGGAAATCCTTCGCTGTGAACTAACTCATATGCTCCGGCGCGGGAGATGCCCAGCACCGCCGCCACCTGTACGACGTTCAGCATCAGGGGCAATTCGTCAAAACTTTTGTAGGTACATTCGTTCATTCAATTCTCCTTACATCATGGTCATATCGAAACCGTGATACTGCTCATATTCTTCCTCGTAGTTTTCCTGCTCCTGACGGCGGGACTGATACCATTCCACCAGTTCTTGCAGCAAGAGGCTGCTGTAGTACAGCTCACGGGCAAGGTCGCTGACCTCGCTGTCCTCGTCTTCACAGAGGGCGCAGATGGCGGCCACTGTACCGGCCATGCCGCAGACGGCATCCTCCAGCGTGGGTGTCGGCTCGCGGTGGTCGTAGGCGATCTGCCGACAGGTTTGCAGGTAATCCGCGCCGCCCAGTTGGAAGTACAGCTCCATATTTTCGTGGGTCAGTGTCTGGTCGAACAGCTTGCTGTCCCGACAGCGGATGTTCTCCGGCGTGGTGTAGGTGATGTATTTCTGATCCAGCTCCCATTTTACATCGTAGCCATAGGCGTTCATGTAGGCAATGAACTCCTGCTGGGTGCGGCTCTGCTCCATGGCATCTTTGATATGATCCGTCAACCGCCTCTTCCACGCCGGGATGCGGAACGGGTCGGCTTTGGACTCCGTGACGGACAAGCCGTATTCCTGACAGAGTTGGCTGCAGTAGTCCTTGACCAGCTGCATCTCCCGCGCAGACTGGTGGAACTTCATGCCTGTCTCGAAGCTGACAGAGTTCATGATGATGTGGTTATGGATGTGAGCGGTGTTCATGTGGGTGACCACGATGCACTGGTAGCCCTCAAAATGCTCCGCCAGCTTCACGCCAAGCTCGTGCGCCGTTGTGAAGTCCAGCGGGTCGTCCGGCGCGAACGCCTGCACGATGTGGTAGTAACTGCGGCCCTCCGTTTTGCGGAACTGCTTTTTCACCGCTTCGAATTCCGGCACTGCCGTCCGCGCCACACAGTTGACGCCGCTGATGAGCTGTTCCACCGTCTTTTCCCGGTTGGTGACGTAGTCGACGATACCTCTCAGCCCACGCGAGACAGCAATGAATTTAACGTTTGCCATGTGTTTTCATATACCTCCATGAACGGCTCCATGTTGACCAGTTCGATGTGACCCTGCCGCGCCATGATGACCAGTTGATTCAGGTTATTGCCCTGCCGCCGCAGTTCGCGGATGAGGTCATCCACGCCGTCGATGACCGTCACGTCCTTGTCCATGGCGGCGTCCCGCACATACTGGCTGAGAGACTTATGTGCCTTCTCCGCCTGGAGCGAGATATATTTCTTCTGCCATCCCGCCACGCGGACGCGGATAAATTCTTCTTTCTTCATCGTACTCTCCTCTATTGAATTTCAAAATCACCCAAACGAAAGCCCAGCGAAGCGGGTTTCGTTTGGAGACGAAACGCAAGGAAGCGGCTGGAGTTTTCGCCGGAGGCGGAAACGGAAGTGGCGGACTTTGCGTTGAGGAAGGGGTGTGGGCTTAGCCCGCATTCGGCGTTTGGGGAGCGGTTTCGGCCAAGGGCCGAAACTGTACCACAAACGCGAAACTTGCCATCGCGCTGAAGGCGCGATGCTCCACTTTCCCCGACTCCCAGCGTCCTGTGACACTTGTTCCGCCCTGCGAGGGCACACAGTGGCTCACAGGGGCGGACACGGCGGTTCTGCGGCCTGTGCCGCCAGTTTCCGCTGCACCTGCTGCCGCTCGGCGGCGGCTTCGGCGAGGTATAGCTGATGCTGGGTATACCATTCCACCGCTTCGCGGATGGGACGAATGTGGTAACGCAGGTTGCCGTTTTTCTTCAGCCCATTCTGCATGATGACCGACGTCGGCGCTACGGTGATGAGGCCCTTTTCTACCAGCCCTGCCACATAACGCTTGACGGAACTCTTGCTTTTGCCGATGGCTTTACCGATGGTTTCGTAGCTGGGCCAGCATTCGTAGGTGCGCGGGTCTTCCAGCCGCATCAGTACAGCGTAGGTCGCCAGCTCGCCGGTGCTTAAGTGCAGAGAGAATATCTCGTTAGGCAGTGGTGTGAAGTTTTTCGATTTGTTGTTTTGTAAGTTCAATAGATACCTCCGATTTTTGTTGACATGGCTGCGCGAATGATGTAGACTGATTGTAATATTAATTAGACATTTCGCTCGAGCCTATCATAACAAAGGCGGCAAAGTCTGTCAACGCTGTCGAGCAATATTTACAATTAGTCCATAATTGGAGGGCACTATGTGGTACTGTAAAATGTATTTCCCTGGAAGGCACGAGGTCATTGAGAGCGATGCCTTTGGCACGCAGGGAGCGCCGTCGCAGCGAAAGACCTTCCCGTTTTTGGAGTCGCTGCTGTCATTCACAGAGCTGGATATGGAGAATGTCTCCATCGCTCTGCGGTGTATTTGTGATGACTTGGAGCGCCTTGACAGCGATCGTGCAACCAGCGCCATGGCCAAACTGGGAGCGCTGGCAGATATGCACAGCTTCTTCCGCGTGCTGTATACCAAGTGGTTCTATCTCCATTCCAAAGGTTTAGAGAATATTGATGCGGAAGTAGTCTGTGCGTTAGACGAACTAAGGACACTGCCGGAGGAACTGCCGCTGTATCAGAAGCAGATCCTTCGTTTCTTCGAGTTGATACTGGATATAGACAAGGCCGGGCGCGAGCCCAGCCAGCAGATCATGCGATACTATCATTTTGACCAGCCTGACCGCCCCAGTGACACAACTCTGTTCCCATTCCGCCTGCTTACCACGCGCTTTGAGCCTGTGGATGGCGATGCTTGTGCGCCGGTGCTGTATGCGAACACCGTGGCGGATATGATCAGCTTTTCTTTGCAGACCTGCGTAAGGCGCAATATCACTGTGCGGCGTTGCAAGAATTGCGGGCGGTACTTTGCCCAGACAGGCCGTGTCAGCGCGGAGTACTGCGACCGTCCTCCGCTGGATGGTCAGTCGAGCTGCCGTGCGATGGGCGCTTTCCAGCAGTGGACGCTGAAGCAGGCGGACGACCCGGTGTTCAAGGTCTACCGCCGGGAGTATAAGCGCCGCTTTGCGTGGATCAAGGCCGGGCGTATCAGCGACAGCCAGTTCTACGCCTGGAGCGAACAGGCCAGAGAGCAGAAAAAGAAATGTGACGAGGGTGTCATCACCGCGGAGGAATTTCAGCGGTGGCTGAAGGAGTCGTAAGCAAGCAGAGGGCAGGCCAACGGCCTGCCTTCTGCTTTTCACATTCA
>CAVGEC010000100.1:0-4594 GCA_963628195.1 Bacteroidaceae bacterium
TGAAACGACAAAGGAGGGGGCTCCGGCCCCCTCCTTTTGATACAACCCTCTCTGGTGTGAGCAACAGCAAAAAAGAACCGCCCTGCGGCGGTTCTTTTTCTGCTTATGCCATTTTCAATCCCCGTGGGACTGTTTGCCGGAGACGGTTTCCGGCACTATTTTAACGATCATGATGCGCTGCATGGAATGTTCGGAGCACAGATGCGCCCGCTCCATAGACACCGGATCCAGCGCCTGTACCAGCAGCATCAGCGCATGCATTTTCTCCTCCGGGCTCTGCACCACCACGGCCCGGCCATGGACGATGGCAGAGTCATAGGCCGTGGTCAGTTCACCGGACAGCAGCTCCGCCCTAGACACGGCGGACAGGCACACAGGCGGTTCCTTAACCAGTATTTCCCATTTCCGGCCCGCGCCGGCGCAGTGGAAGTAGATGGCGTTTTCCTGTTCGTCGGCGATATGGTTCACCGGTACGCAATAGGGTGTACCGTCGGCGTCGGTCATGGCCAGGGTGACGTACTTCGCGTCCCGCAGCACCTGCCACGCAAAAGCGGCGTCCCGTTCCTTATCTTTCCTGCGCATAGGATGCATGGTTTGTCCTCCTTATCTCTGTTTTGCCCCGCAGGGCGCAATATACGACTTCATCACATGATGGGACGGCCCAGCAGCTTCTCGAACCGGGGCAGCATGCCCTCGTCCACATGGCCGGCGTTCTGGCACATATCATAACCGGGCAGGTTGTTGCCCTCCACCAGTACGGGGCCTTCGGGGGTAATGGCCACGTCCCAGCCGATATACTTCAAGTGCGCCTCCACGCGCCTGGACGCCGTGCGGCACAACTCCAGCGCCTGGTCGAACAGCGGGATCTGGAAGCCTGTGATCTCCGTACCGGTGACGGGGTGGCGCTCATAATACTTGCCGGTCTTGTCACAGAAAGCGGGGCGGTACAACTGGCCGTGCTTGTTTACCGGCGCATACATACCGCCGGAGGATACGTTGTCTACGCATACGCCGCCCATGCCCATGCGCACGAGAGCGTAGACCATCTGAGCGCCCTGCTCCGTCACCAGCGTGACGATACGGACGGTGTTCACGGAGTCGGGGCACAGCTTGTTCATGTCCGGGTGCTGGCGGATGGGCTCCTCGATCAGCAGCTGGCCGCCCTTGACCAGCCGGTCATACAGGGCATCGTAATCGTCGATGTCCGCCGTGGCCAGACGCTGGATGCCCTCGCCGCCGCACAGTCCCGCGGGCTTGCAGAATATGGCATCCGTCCCGGCACAGAAGTCCCGCAGGCCCGTCGCGTCGGTCTTGCGCAGATCCAGAAACCGGCGCTTCAGCAGGTCGGAGAAAATGGTATCGAACTCGATCTTGTCATTGAGCTGATAGAAATACGCCGGATCGTTCATCTGGCGTGTCAGCGCCTGGTTCTGAACAGCGGTCATATAGGTCCTGCGCACCGCGCCGCGGCGGTCGGCAAATCCAAAGACGTGATAGTCCAGATACCCGATGCCGTAGCGTATCTCGCACCAGACCATGTCACAGAAAATGGCAAAGCGGTTTTTACCCGTTTCCTCATGGACGGCGTTGATATGCAGCTTCAGACGCGCAAAGCTGAGATGCTTCAGCTGACGGAAAAAAGTGGCGATTTTTCTTCCCATAACAGAATACCTCCTCCACCCCAAACGGGTGGGAAATCACTTTCACCGATGCAGTATCCGCCGCAGCGGGCCGGTGACCAGCCCGCGCTCGTAGCGGTTCATGCCGAACAGCCACATGCTGGCGGCGTAGACTGCCACAAACAGCAGTCCCGGCGGGATCAACTGCCAGTAGCTGGCGGGGTGGACGAACACCGCCAGCAGCACCGCCGTGACGGCGGGCAGGAACATGGCCGGCAGCAGATGACTGATATGCCGCCAGAAGGCGGGAATATTCAGCCCGATGTGCTTGTAGTAGTAGCGATTCATCAGGAACACGTTGCCCACCAGCGTGGCGATGGCCGTGCCGATGGCTGCACCCAGGCCCTGCCACTTCATGCACAGGGGGATGGAAATCAGGATATTCCCGACCAGGACGCCCAAATAGACCAGTGAACGGTACTTGTGCATGTTCTTGGCCCGTTGGATCTCGATGCCCACGGTCTGGATATTGGTCCACAGACAGGCAAAGAACAGCAGCAGCGCCGTCCAGTAGTCCACGCGGAACTGTTCTCCGCCGCCCCACAGTACCACGAAGGACTGGCCGATGGCCACGAAGCCCAGGAATATGCCGCCCAGCAGGATGAACTGCAGCCGCCCCACCTTGGTGAACAGGGCGTCCAGCGTCCGCATGGGCGCGTTCTCCGCCACCAGGCGGTGGACGCGGGGCGTCATCACGTTGGAGATGGCGTTGCCGAACAGCAGGAAGTAGTTGTTCAGCTGCGAAGCGATGACGTAGACCGTCACCGCGGCAGAGCCGTGGAACCACGTCAGCAGCTGCCGGTCGATGGACCAGTTGATGTTGTCTACCACAATGCCGATGAACACATACAGCGTGAAGCCGAACATCTCCCGCAGCAGCGCGAAATCGTAGTGCCGAAAGGCAAAGGGCATTTTCAGCCGGGTAAGGCAGTAGGTGATATTGATGATGCCGCTGAGCACCGTAAAGATCAGAGATACGATGGTCAGCGTCACGCTGCGGTAGCCCATCAGCAGCAGCGGGATCATGATCAGCGGGTTCAGTACCTGCTTGCCCATGGCCACGATCTTCTGGAACAGGTACCGCTCGTTGATAGTCACATGGCTTTCGAACACGCTGATGGGGAACGTCAGCGCAGCGTTGACCGACATGATCCGCAGCAGCAGCTGGGCCAGGTCGATCTCCTCCGCCGTCAGTTTTTTGCCGAACACCACGTCGCAGTAGGACAGCCCGAAGCCGATAGCCAGCACCACCGCGCCCAGAATGAGGTATGTCACCAGGAACATACCGTTCAGCTTGGCGCAGCCCTTATTGTCCCCGGCGGCGCGGAAGCGGGAGTAATACCGCACATAGGCGCTGCCCAGTCCGAAGCTCAGCAGGTTCAGATAGGAGATAATGGGCAGTACCGCCTGGTATACGCCGAACTCGCTGTCGCCCAGCTGCTGCAGCATAATGGGCGTATACACCAGCGAGATAACAGTGCTCAGCGCCATGGACACATAACTCAGCACGGCGCCGGCCCGTATTTGATTCACTTGCAACGCCGCACCTCCCTTACCGATAGCATAGCACTTTATTATAGCCTAAAAGCATGGGGATGTAAAGTCGAACCCCGGTAAAAAGTGGTTTTCTTTCCCTTTCCTATCTGATACAATAGAGCAAAACGGAAGGGAGGGCGCGCTATGGCCAACAAAAAACTGAAGCTGCTGTATCTGGCGCGGTTTTTGCAGGAGGAAACGGACGAACGTCACCCCAAAACGCTGCAGGATATGATCGCCTACCTGGAACGCCAGGGCATCAGCGCCGAGCGTAAGAGCATCTACGATGACCTGGAACTGCTGGGGCTGTTCGGTATGGATGTGCAGTCCATCCGCGGCAAGACTTACGGATATTTTCTGGGTGAGCGCGACTTTCAGCTCCCGGAGCTGAAATTGCTCATCGACGTGGTGCAGGCCTCGCCATTCCTTACCCAGAGCAAGAGTATGGAACTCATTGCGAAGCTGGAAAAGCTTACCAGCCGCCCCAATGCCCGCCAGCTGCGCCGACAGGTGTATGTCATGGATCGGGTACGCACCCATAATGAAAAGCTGTATTATGCCATTGACGGGCTGAATACCGCCATCAATGAGGATCGCAAGGTCACATTCCGCTATTTCGACTGGACGGCCGATGGCGGCAAAGCTTACCGCCGTGACGGCGCACTGTATGAGACGAACCCGGTGGCCCTGTGCGTGGACAAGCATTACTATCTGGTGGCCTATGATCCGGCCATCGAGGACTATCGCCACTACCGCGTAGACCGCATGGAAGCCCTTACCGTCACCGAAACGCCCCGCGACACGCTGCCGGAGCAGTTTGACCTGGGCAAATATGTCAAAACCATATTCGATATGTACAGCGGTCAGACCGAGACGGTGCATCTGCGCTTTGACAAAGCGCTGATCAATGTGGTCATGGATCGTTTCGGCGCCGATGCGCATATCCGCCCTGACGGCGAGCACATTGCCGTCACCGCCCCCGTAGAGGTCGGCCCTACGTTCTATGGTTGGCTGGCCCAATTCGGCGTTCAAGCGGAATTAGTGGCTCCCGCCGCCGTGCGCGAGGCCTTCGCCAACCACTGCCGCGAGTTTCTTGCCTTGTATAATAGTTGACAATAATATTTATTATGGTAAACGCAAAGGGCCGCCGGGAGGCGGTTCTTTGCGTTTACCGCTGTAGGAACAGCGCCAGCCGCGGTGCTGGCCTATGATAACCGGCGTAAGACGCAGTAACCACTCCAGCCGCCCTACGGGCGGCTGGGGCTTTTTGTTGGCATGTTGCACAAGGAAGTTGCTGAAACTTTGTAGGAATGACGGCAGCGTAAGCTGCCATATTCTTCCAGATTGGCAAAATATGGCAGGAAAATAATGTGAACAAT
>CAVGEC010000101.1:0-4385 GCA_963628195.1 Bacteroidaceae bacterium
ATTGTTCACATTATTTTCCTGCCATATTTTGCCAATCTGGAAGAATATGGCAGCTTACGCTGCCGTCATTCCTACAAAGTTTCAGCAACTTCCTTGTGCAACATGCCAACAAAAAGCCCCAGCCGCCCGTAGGGCGGCTGGGGCTTTCATAACTCACAGATGCTTCTCCGGGACCTGCATATCCCTGCCGATCTGCTTGGCGTAGCGATCCTCCTCGCTGAACACGCAGCCACAGTACTTCTGCATGTACAGCCCCAATTCGCGGGCCTCCTGCTGTCCTTGGCGGAAACCGGGGCGAAAATCGCGGTACAGAAACGCCACGCCGTATTGTGCGGACACCTCCTCGGCGGTCTGCCGCAGCAGCTCGTGGTTCTGATAGGGACTGACAAACAGCGTGCTGGAAAAGCTGTCAAAGCCATGCTCCGCGGCATAGCGGGCGGTCTGTTCCAGCCGCAGGCGATAGCAGTGACCGCAGCGGTGGTCAATGTCCTCCGCCACGGCGCGGCAGAAATCACGCAGACCGTAGTCCTCCTGCACGATCAGCTCCACGCCCACGGAGGGCGCGTAGGCCATCAGCGTATCGCGGCGGGCCTTATACTCCTGGTAGGGGTGGATATTGGGGTTATACCAGTAGGACACCGGCTCAAAGCCCCCGGCCCGGAGTATCTGGATACAGGCCACGGAGCAGGGGGCGCAGCAGGTGTGCAGCAGCGTTTTTGTCATGTGTTTTTCCTCTTTCCGAAGGGCAGACGGACATTGTGCAGCAGCTCTTTCAAGGGTTTCCCGGACTTGTCGCGGGGCTGCACGGCGGACAGGAACCGGGTGCAGACCTGACGGAAGGGCTCGCGCTCCAGCGCGTCAAAGAACCGGGAACGATCCACCGACACCGGCATAGGGGCGCGCAGGGCGCGGTTCGCGGCCACGGCCTCGGCCAGGTCGCAGCGGCGGCGGTGCAGGGACAGACTGTCGAACACCTGGGCGCCCTTGGCGGTGTTGATCAGCAGCAGCGACACGCCCAGACGCTTTTCCTCCGGAGTGATGGCCCCGCCGGTCATATCGCACAGTGTCAGATCGCCGGTGCGGTCGGTGCTGGTATAACCGCAGGTGTGGCAGGCGGGCCGCAGAAACAGGCCCCGCGTAATGCCGCGGCCCATCTCGGAGCGCAGCAGCGGCGCATCGTACTGCCCGCCGTCGGCGAACGTCACATGGAAGCGCCGCCCGCTCTCGCCGGTCAGCTTGCCGCAGAACACCACGGACAGGGGCTTCTGCTGCTTGACGTAGGCCATGGAGTGCACGAACTTCTCCCATACGCCGGGGCTGCACACGCCGCCGCAGGCCACATCGCAGGTGATGAGCCGCTCCGGATGCTCGCCCAGATAGCGGTACAGGCCATCCACTTGACAGGGTGTGCCGGAAAACAGCACCTGCCGCCCCTGGTCCAGGTACAGCCGCACCTGCTGATAGCTCTCACCCATGTCACTCTGCACCGGCTTAAGGCCCCGCAGGCGAGCCAGGTCGTGCAGATTTTTCACCGCGATATGGCTGACACGCAGGGTGTCGTCCAGCGCCGCGCCGAACACCACGCCGCCGCCCTCCAGCACATACTCCGCCAGCGCGGAGAACGCCCCGCCGGCGGTGGAGGCGCGGCGGATCTCCTCGTCATTGTTCCAGACAAGGAACGCCGCCGGCTCGGTGCGGGGCTCACGCTGTTTCAGCATCGGGCATATGTGTGTGCAGTGCCCGCACTGCACACAGCCGTCCGACACCTGAGGATACAGAAAGCCCTCCCGATCCGGCACCATGCGGATGGCGCCCTTGGGACAGCCGTTGCAGCACGCGGCGCAGCCGGTGCAGCGCTCCCGCGGGGCCAGCTGCGGTGCGGTATTCAGCTCTGTCATGGCGGCCACCTCCTGGCTCGTTTTCTAGCGCATATTGTAGCATGATTCCGAAAAAAACACAAGTGCGCGGGAGAACTGTCCGTTTTTGCGTACAGTATTCTTGGTAAGATGGGTACAGTCAGAGGAAAACAAACCGATTTTTATACAGGAGGTGCCGTATGCACAAGTTTTTTGACTATCTTTCTCCCGATCTGCCCACAAAGACCATCGGAGAGCTGGCGGGCTACATCCGGCGCTTTGCGGCGCTGTTCAGCGGCGGTGTACCGGTGGAGGGCCGCATGGGCGGCGTGGAGTTCTGCGCTACCCAGCAGTCCGGCGGCGGTGTCCGTGTCCATTGGGTGCAGGTGGATCGCCAGCGCATTCCGGTGGATGCCACCGTGTGAGAGAGCAGGGAGACGCCGCGGCGTTTCCCTGTTTCTCTGTTTCCTGTAAATGTCGTTGCACCTTGCGCGAAAAAGGAGTATAATATATCCCGATTTCTGTCGCAGGGAGGTGAGACGGCGTGGTCATTCTGGATTTGGAATGGAACCAGCCCTTTGGCGGGCGGCGCATGGAGGAGATCATTCAGATCGGCGCGGTGCGGCTGGCCCGGCCCGGCGGTCCGGTGATGGACTCGTTCAACGCGCATATCAGGCCGTCCATCTATCCCAAGCTGTCGCCGGTGGCCAAAAAGCTGCCGGAGTCTGCCCAGGCGCTGGCATCGGATGTGGATTTTCCCGCAGCCTATCGGGCGTTTTTGGACTGGTGCGGCGGCGATACCCTGTGGGCTGAGTGGGGCGCGCAGGATCACGGCGTGCTGGCGGCCAACGCCGCCTATTGGAAGCTGCCGGCGCCGCCGGTCACGGCCTGCATCGACCTGCAGGCCGCCTTCTGCCGGACGTTGGATATCGGCCTGGGCCGCCGCATGGCGCTGGAGCAGGCGGCGGAGTATTGCGCTATTCCGCTGATCTATGAATTTCATAACGCCCTGTATGACGCGCTGTACGCGGCGCTGCTCACAGCCTGGATGCCCCAGTGGGCCCTGGCACCCTCCGTTCCCAAGGCGGAAAATAAGCCGCCGCGCCGCCGGAACATCAAATTCAGCCGCGAGACCTACCCCAAGCAGCCCCGGCAGCAGGTGGGTATATTCCCGGAGCGGGAGCAGGTGCTCAACAGTCGCCAGGCGCGCATTGTCCCCTGCCCTCTTTGCCATCAGCCGGGGGCCGTGGAGTCGTGGTATCCGCAGGGGGACGTGTATTACGGCGTGTTCCGCTGTGAAAATCACGGCGTGTTCCCCGTGCGGATATCCGTGATACGCCGCACGGACGGTAAATGGCAGGGCCGCCGTGTGGTGCCGCTGCTGACCGATCCGGAACGCACGGCCTTTGCCGTGGCCCGCCAGAATGAGCCGTTCCGCTGCACCCGCGAAAAGACGTATTACAAGTACCGTCGCCGTAAGAAATCGAAAGAGTAAATGGAAAAAAGAACCGCCGACCGGCGGTTCTTTTTTGCTGTTGCTCGCCCCAGTGGGGGTGGTTTCAAAAGGAGGGGGCCAGAGCCCCCCTCCTTTAGTCCAGGGATAATTAAAGCAAAAAAAGAAAGGCCCAGCGGGCCTTTCTTTTTTAGGGGTTAATTAGAACTCCTTCTTCTTGCCGATGACGACGGCGGAGCCGGCGACGGAGGTCAGAGCCATACCGACGTACATAGCGATACCAGCGTCAAAGGTCTTGGGGCTGGTCGTGTTGTTCTTGGTATCGGTGCTGGTGTTGGAACCGGTAGAACCAACCAGATAATAGTAACCGGTCAGACCACTCACTTCTTTGTACTCGGCAACAGAATCAGCAGGGATTGTCTTAGTTACGGCAATATACTTCTTGCAGGCAGTGCAGTAAACGGACTTGACTGTTCCGTTCTCGCTGTTTGTCTTAGTGGTATCGAATACATGGTCCTTGGCATCCAGAGCGGTCTCATTATAAGCCACCAGCTTGCCGTTCAGCAGAGCGTACTTAGTGGTTCCAGCGTCGGTATTGGTGGTAGAGACATACACCTTGCTGTCGATAACGTAGAGGGTATCATCCCCACCCGAGGTGGCATAATCGCCGCACACAGCATCAGCTGTCGCCACGCTGGTCAGGGTTTTGGTAACAACATCAGAGGTGGAATATTTGCTGATATCCACGTTACCCGTGCAAATCACATAATCAACGATCTTGCCGTTCTTTACAAGCTTGTGGCTGGCAACAGAAGAATCGCATACGATCCATTTACCGTTATTGGCAGCATAGTAAGCAGGGGTGACAGTGACGGTGGTCTCGTCGTTGACAGTAGAGGTGGTCTTCTCTTCGGCATAGTAGGTCAGGGAAGTAACTGCGCTCAAAGACACATCGGAGTTATCGGCCATCTTCAGAAGCTTATAGTCCGATACGGTCAGGCTGGTGGAAGTCACCGCGAAAGCGGTGGTGCACAGTGCCAGAGCCATGACCATGGCCAGCACAGTTGCAATGATCT
>CAVGEC010000102.1:0-4076 GCA_963628195.1 Bacteroidaceae bacterium
GCTTGCCCCAGCCACGGCAGGGGTTTTCACCTCTACCGCCGCACTCCCAAGCCTTCCCCTTGCGGGAAGGCGGCACGGCGTAAACCGTGACGAATAAGACATTCCCCCATCCCACTCGCAGGCAGCGCAAAACGCGGCACACTTGCGTAAGCGCATTTGCTGTTTCTCCCTCCGTGAATGCAAAGCATTTCTTTTCTATTAAATTGCGGCCCGCAGGGCCCACCGACCTTTTGCGGTGCTTCGCGCCGCAAAAGGCGCGATTTGATAATCGCCCAAAGTCGGTAGAAGCAAATACTCCTACCGTGGCGGAAGCAAGCGGCCGCGTCAGCCTCCGCGCCGGTAAGCGCACGCACAGTCCTTTTGACCAACAACGACACCCACTGCACCAATTCCGCGAGTATGCACCGCCAAATCGGCACCCGCCCGCCCCGCGCAAGGAAGTCTTGAAACGTAGTTTCAAGCGGCGCTTTTGGTGACTTTTATCGCCGGGGATAAAAGTCACTCGCCGCCGGAGCGGCGAAACTCCCCCCGCGCAATTTGATAATTGCCAAACTCGGTAGAAGTAAAATCCCCTACCCTCGCTGCTGTCAGCGGCAGCGGAAAGCTGTGCTGGCACAGTCAACATCCCGACAGCGATTCCCATCACACTAATTCCGCGAGGCATATACCACCAAATTGGTACAGCGCATATCGTGCTAAGGGATCCTTAAACCGTAGGTTTAAGCGGCTTTCTTTGGTAGCTTTCTTTCAACGATGAAAGAAAGCTACTCGCGCCCGGAGGCGCGAAACTCTCCCTCCCGCCGTTACTGCCACGCCGCCGGCACCGGCGGCATACTGCGCCTTACGTCCTTCTCCATGGTGTCTCCCGCAGTAGGCACGAACCCCACCCGCGCAAAGAACCGCCGCAGACGCCTGTCCGGGCAGTCCAGCCGCAGGGTGTCTCTCCCCTGCCGCAGGCAGGCAGCGATGGCCTGTCCCATGGGCGGGATGCCCAGGCCCTTTCCCCGCCACTCCGGACGCAGGCCGTACCATCCCAGACGCAGAGCATCCCCCTCATCGGACATCTGAAACGCCCCGATCAGTTCCTGGCCATACCATACGCCGACCGCCTCGCCGTCCGCCGGTATGCCCAACTCCGCCCGCTGCTCCTCCGGCAGCGGCCCATAGTCCTCGCCGGATTCCATCATATTCTTTCCCCGCCACCAGCTCTGTCTGGCAAAGGTGGACAGTCCCCGTTCCACCAGGTGGCTGTTGTCGTCCCGGTATACCACCCGGAACGTCTCATTTTCCCATTCCAGCAGCGACACCGCCGTGTTGTCTCCGTGGCGCATCTGCCCCACCTCGGCCAGCGTCAGCCCCTGCAGCACGCCCAGCACGGTGCGCATCGCCATCCCGTGGGAGAAAACCGCCGCGGTGCCGCCCTCGTGTCTCCGGGCCACGCACTCCAGCGCCGGCAGAAACCGATCCACCACTTGCTGGGCCGTCTCGGCCCCCGGTATCCGCCACAGGTCGGCCCGGCAGTTAAAGTTGTACATCTCCTCCGGATATTTCACATTCAGTTCGTGCCAGGGGTGGTCCTCCCACTCGCCCATGCATATCTCCCGAAAGGCCGGCTCCAGCTGCAGCGGCAGCGCTTTGGGCAGCCAGATGGCCCGCGCCGTGATCTGCGTCCGGTACAGGTCGCTGGAATACACCGCGTCGATATCCACCTCTCTAAACCGTTCCCTCAGCGCGTCGATCTGCTGATATCCCCGGTAGTTGGTGATCAGCCCGTTGTACTGCCCATGGGCGATGCGGTACAGATTTCCCTCCGCCTCCGCGTGGCGGATCAGATAGATCCTCGTCATACCACCGTCACCCACTGCTTCATCTCCCTGATCTTTGCCTCTATGGCCTCCGCCGGCTCCGCGGCGTACTGCAGCTCCTCGTCCGTCACCAGCGCCCCGTGGCCCATCTCGTCAAAGGCCGGCAGCGCGTTCTCCCCGTCGCAGCCCGGCAGCAGCAGAAAGGCGTTGGGGCACACCTTCCGCATATCCCGCACGTCCAGGCTGTATCCGGTGGCCACGGACAGCGCCGCGCCCCGCCGGGCCATCTGCTCCGCCACCGACAGCCACAGCGCCCGGTCTCCGGCCACCAGCGCCTGCACCTGCCCGCCGGTGCGCACCGCCGCGATGGCCAGCATATCCCCCGTCTTCAGGCAGTCGCTTCCGCCGTAGGGGCACACCGTCACCGCGTCCGCGCCATAGCCGCTCCAGCACTCTGGCGCTGCAGTGTTCATATCCAGTATCACATACAGTCCCTTGGCGTGGGCCGCCGTGATCAGATTCTGCAGCACGTCCGCACCCATCATGCCATAGGACAGATACGCCCCGCCCCGCAGCACCACGGCGGGCAGTCTGCCCTCCGCCGCATCCAGCAGCGTGGTACCGTGATACCGCATCGCCTCCGCCTGGGCCATGGGCGTGTCGCCGAACATGTCCGTAAAGTTTTTCAATACCCTGCCGCTCAGCTTTGCCGGATCGGGCGCCAGCGTCAGCGCCACCGGCGTTTTCCGCTCCCGTATCCGCTTCTGCAGTTCCATGTCAAGCATAATGTTCTCCTTCGCATTTATCATCAATTCTTATTTATCGTCCATTTTCTATTTGCTTCACATTTGCCTTCCGTTTATTCTCCGTTCTGTTTTTGCATATTCTCCCGTTTTCCCGCCGCATGCCCTGCAAAAAAGCCTTGTCCACCTTGAACATCAACCTTATATACAGATATGTTTTCAACCGGGCACGCACCAAAATACATGTACGAATTATACACGCTCCCCCGCCATTTGGCAAGAAACCCCGCCTGTTTTTTCGCATTTTTCCCCGCGCCGCGGGCACACTACTCTCAGACCGAAAAAGGGAAAATCAGTGATAAAAAGGAGTGCATAGCGATGAAAACGTGCACATTTCTGCGTGGAATGGCCATCGGCATGGCCGCCGGTGTCCTGCTGGACAACGCCCTCCGCCCTTCGCCCAAGTTCCGCAAGACTCAGGCGGGCAAAACCCTCCGCCGCCTGACCTGCGCTCTGGACGACGCCGTGGATGAGGTCTGCTCCAAGCTGCAGTAACAGGGTATCGTGCGCCGGGTGGTGTAAGGTTATGTCAACCTTGCACCACCCACATTTGCACTCACTATTCCATAATGCAAATTAATTATGTAAATTTTCACCGTGTGCCGCCCCGCCTCCTCCTCCTGCGAAAATTTCCATCTTGACAAACTTCGTATTTTTGGTATAATGGTCCATGCTGTTTGTCAGCAAATCGAATATGCAGTGGTATCGAAGAGGTCATAACGAGCACGACTGGAAATCGTGTTGTCGTCAAAAGCGGCACGAGGGTTCGAATCCCTCCCACTGCGCCAACGGAAAAGTCCCGAAAACACAAGGTTTTCGGGACTTTCCTTCTATTGATCGTTCCCAGGCGCTCTGCCGCGAAAGGCAAAATGTGTATCGGGATCGTGTTGTATAATTTGCGAAGAGGAGGGATCCCCGTCCGGGGATCCCTCCTCTTTCTATGCTGTTTACCGGCGTATCATGCGCCGAAATATGCCTGAATGGTCTGCATCCGATGGCTCTGGGCCACGCGGAAGGGACATCGGCTGTCGCAATGGCCGCAGCCGATGCAGTCCCCTGCCCGCTTTTCCATCGTCAGGTAATGCTCACGGGCCAGATTGTCCCCCTGCATGGCCAGATCATAGTACTTGTTGATGAGGGCAATGTCCAGCCCGGCAGGACAGGGATGGCAGTGCTTGCAGTAGACGCAGCGCCCCGTCGCCCCCTCAGGCGCCAGCTCGCCCAGGCAGGAATAGTCCCGTGCCTCCGCCGGTGCGTCGAAGAAGGCCAGCACCTGGCGCATCTCCTCCGTGCTGCCGAAGCCCGGCAGCACGGTCATGACGCCCGGCTTGTCCAGCGCGTACTGGATACACTGCTCCCGGGTCAGGGCCACGCCGAAGGGAGACTGCGCCGCATCCAGCAGCTGCCCGCCGCAGAAGGGCTTCATGACGGTGATGGCTACGCCCTCCCGCTGGCAGCGGCGGTACAT
>CAVGEC010000103.1:0-4017 GCA_963628195.1 Bacteroidaceae bacterium
GATATATAATATGATAGCTTATACCGTTCTCATGTGGGCCATCGCGGTGCTTTTCCTGCTGCTCGGCACTATGATCTATCGCGGGAAAATAGAGCTGATACATGAATATCATCGTACGAATGTCAAGGAAAAAGACAGGATGGCCTATGGAAGGGCGTTTGCAAAGGGAATTTTTGCGCTCGCCTTTACTTTGATCCTCAGCGGGGCAGCGGCTTTGCTGGGGAGACCTTCCGCCAATGTTGCCGCAGCGCTGGGTATCCTCTTTATCGGTCTGGTTGCCGCGCTTTTTGGCCTCTGGCGTGTCCAACGGCGCTACAACGGAGGTGTGTTCTGACTGCCAGCAAGAACTGCTTTATCAGATCAAAGAGAAAGAGGCGACATGAAACGCAAGCCGGGGGTTATCAAGTTTCCTGCCAGCGAAAAGCTGTGCCGCTATATGGGTGAGTGGCTGCCGGAGCCGTATGAGGGGGTGTTTGCCGCAGCCAGCGATGGCTATGAAGCGCGGCGCAGGAAGCGGGAGCGCAAGTATGCGGAAAAGAAAAACAGGATCGCGAAATAGGCGCAGGGAAGTACAAAAGACCGCCTTAGGCTACCTGGCCTAAGGCGGTCTTTTGTACTATGATCATGCTTCGGCGGGAGCGTCGCGGAACAGGATAGTGATGCACCACAGGCCGGCAAGCCCCACAAGGGCGTAGATGATGCGGCTGATGGGCGCGGCCTGACCGCCGAAAAGAGCCGCTACGCAGTCAAAGCGGAACAGCCCCACGGCACCCCAGTTCAGCGCGCCGATAATGACCAGGGCCAGGGCGATACGATCCAGGACTTTCATATACAAAACCTCCATTCGTAAAAGACTGCTGACGGTAATAGCATTTCCTGCGGCAAAACGGATATGCACAAAAAGTTTTTCAGTTTGCCTAAATAAAATTGGAAAAGCGATTGCAAATCTTGTGCTAATTTGGTATTATCAGCACAGAACAACTTGTACACGACCATGTACATACACTAAGGAGGAGACTATGAACAAAAAGTTTGACAAGCTGGGCTTCTATCCCGCAGATATCCTGCTGCCCAAGGATCAGGATATGACCAAATGGGCCGTTGTGGCCTGCGATCAGTTCACCTCTGAGCCGGAATACTGGCAGGCGGTGGAGGAGAAGGTGGGCGACGCGCCCTCCACGCTGCGTCTCATCCTGCCGGAAGCCAATCTGAAGGCTCCCAACGTGGACGAGTACATCGAGGATATCAACAGCGCCATGAAGAAATATCTGTCCGATGGTGTGTTCGAGACGCTGACCGACTCTTTGATCTACATTGAGCGCCAGCAGAGTGACGGCAAGATCCGTCACGGCTTGATCGGCATGGTGGATCTGGACGCTTATGACTTTACCCCCGGCTCCGGTGCGCTGATCCGCGCCACCGAGGGTACCGTGCTGGATCGTATTCCGCCCCGCGCCAAGGTGCGCCGCAATGCGCCCATCGAACTGCCTCACGTTATGCTGCTGATCGATGATCCCGACAAAACGGTTATCGAGCCGCTGACCGCCGCTGCCGATGGCATGGAGAAGGTGTATGATTTTGATCTGATGCAGAACGGCGGCCACATTCGCGGCTTCAAGCTGTCCGATAAGCAGATCGACGCCGTGGCCGATGCGCTGGAGGGCCTGACCACTGACGAGGCTATGCAGAAGAAATATAATGTCTCCGGCGTGGCGCCCCTGCTGTTTGCCGTGGGCGACGGCAACCACTCTCTGGCTACTGCCAAGGCCTGCTATGAGGAGCAGAAGAAGGGCAAGACTCCGGAGGAGTATCTGGCGCTGCCGGCCCGCTACGCACTGGTGGAGGTGGTCAACAACCACGATGACGCGCTGCAGTTTGAGCCTATCCACCGCGTGCTGTTCGGCGTGGATCACGATAAGTTCATGAAGGCATTCCAGGCTGCCTATCCCAATGCCTATGAAGGCAATGGCGAGGGCCATACCATCGAGTTTGTCTGGAACGGTGAGAGCCACTTTATGACCGTGCCCGATCCCAAGGTACAGCTGGCGGTGGGAACCCTGCAGGCGGTTATCGACCAGTACTTGAAGGACAACGGCGGCGAGGTGGATTACATCCACGGCGACGACGTAACCCGCGAGCTGGGCAGCAAGCCCGGCAATATGGGATTCCTGCTGCCTGCCATGGGCAAGGAGCAGCTGTTCAAGACCGTTATGGCCGACGGTGTGCTGCCCCGCAAGACGTTCTCTATGGGCCATGCCCAGGACAAGCGCTACTACATCGAGGCCCGTAAGATCGTCAAGTAAGGCTGGCGCTTTTCCATACCGTATGTTATAATAGTGCTGCGGCCCAGCCGCAGCACTATTTTTTGTGAGGAACCGTCATGAAGTGTACGGAAAAGGCATATGCAAAGGTGAATCTGACGCTGCAGGTAGGGGCAAAGCGCCCGGATGGCTATCATGAGGTCATGTCTGTTATGCAGCGTATCAGCTTGTGGGATACGGTGACGGTGGAGCGAGGCGCGGGTGAAAACAGGCTTATCTGTACGGAGCGAGTGACGGAAAATGCGGATGATAACCTGTGCATGAGAGCGGTGCGAGTGTTTTTCGCTGAAACAGGATTAGCAAATGACGGCGTGACTGTTGTCCTGGAAAAGCGCATTCCTGTGCAGGCGGGGCTGGGCGGCGGCAGCAGCGACGCGGCGGCAGTGCTGCGGGCGCTGCGGACGTTGTACACGGCCGACGCGGACGATGCTGTTCTGGAGGAAATGGCGGCGAAGCTGGGCAGTGATGTGCCGTTTTTTATCCGTGGCGGCACGCAGCTGGCCGCAGGCAGGGGGGAGGCTGTTGCACCGATGCCGCGATTGGCGGCAGGCTGGTTTGTGCTGGTGAAGCCGGATGAGGGGTACTCCACGGCGGAGATGTACCGGCGATTGGACGAACTGGAGCCGGAAGGTTCGTGGGGGATCGCCGCCATGCGTGATGCCGTGGCCGGGAACAATGTGCACGCGGTGGCGGCGGAGTTGTATAACCGCTTTGAGCAGACTGTACCGGAAAGCAGCAGTCTGGCGGCTATCAAGGCTGCACTGCGGGACCAGGGGGCGCTGGGTACTTTGCTCAGCGGCAGCGGCAGCGCGGTGTTTGGACTGTTCGAGGATCGGAATGCCGCGATGCAAGCAGCAGAGACCTTGAAAAAACTGTGGCCGCCGGTATTTGTGGCACAGCCTGTATAAAAATACGAAACACCGTCCAGAATGCAGGTAAATCTGCAGAGGACGGTGTTTTTATGCGTACATATACAAGAAAGTGGAGGCCCATCGAAGTCGCGCTGCTGTTGGCTTTGGCGGTGGTACTGCTGCTGGGGGCGGCATCCCTTCATCGGCAGGACGGCTTGCAGGAGAAAATAGTTCGGCTGCATGTTATTGCCAACTCGGACAGTGAGAGGGATCAAGCCATGAAAATGGATGTGCGGGACGCGGTGTTGGCACAGGCGGAGACTATCCTGCAACAGGCGTCGGACAGGGCGGAGGCATTGGAACGACTGAACGCGGAACTTCCTGCCCTGGAGCAGGTCGCTTTTGATGCCTGCGGCGGCGCCTACCCGGTACGCGCCGCGCTGGAGATGGCGGAGTTCCCGCTGAAAGAATACGATGGGTTTGCTCTGCCGGCGGGGGAGTACATGGCTCTGCGTGTCATCATCGGGGAGGGAGCCGGCCGTAATTGGTGGTGCGTGGTGTATCCGCCGTTGTGCACGGCATCCTGTACGGAGCTGGAGGACACGGCTTTGCGCGCCGGCATGGACGACCGCGATGTGCAGTTTATCACAGAAGCGGACGGCGGTTACACGCTGAAATTTCGCGCTGTGGAACTGTGGGAGCGCCTGCGGCAATGGTTGGGAAAATAAAATGAAAAAACTGTTGACAAACAAGGGAAAACCTGTATAATAGTTTTTGTTCGTCGGAACACAGCGGGATTGTGTAAAGGTAGCACAGCGGACTCTGACTCCGTATGTGAGGGTTCG
>CAVGEC010000104.1:0-3952 GCA_963628195.1 Bacteroidaceae bacterium
TCCAGCCGCTCCTCGCGCTGGCTGCCGCCGATGATCTCGCCGATGCCCGGCACCAGGCAGTCCGCCGCGGCCACGGTCTTGCCGTCGTCGTTCAGCCGCATGTAGAACGCCTTGATCTCCTTGGGGTAGTCGGTGACAAATACCGGCTTCTTGAACACCTGCTCGGTGAGATACCGCTCGTGCTCCGTCTGCAGATCGGTGCCCCATTCCACCTTGTAGTCGAACTTGTCGTTGTTCTTTTTGAGGATCTCCACGGCCTCGGTGTAGCTGACGCGGCCGAAATCGCTGCCGGCCACATGCTCCAGCCGCTCCTTCAGCCCCTTGTCCACGAAGCTGTTGAAAAATTCGATCTCCTGCGGGCAGCGCTCCAGCACCCGGCGGATGATGTGCTTGATCATGCCCTCGGCCACGTCCATGTCGCCGGCCAGATCGCAGAAGGCCATCTCCGGCTCGATCATCCAGAACTCGGCGGCGTGGCGCTGGGTGTTGGAATTCTCGGCGCGGAAGGTGGGCCCAAAGGTGTACACATCGCCGAAAGCCATGGCGAAGTTCTCGGCGTTCAACTGGCCGGACACCGTCAGGCTGGTCTTCTTGCCGAAGAAGTCCTGGCTGTAATCCACCTGCCCGTCCTCGGTCTTGGGGACGTTGTTCAGATCCAGCGTCGTCACCTGGAACATCTCGCCCGCGCCCTCGCAGTCGCTGCCGGTGATGATGGGCGTCTGCACATACACGAAGCCCCGGCTCTGGAAAAACTCATGCACCGCGTAGGCCGCCACGGAGCGGACGCGGAACGTGGCGGAAAACAGGTTGGTGCGGGGGCGCAGATGCTGGATGGTGCGCAGGAACTCCACGCTGTGCCGCTTCTTCTGCAGCGGATAGTCGGGGGTGGACCGGCCCTCCACCTGGATGGAGTGCGCCTTGACCTCCAGGGGCTGCTTGGCATCCGGCGTCAGCACCACCGTGCCCTTGACGATCAGCGCCGCGCCCACGTTCTGCGCCGCGATCTCCTTGTAATTGGCCAGCTCCTCGGCGGACATCACCACCTGCAGATTTTTGAAGCAGGAGCCGTCGTTCAGCTCGATAAAGCCGAAAGTCTTCATGTCCCGGATGGTCTTCGCCCAGCCGCAGACCGTCACGTCCCTGCCGCCCAAAGCCTCCTGGTCGGCGAAGATCGCCGCGATTCTCATACGTTCCATATCATTTCACCTTTTCCTGTGTGATTTTGCAGCAAAAATACAGTAAATAGTATTATAAACCAAACCCTGTATTTTTACAAGGGCCGATTTTCGCCGCGTCCGGCAGGGACCTCCCGCCCAAAAAACAGAGAAGGGAGCGCCCGCCGGGCGCTTCCTTCTCCCATCTGTGCAGGTCAGGCCTTTGTCACCCTTTTGTCCAACTTGGAATTCAAGTAGATGTTCAAGTGGATGTTCAACCCTTGTCCAGTTGTATTTTCAAGGTGTCCAGCCGATAAAACGGCGTGCTGTCCGTGGGCTCCAGGCCCGTCACCACGCCCTCCGTCGTGACTACGGACGTGGATTTAAAGCACACGGGTACAAACGGTACTTCCTCCAACACGTTCTGCCACAGCGCCTGTAAAGCGGAAGCGCTTCCGCCGGACAGATAGGCGTTCAGAAGCGTCTCCGTTGTGTCGCTGGCGTATCTCCCGTAGTTCAGCACGCCGTCCGACCTCACAAGTTCTGCAATATTCCAGTCCGCTGTAAGGCTGCATTCTCCGTAAAACAGGTCAAAATCGCAACTTTCCAGCCGGGAAATGAATATGTCCCAGGGCACCGCCTCCGCCGTCACCTTGATCCGCGATCCCGTCAGATGCGCTGCGATCTCCTGGGCCGCTGCTACCTTAAAACTGCTCTCATTGTTCACTAAAATGGTCAGTTCTACGGTTTTCTGGTCACTTTCCGAGGCACTTTCCAGCGGGCCCAACGCCTCATTCAAAAGGCGCACATAGTTGGCCGCATTGTATTCCGTTTCCAGCGAGGTGTCATATCCCTCGTATACCGGCGAGGCCGGCAGCTGCGCCGCCGCGCCGTGCCCCAGCAGGCAGGACGACACCAGCGTATCCCGGTCTATCCCGGCGCTGATCGCCCGCCGCAGCGCGGCGTTTTCCAGCGCTTCATGCCGCGTGTTTATGCCGATGAACTGCATCACCGTGCCGGGTGCCTCCACATAGTCGCCGCCGCCGGAAATGTCGGTGCTGCCGCTGCTGGTCAAGTCCAGCGTCAGCATCTGCACCTCGCGGGAGGAGAAAGCATACAGGGCCGAGTCCAGATCCTTGCAGTGCTGCAGCTCGATGCGTGCCAGCGGCAGGGAAGCGCTGTCCTGCCACCAGCGCGTGTTGGCTGCCAGATATGCGCCGTTTTCGTCTTTCGAGAATATATAAGGTCCGCTGCCGGTGGGGGCGGCGCGGTTTTCCGTACCGGCCTTCACGATGGGGATATCCAGGCGGCAGAGAAGATTGGCTGCCGGGGACGACAGTGCAATGACTACCGCGTCATCCCGTACATAGGCGGAGCTCACCTCCCGCAGCCGTGCGGCATAGCGGTCAGAGGTGCGTGCCCGTTCCAGCGTGGCGGCCACATCGGCTGCCGTGACGGCGGAACCGTCCGAAAACACGGCATTGGCTCTGATGTGGATGGTCCAGGTGCGCTGGACAGCGTCATACTGCCAGCTGTCGGCCAGCACGGCCTGGGGCCGGAACTGCGTATCCAGAACGAACAGTCCCTCGTACAGCAAAGATTCCACGGTCTGCTGCATGGTGTCGGTGGTACGCACCGGATCCAGCGTACCGCCGGCAATATACGGCAGGGTGAACGCGGTCAGAGGTTTTGGTTCGGGATCCTCATTTTCCTTCTGATAGAAGTCGGATAACTCCCCCAGCGGATCCTCTGTGACTTCCCAGTCGCTGCAGCCGGTGGCGCACAGCAGCACCAAAGCCAGCAGCAGATAGAGCAAAGAGCGCTTCATAGCGTGTCCTCCCGAATTGAGATCAGTGCGGCCTGCTCGCCCCGGTGCAGCCCCATCCTCCGATGACTCCAGTACAGATCCGGACGGCACGCGCTGCAGTCGTCGCAGACATCTATCCGCACCACGCCGGCCTTACGCAGCCACAGGGCATTGATGCCCTTTAAGTCAATATGCCATTTTTGACCGTTCCGGGCCATGTACGGCTCGGCCTCTGCGCCCAGCGCGGCGCACAGGGCCTCAGGAACGTCGTCATCCGTCTCAAAGCAGCACTGCCCGATGGCAGGACCTACGGCAGCGCGGATGTCCGCCGGGCGGCAGCCGTACGCCTCCTGCATGACGCGGACGGTCTTGCCGGCAATGCCGGCGGCGGTGCCCCGCCATCCGGCGTGGACGGCGCCTATGACACGGCGCACCGGATCGTGGAGCAGCAGTACATTGCAGTCGGCGGAAAAAACGATCAGCGACAGGCCGGGGACATCGGTCACCAGAGCGTCGGCGCTGTCGTAGTCCTGGGGGCGCCACAGCCCCTTGCCGCCATCCTCCGCCGTGACGCGGCGCACATCATCCCGATGGACCTGTTTGCTCAGCACCGCACGCTGCACGTCCGTGTCCAGTGCGGTGCACAGACGGCGAAAATTCTCCCGCACATTACCGATATCATCGCCCCGGCGGTCATCCAGATTCAGACTGTCCCAGGGCGCGGGGGATACGCCGCTCTTGCGGGTGGAAAAACCGTGGGAGATACCGCTGTTTTCCAGCACATCGGAGGTCAGGTACACCAGATCGTTTTTTGTGTGGGTACGGAACATGGCGGCTCCTTTCAAAAGCAAGTCGGGCGGCGGCTGATGCCGCCGCCCGACATTTTATAAAGCCTCGCAGAATTTGCGCCCGCAGACACGGAGCAAGCCAGTCGCTTAGCTGTGATACTCCTTGCAGGTGCACTTCTTCCATTTTAGGCCGCTGCCGCAGG
>CAVGEC010000105.1:0-3816 GCA_963628195.1 Bacteroidaceae bacterium
CCGCAGAAGATGATGTCGTCCTCGTCCACGCCCAGGTTCTTGATGGCCGCGGCCAGGATCTGGGAGGTGGCGAAGGTATCGGAGCCGCCGAACTCACGGGCGGACACCAGCACGGCCTTGTCCACGCCCATGGCCTTCAGCTCCAGCAGCATGCCGGCGGCGGGCGGGGGGCCCATGGACACGGCGATAACGGGGCAGCCCAGCTGATCCTTCAAGGTCAGAGCGGCCTCGATGGCGTTCATATCGTCGGGATTGATAATGGTCTGCATAGAGGCGCGGTCCAGCGTGCCGTCGGCGTTGACGGCCACCTTGCCGGAGGTATCGGGCACCTGCTTGACACAAACGATAAGCTTCATTCTATTCTTGCTCCTTTCCGCATTACTTCAGCAAATTGCCGGAGATGACCATCTGCTGCACCTGAGAGGTGCCTTCATAGATGGTGAACACGCGGCAGTCGCGGTATTTGCGCTCGACGGGGTACTCCTTGATGTAGCCGTAGCCGCCGTGGATCTGCACCGCCTTGGCGGCGATCTCGTTGCAGGTCTCGGAGGCGAAGTACTTCGCCATGGAGCAGTACATAGAGGCGTTGGGATCGTTCTTATCCTTCATCTGCGCGGCCATATAGACCAGCTCCTTGGCGGCGGTCAGCTTGGTGGCCATGTCCGCCAGCATGAAGGCGATGGCCTGGTTCTTGCAGATAGGCTTGCCGAACTGCACACGCTCCTTGGAGTACTTGATGGCCTCGTCCAGGCAGCCCTGGGCCAGACCGATGGACTGGGCGGACACGCCCAGACGGCCGCCGTCCAGCGTCTTCATGGCGTTGATGAAGCCCATGTTCTCCTTGCCCAGCATGTCGCTCTTGTGGACGCGCACGTCCTCCAGCACCACGTCGGAGGTGGCGTAGCCCACCAGGCCCATCTTGGCCTCGTGCTTGCCGCAGGAGACGCCGGGGGCCTTCATGTCCACAATAAAGGCGGAGATGCCCTTGTTGCCCCTGGTCATGTCGGTCTTGGCGTACACGATGCAGTAATCCGCCAGCGGCGCGCCGGAGATGAAGCACTTGCGCCCGTTGAGGATGTAATAGTCGCCGTCCTTCACGGCGGTGGTCACCATGCCGCTGGCGTCAGAGCCGGCGCCGGGCTCGGTGAGGCCGAACACGATCTTCACCTTGTTCTCCACGGAGGGGCGGAGATACTTCTCCAGCTGCTCCGGGGTGCCCGCCTGCATCAGGGGGCCGCCGCCCAGAGAGTTGGGCGTGTTGGCATACAGGCTGGCCACCGCGGACACGCGGGCGATCTCCTCGATCATGATGATATAGGCCAGCGTATCGGCGCCTGCGCCGCCGTACTCGCGGGGGATCTTCAGTCCCAGAAAGCCGCACTTGGCCATCTTGTCCACGATCTCTTCGGGGAACTCACCGGTCTCCTCTACCTTGTCCAGGATCTCGGTGGTCAGCTCCGTCTCGGCAAACTGGCGCACCAGCTTGCGGATCATTTCATGCTTTGCGTCGAAAATCATAGTTTTCCTCCTGTTTCAGTATAGCTGCCTGCTCAGCAGGGGATCTCGTGCTTGGACTTTCCGTCGGTCAGTATCTCATAGATGCTGTTCACACCGCACTCCGCCATCTGCTCGGCCGCCTCCTCGGTGAAGAACGCCATGTGGGGAGTGTGATACACGTTGACGAAGGAGCGCAGATACTTCAGCTTGAAGTAGGGCATGCCGGGGGTGCGGATGATATCCTCGTTGTGGGGCACATGGATGATGCCCGTCTCGCCGGGGAAGGCGTCCATAAACAGCGCGCCGAACTTGCCGCTCTCCACCGCCTCGGTGACGGCGTCGATATCCATCAGCTCACCGCGGGCATTGTCGATAAACACCACGCCGTCCTTCATCTTGGCGATGGCCTCGCGGTTAATCATGCCGGTGGTCTCCGGCAGCAGCGGCGTGTGGATGGTGATGATGTCGGACTCACGGTACAGGGTATCCAGGTCGACATACTCCGCATACTGCCGAACGGCGTCGTTTTCGTACACATCGTTGGCGATGATGCGGCAGCCGAAGCCGCTGAGGCACTTGATGACGGTGTAGCCGATCTTACCGGTGCCCATGACGCCCACGGTCATGGTGCGCAGCTCGCGGCCCATCTTGCCCTTCAGCGTGAAGTCGTTGTCATTGGTGTTGTACAGCGCCTTCTTGTACTTGCGGATGCACATGAGAATGGCCATGACGGTGTACTCCGCCACGCCGTTGGGGGCGTAAGCGCCGTTGCACAGGCGGAAGCCCAGGGAGCGGGCGTAGTCGCAGTTCATGTGGTTATAGCCCACGCAGCGGCTGGCCAGCACCTTGACGCCGTAGCCCTTCAGCTCATCCAGCACCTCGTTGCAGTAGTCGGACTGGCCCAGGGTGGTGACGCCGTCGCAGCCGACGGCCATGTTGGCGGTGGTGGGATCCAGGTTGGCGGGGGTGGACACCAGCTCGATGCCGTACTCCTTGCACAGGGACTCGATAACGGGCTTTTCGTCGGGACGCACTTCGTAAGCAGCGATCTTCATATTTTTCTCCTTTTCCGGCATGGCCGCCCGCCGCTCCTCAACAGCGGACGGCCTGCGTTTCATTTCCTACTTTTCCGATTTTGATGGGGGGGGTATCGCTCAGTCCTTCAGGGCGGGGTCCATGGAGGCGGCGTCGCCGGCGGCGATCATGGCGGCCACCTGCTCGTCGGTGTAGCCCAGCTTCTTCAGGATCTCCTCGGTCTGCTCGCCCAGGTACGGGCCGCGGTTATAGGGGGGCAGGGGGGTCTCCTCGAACATGACGGGAGGACGCACCATGGTGCGCTTGGCACCGTTGGGGTACTCCATCTCATAGAAGCAGTCGGCGGCCCATGCCTGCTTATCCACCAGCAGCTGATCCCAGGTCTGGGCAATGGCATAGGGCAGGTCGTTGGCGTCCATCAGAGCGCACCACTCGTCCAGGGTACGGGTAGCCATCTCGGCCACCAGGAAGTCATAGAACTCCTCGATGTTGGCCTGCAGGTTGGTCTGGGGATAGTAGCGGGGATCCTCGGCCATTTCGGGGTGGCCGATGGCGCGCATGAAGATGGGATAGTGGCGGTTGTACTGAGGCATGGCGATCTGGAGCCACTTGTTGTCCTTGGTCTTGTGGGCCACCACCAGCGGGTTGGGCAGGGTGCGGCGGGACAGGGGGAACTGGGTGGTGGGGTCGCCGTACTGGTTGGACTGGAGCATCAGGGACACGTCCCAGATGGCGCTGTGGAACAGGGAGACCACCACGCGGTCGCCCTGGCCGGTCTGCTTGGCGCGGTACAGGGCCGCCAGCACGCCGGAGGCCAGATATAGGCCCACCTGATGGTCACCGAAGCCGGCGATGGTCAGCATGGGCAGGGAGTCCTTGTCAAACAGGGTGCCCAGCACGCCGCCGCGGGCAAAGAAGGCGGTGAAGTCGAAGCCGGGGAGATCCTTGTCGGGGCCCTTCTCGCCGTAGCCGGAGACGAAGCCGTACACCAGGGCAGGGTACTTGGCGTGGAGGGTATCGTAGTCCAGGCCCGCCTTCTTCAGGGGGTTCTGGCGCCAGTTGGTGATGAAGATGTCCGCCTCGGCGATCAGCTTCTCCAGGGCCTCACGGCCGGCGGGAGACTTGGTGTTCAGGGCGATGCAGGTCTTGTTGGCGTTCTCCAGGTCGTAGGTGGTGTTCTCCTTCTGGTCCTGGGGACGGCCCTCGTTGACGGCGGTGTAGCGCAGGGGGTCGCCTGCGGGAGCCTCGATCTTGATGACCTCGGCGCCCAGGTCGGCCAGAAAG
>CAVGEC010000106.1:0-3747 GCA_963628195.1 Bacteroidaceae bacterium
CTGCGGCGGTCAGACCGATAGCGGACAGCACGGCGTTGGAACGCTCGGAGCTGTCGAAGCCATACAGCACACCCACCTGACGCTGACCGTCCACAAGCTCATTGTTCGTGGCGATGTCGGCCACGCGAAGGTAGGTGAACTCCACGCCCTGAATGGCGTACTTTGCCAGCTTGCCAACAACGGCATCATCGTGCAGGCCGGTGCTGACGTAGGACTCAGCATCCCACGCGCCGTCATTGCTGGCCTTGGTGATATCGTACTTGTAGATGGAAAGGGATGCTTTTTTACTGGGGTCGATGGTCGGTTCTGCGAACGCTGTGGTGATGGGGCTCAGTGCCATAATAGCGGCCAAAAGCATGGCCAATACGCGATGGATCTTTTTCATTTGGCTGTCTCCTTCATTTCAATTTTTTTGCAAAAATAAACACCCATGCAGAGCATGAGTGCCGCAAACATAATGGGTGCGATAAATCCGTTGCCGCCCGTGAAGGGCAGTATGAAGCCTGCGTTATTGCAGGCGGTAATGGTAATGTCACGGTTACTGCTGTCCAGCGTTCCCGTGAACAGCGGCTCAGTCAACAGCGTGTACCCCGCGGAAGCTTTGGTTTCGGTAATACGGTACTGCACACCGATTTTGAGGTCGTTCCACTTGGCGCTGCCGGTCTTATCGGTGGTGATCCGACTGACCTCCGTCCAGGTCTTACCGTCTGCGGAAGTCTCCAGCAGCAGTTCCGCACCAGCGAGAGGTGCGCCCGTCGCATCCACCTTGCGGATGGTGATACTGCCTTTTTCTTCCAGTATGTTGACCTTAAAGTGGATGTACGCCCACACGGGGTCGGGCAGTGAGGTCAGCGCGGCGCAAGCCTGATAATTGCTGCCATTGCTGGGCTCCAGCAGCACAGCCTCCGTGCCCTCCACATCCAGTGTGTAGCCGTAGTCGCTGCTGATATAACTATAACCGTTCAGTTTCGCTGCGGCGTCCTTTGTGGCCGTCACGGTCAGTACATTACGCCGCTGGCTGACGGTTACGCCACTGATATTGGTTCGGAAATAGTACTGCGACAGCACACCATTGGTATCGGTGGCTGTACCCACATACTGACTGCCGTCCCACGTCAGCTGGATGGCGTTGCCGTAACTGAGCTGACTTCGGTAGCGCACCGCGAAGCTGGGGATCTTGCCGTGGTTCATAATGCGGTCAATGATGATGTTGTACGCCACCTCCACATCGTCGCCCGCATAGTGGAACAGATTGGCGCAGGTGGTGTCGTACAGCGTGTAGGGATACACCGAACTGCGGTAGCCGCACACGAACTCCCACACCACCGCCTGCGTCGCCAGCTGCGCGCAGTCCGGGTGCATATTGAAGCCGTAATTGCCGCCGTAGCCGTAGGCCATAGCCAGTGTCACGGCATACCGCTGATTCCACGTCAGATCACTCCATGACGTGGAGGAATACTGCAAATCGCCGCTGGCGGAGCGCACTTCCGGCTCCATGCAGTAGGCTGGGACAGTCTCCCCTGTGTCGTTCCGGGTGAAATATTTGAGCTTGTTGCTGGTGTACGGCCCCCACTGGGACACCGGCGTTTTGTCCTCGTGGTAGCGATACTCGTTGCCGCTGCTGACGATACCTGTGACCGTGGCGGCGTGGGCGTTCACGATGGACAGTCCCATGACAATCACCAGCAGACACACAAGTGTCAGCAGCTTGGGAATGGTTTTCTTCATAGCGTTCCTTTCCCCCAACGCAAAAGGCCGGCAGCATACGCTGTCGGCCTTTTGGTCGGGTATTCAGTTGGTTTATCCGTACAGCACCACCACGATGTACTCGTCCGATGCCGCATCGTAGCGAACAGCACAGTTGAACCGTGCATACGCGCTGACCGTTTCTGCACCGTCCATAGCGGCAAGGCAGGCGAAAGTTGCGTCCACATTACCCCGCACTGCGGCAGTCAGTGCCGCCTGCCCACCGTTCTCCGCCAGCCATGCCACACTGTCCGCCGTGCCGGGGAAGAAGCTGGAGTTGCCCGCGGTCATACTGGTGTCGATGGTCACACCGTACTGTGCCCGTGCGTACTCGTTACCCGCCCGGACTGCCTCCGCGATGGAGTAGATGTCTCCGCTGGCGATGGGCTCCGGCGCGGGTGCAGGTTCGGGGGCAACCTCCGGTTCTGTCTGTTCCTGTTCCTCTGCCGGTGCAGGTGCCGGCGTGGGTGCGAGAGCAGGTTTGTCCTCTGGCACAGGTGCGGGTATCGCCAGCTCTTCCGGCGCAGTGGGCGGTGCCGTTTCAGCGGGTGCAGGCTGTTTTTCCGCTTCTGCATCCGTAGGTGTATCCATCTGCTCGACAGGCAGCAGCGCATCCGCACTGTCCTCGGTTTTTTCCTCCTTCTGCGACATTTCAGCCTTGTCCTCCACAGGTGCGATAACCTGCGCCGTACTCTGCAGTGGAGGCGTTGTCAATGTGGAAACATCCTTTGTCTGCCCGCAGGCCGTGAGCAGCAGAACGCCCTCCAGCGCGAGCAGTGCTAATCGTCTTTTTATCATTTTCTGCACTCCCTTCTTTTCCTGTTGTTTTTATTTTAATCATGCTTATCCCCGGAAATCAATAGACCCACAGACTTTATTTTGGGCGGCATAAGCATTTAAAATAAAGTCTTGACAAGTCTTTTGACACTACCACTTGGAGAGGATCTTTCCGTACATCTGACGCTTGTTGCTGTCAAACCGCTTGACCGTCAGGATCACGGTGTCACCGATCTCAAAGTCGCTGTCCTCATACTGATAAGCATAGGAGCACATGCAGACAGTGCCATCCGGCAGGTTGCAGAAAACACCGCCGGCATACTTGCCAGAGATCACAGCCTGCCGCCGGCTGTTGACAGGGTGACGCCGCTCTGCCCCTTCAAAGGGATCAGACAGTGCCGCCTTCACGGAAATCCTGAGCCGATCCGCATCTGCGTCGTAGTCCGTCACAACGCAGTCCAGCTCCTGTCCAGGGCGGTAGACAGCGCGCAGATCTGATACGGACATGTAACAGAGATCCTTCTGCGTCAGACGGATGTCATGACCGTAGCACTCCACTGTACAGCGGACGGGGCCAACGTCAATGACATGGCATTTCAGCCGGGTGCCGGGCGCATTCAGCTCTGCCCGATGGGCAAAGTAGGATCGGCGTGTTTTCATAGCCAACTTACGGGAAGCCAGCGCAAAACCGTTTTCCCTGTCCACCTTGATGATGTTGAAGGACAGCGTTGCGCCCATGATATGATTCAGGGACATTCCGAGCCGCCCCTCTCCTGACCACATTTCCGTTTCGGGGATCAGAATACGCACACGGTAGGGGACAACGATGGCACAGGACAGTTCCCGCTTTCGCACCTCGCCGGTCTTGCGGCTGCGTACATTCAGCGAGAACATATCCACACCGATCACCGTACCGCTGAGAGGGCTGCCGCCGCGATAGGACGCGTAGATGGCGTTCCATTCCCGGCGTTCCTCCTCGGACAGATTGCGATCCAGCTTATGGAAATCCAGATGGAAGAACTTCTCGCGGTCACTCATCTCCGGCTTCGGCGCAGGTGGTTCCTGCCCCTCTATGTGAGGAGTTTCAGCCACGGGCGGCGAAGTATCTTCTTCCGAAACAGCTTCTTCGGCTTCTGCGGTGATTTCCGGCTCGGGCAGAGGGTTCTCCTGTGTGGCGGGTTCCTCCGCAAAGTCTACGGTCATATCCGCATCATCGTAGGACAG
>CAVGEC010000107.1:0-3698 GCA_963628195.1 Bacteroidaceae bacterium
GTGTACTTCACGCCGTTGATCTCATACGTCTTGCCGAAGATCAGCCCCTGCCCGTTCAGTGCGTCCCAGCTTTCTCTCGCCAAGTATATGCCCCGCGCTATGAACAGGCTGTGCGTATAAGTATTGCCGTACCATTTGCCGGTATTCTGCGTTTCCTTGGATGCCTCTTCTGCGGCCTCTGTTTTCCCCCGCGACCGGCTGTTCAGCACATAGGCGTCCACCGTACCCGCATAATTGAACCTCACATAGGATTTCCACTCCTCTATGTAGAAGTAGTAGTACTCATTGCCGGGTTCCAGATCAAACTGCTCCTTATCCTCCGTCTCCGTGGCCGCCGCATACGCCGGCAGCAGCGTCAGCGCCATGCACAGGCACAGCACCGCCGTCAATAACCGCTTTCTCATACCTGCTCTCCCTTCTCCCGTGTCTCGTCCTTTCCCTTCGCACCGCTCTCCCCGCGGCGCCCTCTCCTGCACCGGATGCACAGCACCGTGACCACTACCGCCGCCGTGAAGGATGCCACCCCCACCAGCACATAGCCTCCCGCCGCCTCATGCAGCAGCATGGTGCCGAATGTGCCCGCCGTGGCCGCCTGCACGTCTCCTGCCGCGCCCACCATGCCGGTCAGCGCCGCCAGCAGCGCCGTACACACCGCTCCCAGTCCGTATACCCCTCGCCGCGCCTGTCTGCGCCGCGCCGCCCGCACCCGCGCCCTTACCAGCGCCGTGCGCGTTTTTGTGTCATACATATTCTCTTTCTCCCCTCCTGCAGCAGCCTTGGCCGCGGCCCGGCGTCCCGCCGGGCCTGCCCTGTCTTTTCAAAAATACCTTTCATCTCTTTAGGTACATTCCCCGCCAAAAACTCTCACCCCCCCACTGCAATAATTTTCCAGAAACATCCCCCCAGCCATTTGTCAAAAAGTTGCCTCAGCCTCAATGCCATTAAATTAAGAACCAGGCCGTCCGGCCTGGTTCTTTATTTAATATAATTCAATATTTTTCTACGTCTTTCAACTTGTTGTCTACAATATTGTCGCATTTTTTCTACAAAAATTTTGACAAAAGTGCTTAACTTAATGACATTGGCCTTAGCCTTAGGCCGTTTCTTTTCTCATGCTCTCCGCACGGACAGCGCCCGTCCCACCGCCAGTATCACCACCGGCAGGATGTACGCCGCGTACTGCGCCGGCCCCTCGTAGGCCGCCAGCAGGTTGTACACCGCGTGGAACGTGATGGCCGCGCCCAGCAGCCCGCATGTCCCCGCGATCTTCAGCCATGTCCTCTGCCACGCATAGGCCAGCCCGCCGCCCACCATCGCGCCGCAGATCACATGCATCGCCCCTGTGCCGAACCCCCGGAAAAACAGCAGCCAGAAGTGTCCCGCCCCGTTCTGTATCAGCCAGCACACGTTCTCAAACGTGGCGAACGCCGCCGCGGTCACGATGGCCGCGCTCCGTATCCGTCCCGCCTCCGGCTCGAACACCAGCAGATAGAACAGCAGCGGCAGCAGCTTCATGATCTCCTCCACCACCGGCGCGATCTCCGCCGCCGCGATAAACATATCCGCCCCGTACACCCCCGCCAGAAACGTGTTGATGTACGCCGACAGCAAGCACGCCCCCATGCCCGCGAAGCAGAACAGGAACACCCGTACCTGCCTGCGCCCCATGCACAGCGCCGCGATCAACAGCGGCGACACGATGCACACGAACACGTTCTCTATGTACGTCATTGCTCCACCGCCTTCCTCACGGCCCCCGTCAGTCCCAGCATCGCCGCCGTCAGCAGCATGTCGCACCAGAACGCCGGACTGGCCGCACTGTCGCTCTGCCAGAAGCACCCCGCCGTCCACAGCGCGTATTCCGCCGCCGCGAACCCCAGCACGCCTATGTGGAACCACCGTGCGCGGTCTTTTCCCGCGTACACCAGCCCCCGTATCGCGCCCCAGGACAGCACCACCATCATCCCGCACCACAGCAGGTTGGACAGTATGTCCCCGTAGGTGCAGTACAGCACGCACAGCGGTACCCCGACCGCCGGCGCCAGCCACGCCGCCCGGCACCGGAACGCCCGCTGGGCCTCGTCGCCCAGCTCATACTGCAATATCAGCAGAAACACCGCGCTGGAGATCCACCCGAACTCCGACACATAGAACACCTGCGGCGTCTTTCCGAACAGCAGCAGATACAGCGTCCAGTACAGCGCTCCCAGCGCGAAGCACCCGTAGAAGCAGGCCAGCAGGAACCACGCCTGCTCCCGCCCCTTCCGCCAGCGCGCCCCGGCCAGACAGAACCCCAGCAGTGCCGCCGCCAGCTGTACCAGATTACTCAGCAGTTCCATCTTCCCCGGTCTCCTTTTCCTCTCCGTGCAGCCGCCGCAGCCGGAAGCACAGCACCGTCACACACGCGCCCAGCACAAACGCCAGTACGCCGATAACGACATACCCTATCGCCCCGCTGCCGCCGAACATGCTGGCCGTTCCCGCCGGTCCCGCACAGTTTCCGTCTTCCATCCGCCGCAGCAGCCCCGGCATGGCCGCTCCCAGCCCCACGATCAGCATCAGGCACACCGCCGCGGCCGCGGCCGCCGTCATACGCTCCCGCCGCAGCCGTCTGCGCCGCGTCTCCTCCGCCACGCGCCGCCGCACACAGGCAGCCCGTTCCTCATGGCTCAACATCCATGATCCCCTCCCGTTCCAACAGACCTCTCAGGCTCCCCTTTCCCCGGTATACCATGTTGGTGATCTGCTTCACATTCTTTCCCATGACCTCCGCGGCCTGGGCATAGCTCATTCCCTCAAAATACGTCAGATACAGCGCTTCCCTGTACTCCGGATGCAGCTCCGCCATACACAGATGCAGGATGCGGTCGCGCTCCTTTGTGCCCACGACCTCCTCCACCAGTGCCCTGCCGTCCGCCTCGACCTCCACATCCGCCAGGCTGAATACCGGCCTCCGCCGGCTCTTTCCCCGCAGGGCCCCGTGCCGCGCCGCCTTGTACAGATAGGCCTTCAGCCCGCCGTCCCTGATGACGGGCCGCTTCACGAACAGATAGACGAACACGTCCATCATCCGCTCCTCCGCCTCGTGGACATCGTGGAGATAGCCGTCAATGTACAGCGTCAGCGCGTCGCCGTACTTCTCCATCAGCCGGTCCAGTCCCGTCTCGTCACCGTCCAGATACCGCCGGTATAAGCTCTCATCGGAAAGCATGCTGTCCCCTCTCTTTCCGTCCTGTTTTTTCCTTTCAGCATGCCACACCCGGCCCGCGCTTGCAACCGTCTCTCCGCCCTCCCGCTGTTTCTGTGTTCTCCCGCGAACAGGGACGCCTGTCCCCGCACCATTTTCATTTCCGGCAGTGTGCAGCATTTTGCCTGCGCGGCGCGGGCGTTTTGTTTGTCTCCGACGGGGAGAGTTTCGCGCCTCCGGGCGCGAGTGACTTTTGCCCCCGGCGGCAAAAGTCACCAAAAGCGCCGCTTAGACCTACGGTCTAAGTACCCCTTGGCGCGCTATGCGCTGTACGAATTTGGTGGTGCAAACCTCGCGGAATTGGTGCAGTGTGAATCGCTGTCGGTCAAAAGGATTGCTTGTACGCTCACCGGCGCGGAGGCTGACGCGACCGCTTGCCCCAGCCACGGCAGGGGTTTTCACCTCTACCGCCGCACTCCCAAGCCTTTCCCTTGCGTGAGCGCATTTGCTG
>CAVGEC010000108.1:0-3659 GCA_963628195.1 Bacteroidaceae bacterium
TAATTGTCGCTGCCATCGCCTATCTGTCGCTTATCTGGCTCAGCCATTATTTTTTCACCTCCCTGGTGTGTATCCAAAGCCGCGCGAGGCGGCTGGATTCTTCATTCGCAGACAGGCAAAACAGCCGGAGAGATCTCTTCCGCTCCGGCTGCTGCCCGCTGCACTTATTTTTTGCGTTTCGGCGCCTTGATGCCATTGTCCGGGCGCTTCTCCGGTTCTTTGAAGCGACTGGGTGTGCTCTTATACCGAACCGATTCCACCGATACCGTGCGGACATTTTCGCCGTCGTATACGGGTTTTCCGTCCTCAAACACCGGCTTGCGCTCCACAGAGGCTTCTCCGTGAATGGCGATCCACTGCTGCCCTCGGACATCTTCGTATACCTGATAGTCACCGCGCGGCGCGGCGAATCTGGCCGTGTCGTAAAAGGCTGTGCCGGAACCGTCGGTATGACGGACTTCGAAGTGGCCGTCCTCCCGGTGAGTGCCGTCCACATGGGCTATCTGCTGCTCAAAGCCGGGCATGAAGTCGCGGAAAACTGCCTGATTATAGGCTCCGGCAGCTTCACCCTGCTCAAAGGCCGGTGCTTCCGCATGCTGCTGCATGGCGTACCAATCCACGCCGTTTGCCGCCTGCATAACGGTGTGCGGCGCATCAGGCTCGTTATAATATGCGCTGTTGTACCAGAGACTGTTGCCGCCTTCACCGCTGGATTCCATAACGCCGTCGCCTACATTGCGAAGAACCGTTCCCTCGGCGGCGCCGGGGAAGGCCGCTGCGACCTGCTCGGATTCTGCGGGCGCGCCGGTAAAGCCGGGCGCGTCATAGAAGGCGTTACGGCCTTCGCCGCTGGCCATCTGATACCATGTACTGCCGTCGGAGGCGGTCACGACAGAGTGCGGAGCGGCGGGCTTTTCAAACTGTGCTGTGTTAAACATCTCCACACTGCTGGTTTTGCCGTCTGTGCCGGTTGCCGTGGTGCTGATGTGTCCGCCGCTGATTTGGGTTCCTTTGAGCGTTTGCCCCGCAAGCTGCGGCATATAGTTGCCTAGGCTGCGGTCGGCGATATCGCCGGCAATGCTGCCGGCTGCTTCCGCGGGACGTGCCGCGACAGACGAGATAGATTCTCCCGTAAGCGTTGCACCGTTTCTGGCGGCCATACCGCCAAAAACACGCCCGACGAATCCAACGCTGCCGCCCATGCCCATGCGGGTGCCACCATCCACGACGGCATCACGAACATAACTGTTTCCTTTGAATTTACTGGCAAAACCGGATGCAAAGCCGCTGGCCGCGGCGCCGGTTCCGGTGGCCGTCGAACCACCCTTGCCGAACACACTGCCTGCGCTCCTTGCGCTGTGTCCTACTCCGCTGATCACTCTTGCGGCCATCAGCAGCTCCATACCCATGCTGGAGCCGGTCTGCGCCACATTGAGTCCCATAGCGGCCATATAGCTGTCAAACTTCTGCGCGGTCTTTAGGAATGCCAGCGCGCAGAACAGCCACAGAAAGATGGAACCCTGCCCACTGCTCAGCGCGCCGCCGTTTCCGATATACTGGCCTACCGAGGAGTTGAAGCCCCGGATGAACCAGACATTCATTACCAACAGCAGAAGCTGTGAGCCGACCATCCGACACCAACTCTTGAAAACCTGATTGGTCGCCTTGGATCCGCCCATGCAGAAGGCCAGCGGGGAGGTATAGCACAGCACGCCGACTACGATATACCGTTCAACTGCCTCCAGCAGCAGCTTGAAGTAGTTCCAGCCAAGCGCAATCAGCAGGATCAGAACCAGTATAGGGCCGACAACCGTCACGGTTGAGACGATTGACAGCAGTCCATTGGTCAGTACCTGCTCCACACCGGCAAAGGTAAAATCCTCCGCCGTCATGCTCACATCCATCAGCGCCGTATACGGTGCTCTGGCAATGTCGAGTGCCAACATGAAAATTGGTTTTGCGTATCCGATCAGCAGCGCAAAAATCGCGCCACGCACCACCAACTGCCATGGGTTTTCGGCTTCCGTGATAGGGCCGCCAAATGCACGGAACAACTGCCAGACCACAATGAGAAAAAGGACTGCCCAGGCTGTGTACTGCATGACATCAAAAGCTTTGGTGATAAAAGGGAAGTATTCCTCCATAGTCACCATGTCCGTCCCCAATGCATTGAGAAAGAGGCCGGAGACTGCGTCCATGATCTGCGATGCAATACTGGAAACCCAGGTCACAATCCCCTCAAAAATCCAGTCTAAGATAGTCATTCACCTCCCATCTGATCCTGATCTGCCATTCATCAGCCAGTGTACTGCCCGCCAGCGATCAGCGGCTGCAGGTATGCGACGATGAAGCCGAGTGTGTTAAGGATGATCCAGGTCACAACGACGCGCTTGAGCCAGCTGGTTGCTTCGTCCACTGCACGCTGGTTCCGGCTGATCATCCGCACCAGCAGTGCAATGGCTGCCACGGTCACGGCGACAATGGTGCTGATTCCGACCAGCTGCCCGTAGATATCCCGCATGATCGTGGAAAAGCGATCCCAGATCGTTTCGGCCATTACAGGCTGGACGGTGAGGATCATTGTCGAGGCTGCGCCCACCAGCGACCAGTAGGCATTCCTGAGTCGATGCTTACCTGATACAAGTTGCTTTGACATGCTTTTACCTCCTGTTTTTCAATTCGGCACACAAAAAGGCACCGCTCTTTGAGGCGGAACTGCCTCACAGAAACGGTGCCTTGAAGATGTGCTCCTACTATCGGACGCTAACAGTATAGCATGTTTTCATTTACATGTCATCGGCGCGAACCTTGCCAATTTCTCTGCCTTTTTCTGCGCCATCCACTGTGCCATATCAAGTACGCTCACCAGTTTTCCAAAATAGAAAGGACTTCCAGCCAGGAGTCCACCTCGCCGGCAGGAGCCGACCACAGACGCAGGGCAATGATATTGATTGCCTGCGTGCGAAGCCGGTAATAGTGCCGGGCTGAGATGTCCAAACGGTACAAAAGCTCTTCGTGTGTCAGCTTGTCCGGTCCGAGAAAGGTCATGTAAATGATATCGTACATCTTATGCCCGTTGACCGGTTTGGCTTTCAGAATGCTGACTGCATCGTTGAGCCGGTCAACCAGCAGACGGGATCGGCGGATGCTCTCCATCCGGCTTTCCAGTTTCCGGTTGTTCATCCCGATCTCCATGTCTATCCGATCCAGCAGCGCATCCAGATCCTTCAGTGGGCGATCCAATTCCTCCGCTACGCTGGACGGGAAGCATTCCAGTGTCCAGAGAATGGTTCGGTAGTGCTGCAGCAGGAGGAAGGTGTTGTGATACATGTTTTTCTTTTTCTCTTTTTTCGCCTGCCTAACCCTGTCATCGTCGATGGCCGGATCTTCCAGAATCCCGCGCTTGGTCAGAAGCTCGATAAATGCGGCGGACTGCTGTGATAACTTGTTTTCCTGCTGTTCATAAAGCGCTTTGCCGGCGCCGTTTTCATTTTTGCTCATGTCGATTCTCCTTTTCATTTTCGTGAGTGCATGAAAAATCCACGGTTGCACATGGCCCGCGGATGTAATTCGCATCTATGCAGCGTGCTCTACTACTTACACTTCTGCAGTCATAGATACAGTTCTGACAATTCCAACACAGAGAAAAATACGCGCGT
>CAVGEC010000109.1:0-3379 GCA_963628195.1 Bacteroidaceae bacterium
GAGGCCAGGTTGGTGATGAACATGCTGGTGTGGAAGGGGCTGAGGTCGATGATCTTTCTGGGCAGCAGGCCGTGCTTATCCAGATGGTAGGCCAACCAGATGACGAACTTGGGCAGACCGGGGATGGAGAACATCATCTTGGCGAACTTGTCGGTGCTGTTCTTCTGCTCCGTCTGGCTGTTGGCGGCGATGGCGTCGGCGATCTTCCGGTTGATGGTGAAGATGGTGTCGCTGGGCTCCAGATAGATCTTCAGCGTGGTCTCGTCCGGGCTGCCGTCGGCCCGCTTTTTCAGGATAACGAAGGACACGCAGAAGTGGTTGCGCTCGTAGAGATGGCTGTTGACCACGAACCAGTTCAGCTTGGGGTTGGTCTGGTAGGCTTTATAGTAGGCGGCGATGATCACCGCCATGTGGTTGATGCGGATGCCGGCGCGGCGCTTTTCGCGAATGTAGGCCTTGATGGCCTCCTCGTCGATGTTCTCGGTGATAGTGTTCCAGGCGTCGTAGCGCTTGGGCATGATATAGGGAATGGCAGCCACGATGGGGGGCAGGTCTTTCACTCTCTTTCCGTCAGGGCGCATAAGCATTTCCTCGATTCTGTCTGTAGTAACTCCATAATAGACCACATCTCCAACGATTGCAAGGTTTGTATTTTTTTCTTTACCTTTGCGTTTAATGTTGTTATAATAAAATATTATCAATGTTATTATGGGATGAAAGTTTCTTTCGCTCAGGAAAGGAGGCGGACACCGTGAGATTCAGCAAATGGCACATCGCGCCGGAACGGCCGGAGGCCCAGGCGCGCCTGCGCGCAGCGGGCTACTCCTATCTGGTGTCCGCCGTGCTGACCGAGCGGGGCGTGGAGACGCCGGAGCAGGCCGCCGCCTTTCTGGAGCGGGAGGATAAACTGACCATCAGCCCCTTTTTGATGAAGGACATGGACAAGGCCGCCGCACGGGTACAGCAGGCCCTGGCCGGAGGCGAAAAGATCGCCGTATTCGGCGACTACGACGTGGACGGCATTACCGCCACCTGTATTCTGGTGGACTATCTGAAAAGCCGGGGCGCCGACGCGGTGCACTACATCCCCCGGCGCATCGAGGACGGCTACGGCCTCAGCTGCGACGCCATCAAGGGCCTGTACGATCAGGGTGTGCGGCTGCTGGTGACGGTGGACTGCGGCATTACCGGCGTGGAGGAGGTGGACTACGCCAACTCCCTGGGGATGGACGTGGTGATCACCGACCACCACGAGTGCCGGGAGGTACTGCCCCGCGCCGCCGCCGTGGTGGATCCCCACCGGGCGGACTGCGGCTATCCCTTCAAGCACCTGGCCGGGTGCGGCGTGGCGCTGAAGCTGGTGCTGGCTCTGGGCGGGCCGGACCGGGAGGAATCGCTGTTTGCCCGGTACTGCACGCTGGCGGCCATCGGCACGGTGGCCGACGTGATGCAGATGTCCGGGGAGAACCGCACCATCGTCTCCCGCGGGCTGGCCACGCTGGAGCACTCCGATTTCATCGGTCTGCACGCCCTGCTGCGCGAGGCGGGGCTCAGCGGAAAAGATGTCTCGTCGGTACAGATCGGCTTCGTGCTGGCGCCGCGCATCAACGCCGCCGGGCGCATGGGCGAGGCGGACAAGGCCGCGGAGCTGCTGCTGTGCACCGATCCCTCCGCCGCGGAACAGATGGCCAAAGAGCTGTGCGCGCTGAACCGGGAACGGCAGAACGTGGAGCAGGAGATCTACTCCCAGGCCGAGGAGATGATCGGCCGCATGCCGGAACGGCAGCGCAGCGCACTGGTGCTGGAGAGCAGCCGGTGGCACCAGGGCGTGGTGGGCATCGTGGCCAGCCGCCTTTCCGAAAAATACTCACGGCCAAGCTTTATGATCCATCTGAACGGCAGCACCGGCAAGGGCAGCTGCCGCAGCTGGGGCGGCTTCAACCTGTTTGCCGCGCTGGAAAACTGCAAGGATCTGCTGCTGGGCTTCGGCGGCCACGAGCTGGCCGCGGGCTTTACCATTGACAGGGACAAGATACCGGCCTTCCGCGACCGGATGAACGAGTACGCCCGGAATTTCTGCGGCGGCACCCAGCCGGAGTCCACTCTGGAGATAGACGCGGCCATCACCCATCCCTCCGCCGTGACGCTGGAGGAGCTGGAGGCACTATCCGTGCTGGAGCCCTACGGCAGCGGCAACGCACGGCCTGTGTTCTGTCTGCTGGGGGCCACGCTGCTGCGGACGCAGAACGTGGGCCAGAACCGGCATCTGAAGCTGCGGCTGGGCAAGGGCTGCGCCCAGTTTGACGGCATATTCTTCTCCACCGTGGCCGAGCGGTGCGGCTGCGCCGTGGGTGACCGGGTGGACGCGGCCTTCTATTTACAAATCAACGAGTTCCGGGGCAGCCGCAGCGTTCAGCTGCAGATGGTGGATATCCGGCCCTCTCTCTGCGCCAGCGGGCGGGAGCAGGAGGCCCTGGCGCTGGAGCGCCGCTGCGCCGCCGGAGAAACTGTGCCCCTGCGGGACACCCGGCGGGCCCTGCCCTCCCGCCAGCAGTTCGCCGCCGCCTGGCGCTTTCTGGAGCGGAGCGTGCCGGAGACGGGACTGACCACGGAGTGGCTGCCGCTGCTGCGGCTGATGGCCGCCCAGGTGGGCGGCACGGAGCCGTTTCTGCGCGCCGCCGTATGCGCCGCCGTATTCCGGGAACGAGGCCTGCTGGACTGGCGGCAGGAGGGAGACGTCATCACCCTGTACCTGCACCGGGGCATGCATGTGTCGCTGGAGCACTCCGCGCTGATAGCGGCGCTGAAAAACGACAATGAGAAGGGAGGCGGTGCGCTGTGACGCCGCAGGAGATGTATGACCGCCTGGCGGAGACCGTCAAGGGCTACAACCCGGCGGCGGGCTTTGACCAGATCCGCGCCGCCTATGAATTTGCCGCCGCGCACCACGCCGGGCAGAACCGCAAGGACGGTTCGCCCTTTATCACCCACCCGCTGGCGGTGGCGCAGATCGTGGCGGAGGAGCTGCACCTGGACACGGAGTCCATCGTGGCAGCGCTGCTGCACGACACCATCGAGGACACCTCCGCCACCCACGAGGAGCTGGCCAAGCTGTTTTCTCCCACGGTGGCGGATCTGGTGGAGGGCGTCAGCAAGCTGACGCGGGTACACTATACCTCCAAGGAAGAGGAGCAGATGGAGAACCTGCGGAAGATGCTCATGGCCATGGCCAAGGACATCCGGGTGATCCTTATCAAGATATCCGACCGGCTGCACAACATGCGCACCATGGAGTACCAGACACCGGAGAAGCAGAAGCAGAAGTCCTTCGAGACCATGGAGATCTACGCGCCCATCGCCCACCGGCTGGGCATGCAGA
>CAVGEC010000110.1:0-3378 GCA_963628195.1 Bacteroidaceae bacterium
CTGTCGCCGGACACGCTGCGGGAATCCTGCTGGCAGCCGGAAAACCAGCTGTGGCTGGCTTCCGGTGGCTTCGGTTGCCGCCCTCACGCCCGTGGCCGTTCGGTGCTTTGCACCTGTCTGGGCGACGGTGAGACAACGCGGTGGAATCGCTCCGAGTTCGTGGGCATCATCCGCGATGAGTGCATCCCCGACTGGGCGGCGGAGAAGCTGGCCGAGCTGCGGCAGAGCCAGGATACACCCGCCATAGGCAAAATGACAATGTGAAGGAGAATTCTATGAAGTATGTGAAACGTGCAGTGCTGGTCTGCGGTGCGGCGGCGCTGCTGTGCTGGCTGTTTTCCGTGGCGGCCTACGCCACCGGCAGCGGCGATGTGGCCGGCGCGGTGGAAAGCACCTGGGCGGCGGCATCAGGGCAGATCAAGACGGTGGTGAACAATGTGGTATTTCCTGCCATCGACATGATCCTCGCCATTTTCTTCTTTGTGAAGTTGGGTACTTCATACTTTGACTACCGGAAAACCGGACAGTTCGAGTGGACAGCGCCGGCCATCCTGTTTGCCTGCCTGGTGTTCACACTGACGGCGCCGCTGTACATTTGGGACATCGTGGGCGTGTGAGCGTGATGTCTGAACATTTTTCGGTTGGCTTTTTGCAGAAAGCGTGGTAAAATAGCATGGAAATGACTGAGAAAAGAGGTGGCACGATGCAGTATACGCTGATGCACAAAAACATCGCAGTCCTCGATATGGAACTGGATGAGGCGACAAGCTCTATCCAGCGGATCGACGTGGTGTATCGTTCGGAGCATCTTCCCTTGGCAACAGCCTCAAGGCGGGACGGCGTGGATCGTGCCGCGCTCAATGCATGGTGGATCGACCGCTGCATCCCTGCCAGCCGTTCCGGTGTGCGAAAGGCACTGGAAACACTGAACCTGCCCAATACGCAGGTACTGCTGACACGCTGCTTCGGCCTGAGCCTCTCGGACCAGTACTGGGTCAGGCCTCATGGCAGCGACCTCCAGTGGGAGCATATCAACTTCTTCGAAAATCCCTTCTCAGAGGACATCGGTGATGTCCTGTTGGGCAAGGCCACAGACGCGGCGAATTTCGATTTCAGTTCCCCGGATAACACGTCGGATGGCTACCTGAAAAAGCGGTGGAAGATCATTGAGGGAAAACGTTGCCTGCTGAAGGCGGGGAGCAATCCTTTCATGCAGCAGCCATTCAATGAGGTGGTCGCATCACTGGTGGCGGAGAGACTGGGCATCCCCCATGTGCCCTATACGCTGCTCTGGGATGACGGTATCCCTTACAGCGTCTGCGAGGATTTCGTCACGCCGGAAACGGAGCTGGTCAGTGCGTGGCGCGTGATGCAGTCTGTGAAGAAGGACAACAGTACATCGGTCTACCGCCACTACCTGAACTGCTGTGAGGCGTTGGGCATCAAGGGCATGAAACACGCAGTGGATCAGATGATCGTGCTGGACTACCTTATCGCCAACGAGGACAGGCATCAGAACAACTTCGGCCTGCTCCGCAGCGCCGATACACTGGAGTGGCTGGGAGCGGCGCCTATCTTCGACAGCGGTTCATCCATGGGCTATGACAAGCTGACACCGCAGATACTCTCCGCCCGTGCCATTGAATGCAAACCATTCAAGAAGACCCACGAGGAGCAGCTCAAGCTGGTGACCTCCTTCGACTGGATCGACTTCGGTAAGCTGAACGGCATCGAGCAGGACATCCGTGACATCCTGGATCAGGCCGGCGAATACATGGATGAGAGCCGCAAGACTGCTATCATCTCTGCATTCTCCTCACGGCTTGGGCAGCTGATGGTCTTGGCACAGGTGCAGCGTCAGGAGGATGACGTGGCACAGGATGTGGAGCAGGATCGGGCGCAGGACTACGGATTTAAGATGGAACTGTGACCTGCAAAATAATACAACATACAGGAAGCGCTCTGCTGACGGCAGAGTGCTTCCTGTGTTTACGGAGGTGAGAAACTATTTTTATTTGGGACTTTGTAGCTGATACGGTGCTGGGTCAGATCGTGGACTGGTTCTACGGTCAGATCGTGGGCTTTCTCGGCAATTTCTTCTCAGAGATGGGCGGCATGGGCGCGGAACTCTTTGAGATGAGCTGGGTGCAGAGCGTGGTGCTGTTTTTCTCCTATCTTGGATGGGCCCTGTTTGCCACGGGACTGGTGGTGTCCTGCTTCGAGTGCGGCGTGGAGTATTCCAGCGGGCGCGGGAACGTAAAGGAAACGGCTTTGAATGCCATCAAAGGCTTTCTGGCCGTTTCTCTTTTTACGCAGGTGCCGGTGCGCCTATATGTGCTGGCAGTATCGCTGCAGGCTGACCTGACGGCGGGTATCACCGGCTTTGGCGCCACCAACATCGGGGATGCGGCAAAAGCAGCGCTGGAGGATTTCAACGCCGTGGAGAGTCTGACCACCGCCACGTCTTTCGCCCTGCGGGGCTTCGGGCCGGTGACCAGTGGGCTCATGGTCATCTTCTGCCTTGCGCTCATGGCTTACGCGGTCATTAAAGTCTTCTTCGCCAATCTTAAGCGCGGCGGCATCCTGCTCATCCAGATCGCCGTGGGCAGCCTGTATATGTTCAGTGTACCACGCGGCTATGGGGACGGCTTCACACAGTGGTGCAAGCAGGTCGTGGGACTGTGTCTCACGGCCTTTTTGCAGGCCACTATCCTTGTAGCAGGCCTGATGGTATTTAAGGATCACGCGCTGCTGGGCTTGGGCTTGATGCTATCTGCCGGAGAGATCCCCCGCATCGCCGGTGCGTTCGGACTGGACACCACCACGCGGGCCAATATCTCCTCGGCGGTCTACACAGCGCAGAGCGCGGTCAGTATGGCGCGGACGGTGGTGGCCGCGGCGAGATGAGGATCATCACCATGGGAAGTCTCTTCGATGGCATCGGAGGCTTCCCTCTGGCGGCTATCCACAATGGCGTCGTGCCCCTGTGGGCCAGCGAGATCGAACCGTTCCCCATCCGCGTCACGCAGGAACGCCTGCCGGGGATGCTGCATTTTGGAGACATCACCAAGCTGCGTGGCGATGAGCTGCCGCCGGTGGACATCATCTGCGGCGGCAGCCCTTGTCAGGACTTATCCGTGGCCGGTGCGAGAGCCGGTCTTGCCGGTGCGCGAAGCGGCCTTTTCATGGAGCAGATCAGGATCGTGAAGGAGATGAGAAATGCAGATATACTACGAGGGCGAACAGGCATCCATGTTCGCCCCCGCTTCATGTGCTGGGAAAACGTTCCAGGAGCTTTCTCCAGCGGAAAACGGAAAGGCGAAGACTTCCGGATCGTCCTGGAGGAAACGCTCGGAATTGGTGTACCAGGAATTCATG
>CAVGEC010000111.1:0-3299 GCA_963628195.1 Bacteroidaceae bacterium
TCCGGCTACGAGTGCGGCCTGAGCATCGAGAAGTTCAACGACATCAAGGAGGGCGACATCGTGGAGGCCTTCACCATGGAGCAGATCGAGGTCTGACGGCCCCCCTGCCCCCCTATCCCAACGACCTGCGGGGCGGGCACTTCGCCCGCCCCGTTTTTCTTGAAAGGAGGAACGCCCTATGGCAGGAAACCGTATCGGGCGCATCAATGAGGAGATCCGCAAGGAACTCAGCGCCCTGCTGCGCACCGTGAAGGATCCCCGCGTCTCTGAGGGGATGCTCACCATCACCCGCGTGGACACCACCAGCGACCTGCGCTATGCGCGGGTTTACATCAGCGCCCTGAACTGCGGCGACGAAAAGGGCCTCATGAAGGGCCTCAAGTCCGCCGCCGGCTATCTGCGGCACGAGCTGGGGCAGGCCATCGACCTGCGCTACACCCCGGAGCTGCAATTCTTCATGGATGATTCCATCGCCCACGGCGCGCACATCCTGGACCTTCTGAACCACGTCAAGCCCGCCAACCCCGCCAATGCGGACATCGTCCTGCCGGAGGACCGGGAATGAGCGCCCGCCTGACCGTGCGGGAGACGGCGGATTTCCTGCGCACGCTGGACAATGTGCTGGTGCTGACACATGTGCGCCCGGACGGCGACACCGTGGGCTGCGCCGCCGCCCTGTGCCGTGCCCTGCGCGACCTCGGCAAGACCGCCTGCATGCTCCCCAACCCGGAGATCACGGAGACGTATGATCCCTACGCCGCGCCCTACTGGGCCCCGGAGGGCTTCGCCCCCGACGCCGTGGTGTCCGTGGACATCGCGGCGCTGAATCTGCTGCCGGACAACGCCGCGCAGTACCGGGGCAGCATCTGTCTGGCCATCGACCACCACGGCTCTCAGGAGTTTTTCGCCCAGCGCACCTGCCTGGATGCCGACGCTGCCGCCTGCGGCGAGATCGTCTATGAGATCGTCCGGGAGCTGACGCCCCTGACGCCGGACATCGCGCTGCCGCTGTATGTGGCTGTGTCCACAGACTGCGGCTGCTTCGTCTACGCCAACACCACATCCCGCACCCACCGCATCGCCGCGGCGCTGATGGACTGCGGCATCGACGCAGCCCCGGTGAACAAGGCCCTGTTCCGCACCAAATCCCCCGTCCGCCTGGCGATGGAGGCCCACATGGTATCCGCCATGGAGCTGTACGACAGCGGGCGGGTGGTGGTCATGTCCATCCCCCTGTCCCTGTGCAGCGAGCTCCACGCCGCCGAATCCGACGTAGAGGAACTCAGCAGCCTGGCTGCGCTGGTGCAGGGCACCGACTGCGGCATCACCCTGCGTGAGCTGAAGCCGGGCCGGGTAAAGCTGTCCCTGCGCACCGGCCCGCGGGTGGATGCCAGCGCCGTGTGCAGCGTTCTGGGCGGCGGCGGCCACAAAGGCGCCGCCGGCGCCACGGTGGACGGCACCATGGACGAGGCCAGGGCGGCCATTCTGGCGGCCTACAGGAAAGTCGTGGGGTAAACCATGGCCAACGGCATCATCATCATCGACAAGCCCGCCGGCTGGACGTCCATGGACGTATGCGGCAAGCTGCGCGGCATACTGAAAACAAAAAAAGTGGGCCACGCCGGCACCCTGGATCCCATGGCCACCGGCGTGCTGCCCGTGTTCGTGGGACAGGCCACCCGCGCCGTGTCCTACGCCGAGAGCGGCGACAAGGAGTACATCGCCGGCCTGCGCCTGGGCCTGGTCACCAACACCCAGGACACCTCCGGCGACACGCTGGAGACGCACCCCGTGTCCGTCACCCGTGCGCAGCTGGAGGCCCTGCTGCCCCGCTTCACCGGCGAGATCGACCAGGTGCCCCCCATGTACTCCGCCATCAAGATCAACGGCCGGAAGCTGTACGAGCTGGCCAGAAAAGGCGCGGAGATCGACCGCCCCGCCCGGCGCATCACCATCCGTGAGCTGGAGCTGCTGGAGCCGGAGGAACCGGACGGCGACTGGCGTCTGCGCGTGCTGTGCAGCAAGGGCACCTATGTCCGCACCCTCTGCCACGACATCGGGCAGGCCCTGGGCTGCGGCGGCTGCATGAGTTCCCTGCGGCGCACCATGGCCGCCGGCTTCACGCTGGCGGACAGCCATACCATCGAGGACGTGCAGCGGCAGGGCGAGTCCCTGCTGGCCCCCGCCGACTCCCTGTTCCGGCAGTACCCCGCCTACCGCATCACCGGCGAACAGGCCCACCGGCGCTGCCTGTGCGGCAACCCCCTGCCTGCGCCGGGCCTGCGGCCGGGCCTGTACCGCGTCTACGGCCCGGACGGCGCGTTCCTGTGCCTCAGCCGCTGGGAAGCCGGTATTCTGACCTCGGAGAAAAACTTTTTCGGAGCGTGAACAACTTGGACAAGACAGTTATCGCCCTGGGCTTTTTTGACGGCGTGCACCTGGGCCACGGCGCCCTGCTGCGCAGGACGGCGGAGCGTGCGCGTGAGCTGAACGCCGTCCCGGCGGCCTTCACCTTTGACCGCCCGCCCAGGGAGGTGGTCACGGGCCGCCCCGTGTACCTCATCAATTCCAACCGCGACCGCCAGGGGCTGATGCAGCGCCTTTACGGCATAGAAAAGGTGGTGTTCGCCCCCTTCGACCGTGCCATGATGGCCATGCCGTGGGAGGACTACCTGCTGATGCTCATCCGCGACTTCGGCGCGGTGCACTTCGTGGCCGGTCACGACCATCGCTTCGGCCACAGGAACGCCGGCAACGTGCAGCTGCTGCGGGAAAAATGCGCCCAGCTGGGCCTGGGCTGCGACATCATCCCCCAGGTGACGCTGGACGGCATCACCGTCAGCTCCACCTACATCCGCACTCTGGTGGAGAGCGGCGACATGGAGCGCGCCGCGGCATTCCTGGGCCACCGCCACTGCCTCAGCCAGACGGTGCAGCACGGCCAGCGCCTTGGCCGCACCATCGGCATCCCCACGGTGAATCTGGCGGTGCCGGAGCATGTGCTCTCCCCGGCCCACGGCGTGTATATCACCCAGGTCTGCCTGCCCGACGGACACCGCTTCCCCGGCGTCACCAATGTGGGTACCCGCCCCACCGTGTCCAGCGGCGATGCCGTCTCGGTCGAGACGTTCCTGCTGGGCTTCGACGGCGACCTCTACGGCCAGGAGATCCGCGTGGAGTTCTGCCGCCGCCTGCGGAGCGAGCGGAAATTCGACTCCCTGGAACAGCTGCGGCAGGAGATACAGCACAACATCCGCCAGACGGAGGAATATTTCAAAGCATGAGAAAAGGCACCCCTT
>CAVGEC010000112.1:0-3235 GCA_963628195.1 Bacteroidaceae bacterium
CGGCGTGTGAAAGCGTCCGCCGCTGTAAACTCTATCCGGAGCAACACCGGTATGGAAGCAATAGGTCGGCCCGGCCGCTTCCGAGGTGGCTGGAGCGTATCGGCGACGATGCGCGTAGATAGATGACTATCAAAACAGAACCCGGCTTATAGGCATGCTCGCACGATATGATCCCCCCCTGCGCGTCAGTGCAGGGGGGGATCTTCATGCGGAGGGGTACGGAATATCTTCATGTAGAAGGGCAGGGGTTTCTTCCGCTGTGAGAAATGCGCCGCTTCATAGCGGCGCATTTGGTGGTTATTCGTGGTGATCCTCCTCGTGGTACATGGAGGGGAACATGGCTTTCAGCAGGTTGTACGTCCGATTGTGGCTGTCCACCCATTCCTGATGCTCTGCGTGCAGCTTGTCCTTATCCCCACACATCTCCAGCGCGTGGCAGGTGTCCACATAGGCCTTCTGCAGCTGGCGCATGCGTGCGCTCATGTGCTGCAGCAGACTCATGATCTTGGCGGGCTTTTCCCGGAAATAGGTGCTGAAGTTGTCATATGTGATCTCGCTGACGATGGTGTTCTCCAGCGCCACCGCGGTGGTGTTGCGGGGACGGGATTCCAGAAAACTGATGACATTGAAAAAATCGCCTTCGTTTAATGTCACCACATGCACCTCCTCCGGCGTACCGTAGTCGAAATACACGCCCACGCTGCCGTAGAGTATGTTGTACATGCTCATGACCATCTCTTTGGGCCGGCAGATGATCTGGCCTTTTTTATACCGTTTTTCCGTGTTGGGCATATGCTACCTCCTTGCCGCCGCTGTACATCCTGTACAATGGCTCCTGTACAACTTGAACATCAAGAGTATGTACAAGTATGATTTCAAGTAGATTCTACCATGTACAACCCCGGTTTGTCGATACTTTTTCTTGCCAAAATCCAATAGAAGTGTCATAATATCAAGCGTAAGGAAGTGATAAATTGAACTATTTGGCACCGGAATTATCCCCGGAAGAACTGCACAAAATGAGCGCTATCGCCCTGGCCCACATGGGGGATGCCGTGTATGAAATACTGGTTCGTACCTGGCTATGTGTCCACGGCACAGCGACAGGCAAGGATCTGCACCGGGCGACCATCGCCTTGGTCTGTGCACCGGCGCAGGCGGAAAAAATGCAGAAAATACTGTCCCAGCTCACCGAAGAAGAACTAGCAGTGTATAAGCGCGGGCGGAATGCCAATGTGCATACCATGTCCCGCAGCGCCAGCCCGGCACAGTATCATTCTGCCACCGGTTTAGAGTGTCTGATGGGGTATTTGTACCTTAAAGGGGATAAAAACAGAGCGGAAGAATTATTCCGCGCCATGATGGAGGAGGGTTGATATGCCGCTGGATGCCATATGTCTGCGGGCTGTGGTGGCCGAATTGGCACCGCAGATCACCGGCAGTCGTATCGAAAAAATTCAGCAGCCCGCCCGCGACCAGATCGTATTGCTGCTGCGGGGAAATCGCCGCCTGTTTTTATCTGCGGGCGGTGGACAGCCTCGACTTCATTTGACGGGAATGCTGCGGGATAACCCTGCTCAGCCGCCTATGTTCTGCATGCTGCTGCGGAAGTATCTTTCCGGCGGCATTATTGAGGAGATCGAGCAGGTACCGCTGGAAAGAGTCGTGAAACTCCACATTTCCGCCGCTGACGAAATGGGCGAACGCAGCCGTTTTTCATTGATCCTGGAGGCGGTGGCCCGCCGGGCCAACCTCATATTGGCGGACAAAGAGGGCCGCGTGCTTGACTGCCTGCGGCGGATAGATTTTGAAATGAATCCCGATCGGCAGGTGCTGCCTGGATTGTTTTACCGTTTGCCCGCAGCGCCTGACAAGCTATCTCCCTTCACGGCAACGGAGGAAGAATTTTTCGGTCTTGCCGCGGCGGCGGACGAGGACGCGCCCGCGGACAAGTGGCTGGTGGACACATTCAACGGTATTTCGCCGCTGGTGGCGCGGGAGCTGGTGTTCCGTGCCTGCGGTAATACAGATACGCCGCCCGCGGGGTGTGTTCCAGAGATTTGGAGGGCTTTCTCCACATGGCGGAATGCTGTGAATGAAAATGAATTTACGCCGGTTTTGCTGAAACGCGCCGGGACGCCTATGGACTTTACCTATATGTCTATCGGGCAGTACGGCGGTGCGGCAGATTCGGAGCAGTACGAGAGCTTCTCGGCGCTGCTGGACGACTTCTATATCAAGCGGGAGCAGGCGGAACGGGCAAAGCAGAAGGGGCAGGATCTGCTGAAAACGGCCAACAATGCCGTCGCCCGCCTGCGGCGCAAGATCGTCATGCAGGAGAAGGAGCTTCTGGACAGCAAAGACCGGGATAAGTGGCGTATTTACGGTGAATTGATCACCGCGAATCTGTATCGCATGAAGCGGGGCATGAGCCGCTTGACGGTGCAGAATTACTATGATCCCGACGGTAAGGATGTGGATATACCGCTGGATATTCGTCTGTCACCCCAGGAGAATGCCGCAAAATACTTCAAAAAGTATACCAAGGCCAAGACGGCGGAGAGATTTATTACCCAGCAGCTGGAAAAGGGCAGGGAGGAACTGCGCTATTTGGAGAGCGTTCTGCAGGAGCTGGCGCTGGCAGAGAGCGAACAGGATTTCAACGATATCCGGGCTGAATTGACTGATGGGGGGTATCTCCGGGCTAAAGGCGGCAAGAAACAACCCTTTCAGCGGCCCAGCAAGCCCAGGGAGTTTCGCTCTACGGCGGGGTTGCGTATCCTTGTGGGCCGCAATAACCGGCAGAATGACCGACTGACCACGAAGGATGCGGAGAAGTGGGATCTGTGGTTCCACACCCAGAAGATACACGGCTCCCATGTGATACTGTCCACCGGTGGCGTACAACCGGACGAACAGAGCATCATGGAGGCGGCATCCCTGGCGGCGTATTTCTCGCAGGCGCAAAACAGCACAAAAGTACCAGTTGACTTTACCCAGGTGAAGTTCGTGAAAAAGCCTGCGGGCTCACCGCCCGGTATGGTCACTTATGCCACATACCAGACTGTCTTTGTGGATCCGGATGAGAGATTAGTGAGAAAATTGTTGACAAAATAGAGAAAAATGGCGACAAAAAGCATAGTTATGCAGAAAATATGGAGAGATATATGATATGATAGCCTATACCGTTCTCATGTGGGCCATCGCGGTGCTTTTCCTGCTGCTCGGCACTATG
>CAVGEC010000113.1:0-3190 GCA_963628195.1 Bacteroidaceae bacterium
TTTGCCATGGAGCGCTTCTGCTATGAGCACGGCGGAAAGATCGCTGGCGGCTGGGTACAGAACTACGGCTACATCGTGGAAACCGAGCATTACCGCTACTGCCTGCGTTGCAACCCGTCACCCGGAGATTACAACGCCTACCTGACCTGCTTTGACCTCGATGTTCAGCGGCAGAACATAGCGCAGGAAGAAGCACCTCACATGGAGATGGGAGGCATGGTATGAGCATGGGAACGGCTTGTGCCAGAGCGCCTCCCACCTTGTCAGAGCATTATAAATCTTTCCGTTGACTTACGGATGGTTGTGTGGTAGTTGTTTGTGCTACCCAAAACACTGAAAGGAGAAACGCACATGAAAAAGAAGATCATGACCCTGATGGCGGGGACGCTCTTGCTGCTCACGGCCTGTGGGCAGGCAAAGGACAGCTCCGCATCAGCGCTGTTGCCGGTGGCGGCGGTACAGAGCGCGGCGCAGGCCATCGCGCCCACTGAGGGCAAGGCTCAAGAAGATACGGAGAGCCTGCCCGCCGAGGAAACTGTTGAGGCGGTCAAGGGTGCAGATGGCGAGGAGACTCCGAACCCCACTGAGGACACGGAGACGCCTTCCACCAAGACGGAGGAAACACCGCCCGCACCCAATGGTGAGGAACAGCCCACTACGCCGGAGCAACCGACTACGCCTGAACAGACACTGACACCCGCACCGCAGCCGGAGCCTGCACCGAGCGAACCCGAACCTGCGCCGGTACAGGAGCCGGAGCCTACACCTACCCCCAAACCTGAACCCGAGCCGGAGTACGAACCGGCAGACCGCTGGGCGGCTGTTGAAGCCGCCAACGCCTATGCCGCCGCACAGTACGGCGTCACTACGGACGGCAGCCTGACACTGGGCAACAGTGCGTACCGCTTCCCCGCATCGGTAGCGGCAGATGCCTCGCAGGAGACACTGGAGGCCAAGGCGCGGGATATGGTGGACTATACCTTCCAGCAACTCATGATGCAGGCAGGTGTGGACACGCTGGCCGACGCGGGCATCCGCTGTAACGTCTGCATTGTGGAGGATGGCGCAAGCCTGCTCATCTACGTTCTCTATGCAGGCTGAGAAAAAGGCAATATGTGAAGACCTCTCTGGAAACGGAGAGGTCTTATCTTTTGTAAAGGAGGAAGCCATTTGAAAGTATTCAAACATATGACAGCCCTTGTGCTGGCATTGGTCATGGCGACAGCACTGGCGGTGACCGCTTACGCCGCTACTGTGACGGTCAAGTACAGGGAGTTCGTGTATTCCAGCCAGATCACATTTCGCCAGTATGATTACAGCCAAAGTACATCTCCGACTGTTGTCAACATGACCATCTCGGCTACCAGCAGCCTCGGCAGCGGCAGCGCTCTGTACCACGTCAAGTACGCCAACGGAACGGTGGCGTACTGCATCCAGCCCGGCGTCCATTCCGATGACAGCGGCAGCTATGTCCAGGGCAGCAGCGGGTGTTGGTACAACCTGCCGGCTTCTGTACAGAGCGCCATCGCGCTGGCGCTGGCCTGCGGTTATCCCAGCGCCGACTACGGTACGGCCTCCGGCGACCGGAACAGCAGCGCTATCATCAACGCAGAGAAATGGGCGGCAACACAGGCCATCATCTGGGAGCTGATCTGCGAGTACCGCAGCGCCTATACCTACGATGACTGGGGCTACAGCCCATTCTACGACTGCGTGGATACCAGCCGGTATCCCACATTTGAACTGTGGTATGGCGAGATCGCGGCGGCGATGCAGTCGGCCAACGAGATCCCCAGCTTTGCCGCATACGCCGAACTCTGGGCCGATGTGATCGAGCTGAAGAAGAACGCGGCGGGCAGCTACACGGCCAGCGTTACGGACACCAACGGTGTGTTGAGCGCCTACAATTTTACCGCCAACAGCGGTAGCGGTGTCACCTTTGCACGAAAGGGCAATACACTGACCATCACGGCCACGGCTGCCGCGGCCAAGAATTTGCTCGGTGAGAAAACGTATTCCGCTACCGGCAGCGCCTTTGAGATGGATCCGGATGAGGCGGTGCTGTGCTGGTATGACCGGACGGGGCGGTATCAGGCGATGGCCAGCTACACCGGCGTTGGGCGTGACCCCGTGCGGGTGTATATCAAAATCAGGGCCGTGGAGGAAAAAGGCAGTCTGACCATCAACAAGGTGGACGCGGAGACTGGTAAGGCGCTGGCAGGCGTGACATACCGGCTGTACGACAGCGCAGGCAAAAAGGTGGCGGATGCTACCACCGGCGCGGATGGCAAGGCGGTGTTTGCTGATCTGCCGCAGGGCAAGTACAGCTATCAGGAGATCAGCGCACCCAGTGGCTATGTGGTGGACAACACAAAGTATCAGATCAACATCACGGCAACCGCGTTGAACATTACGGCAAAGCGGACGAATGCGTTGGCCAAGGGCAGCATTGAGATCGTCAAGGTGGACGGTGACAATAAGACGCCGCTGCAAGGTGCAGGCTTCCGGCTGTACGATGCGTCCAACAAACAGGTCGCGGAGGGTTACACAGATGTCAACGGAAGGCTGATATTTTCCGGCCTTCGGCTGGGCAGCTACACCTACAAGGAGTTCAAAGCACCAGCCGGATACATTTTGGACGACACGGCGTACTCCGCTGTGCTGAACAAAAACGGGCAGGTGCTGAAAGTCACCCGTGAGAATACGCCGGTCAAGGGGGGCATCGAAATTCTGAAGGTAGATGTCGACACCAAGCAGCCGCTGGCCGGTGTTGTATTCCGGCTCTTTGATGCCAATGGAAATAAGATCGCGGATGGCGCGACCGATGCCAACGGCAAGGTGACATTCTTGGGGCTGAGACTCGGCAAATACTTCTATCAGGAAATTAGTAGTTTGGACGGCTATGTGCTGGATGAAACCAAATATGATTTCAGCCTGACCACTGCGAACCTCAGCATCAAAGTCACACGCGAGAACGTACTTGCCAAGGGCAGCATCACCATCCGCAAGGTGGATGCCACGGGCGCACCTCTTGCCGGTACGGAACTGCTGCTGGAGACTTCCTCGGACGGCAAGGCATGGACGGAAGTCAGTCGGATCACCACCGACAAGACCGGCAGCGTCAAGTGGAGCGATCTCAAGGTCGGTGTGCAGTACCGTATCGTCGAAACCAAAGCTCCCGCAGGGTGTA
>CAVGEC010000114.1:0-3170 GCA_963628195.1 Bacteroidaceae bacterium
AGCACAGCTTTCCGCTACCGCTTCGCTGCCGCTGAAAACAGCAACCGCAGAAGGTTTTCTGTTCTAACGGTTTTGGGCGATTATCAAATCGCGCCACAGCCCCTGTAAAACAGGGGCTGTGGTTGGTGGCGGCTGATGCCGTGGGGATCAAAACGGGATTGCCGCTATGGCGGCGGCATCGCGGGGCAGGAATACCCCTCCTGTGGGCGGCAGAATGGTCAGCAGGATATAGGCCGCCGCCAACGCGGCGGTCAGCAGATACCATGGCAGGCCATCGCCGCTGACGCGCCGCCACATTACAGCGTACAGCCCCAGTGCCACCGCTATGGCCAGCGCGGCGGACACCGCCGCCGGCAGGGGCGTCCAGGTCAGCACCAAGGCCAGCACCGCGCCGCTCAGCGCCATCAGACACAATCCGCCCCGGCTGCCGCCCTTTTGCATCCACCACAGCACCGGGGCCGCCGCCAGCAGCGGGAAAAACGCGGATTTCCCCATCTCCCACGGGCTGGTCCACACGGGGGACAGAACGTTGGTCAGCGGGCCGGGGAATTTTTCCTGCAGCGCCCACAGCAGCGCGGCAGCGGTCAGCGCCGCGTGGAACGCCAATACATAGGACAGGGCCTTTTTCATGCGATCACCTCGCGGGAGTATATGCTCTGTCCCATAAAAAAATCCGTGGCTTTACGGCCACGGATTTATATCCTGTTCACATATTGCCGCGAAAAACGCTGTACAATATCCCTATATCACGGCTGGGGCGGCGTCTGCTCCGCTGCCAGCACATCCTCAGTATCCGCGCCGCAAAGGCGGATCAGTTTCTCCGCCAGGATCTTGGAGAACCCGGCGATCAGTGCGCTCTCAATGACCAGCAGCTCCACGGCATTGCCGCAGTTCTGCTCGGTGGCGCTGCGGATCCCCTCGGAGCCGGACTGCACCTGCTGATTGAAAAACAGGCCCACACGGCGGAACTTGAGGGAGTAGTCCTCATATACGGCGCGCACGTCCGTCTCGTTGCTGTCGGCAGGCAGGATCTTCTGCACGTCGCTGATACTCAAACTCTGCTTCATGGTCAGTATCATGATGAGGTACGCAATGTGGATGCGGTGGTATTTCCGCTTTTCCGGCGCGGGCATGATCTTCAGCCGCACATAGTTGTTGATGGTGGAGGACGTGACAAAGCGCTCCTTGCCGCTTACGGGCGCGGGGATAAAGCTGAGGTACTGCTCCAGCAGCACGATGACCTGGTCCATATACAGGCCAAAATCCGGGATAGCCTCCCAGTCCGGCAGATGATAATCCGTGATAAACTTATCCCACCGCTGCAGCTTGTGGGCAATTAATTCCTTGTCATATTCCATAGTGACACCGCCTATATCAATTTCGCTGTATATTATATCACATTGCGCCGCATCATGCAACAAAACGCCATACAAAATATGTTGACTCGCCTTTACTAATATGTTATATTAGATAAAAAGGCGTAAGGAGGCGTTTCCATGGAACGGGCTTTTATTTACGGTGATTCTCTGCTGAAAGCAACCATACCGGACGAGGAGATGCACTACCATTTTCATCTGCCGGAGGTCATGGCGCAATACCCCAGCGACCGGCTGGAGGTGGTGAACCGTGCCAAAATGGGCGCCACGGTGACCAAGGGCCTGGCGCTGGTGGAGCATGATGTGCAGCGGGGCATGGACGCCCGCTGGGCCCTGGTGGGCTACGGCGGCAACGACAGCGACTTTGACTGGCCGGCCATCGCCGCCGCGCCGGAGCAGGAGCATCTGCCCCGCACGGCCCTGCCGGAATTCGTGGAAAAGCTGCGCTGCGCCGCTGCGGAATTGAAGTCCGCCGGCGTCCAGCCTGTGCTGATGACCTTGCCGCCTATCGACGGGCAGCGGTATTTTCAGTTCATCTCTCAGCACAGCGACGGCGGCAGCATCCTCCGCTGGCTGGGGGACGTGGGGCGGATCTACCGCCACCAGGAGATGTACTCCGACGCGGTGGCCGCACTGGCGCTGACCGAGGGCGTGCCCCTTATCGACGTGCGCAGGCAGTTCCTGCCCATGCGCGACTTACCCAAACTCATCGCCGCCGACGGCATCCATTTGACCATGGCCGGCTATCGCTGTCTGTTTGATACGCTGGCCGCTTGGGTGCGGGAACGGCTGTGACGCAAATATTACTTGGGCTCTGCCCAAATGAAGGAGACTCATTATGGTTCGAGTAATGACGGACAATGCGGCCAATCTGCCGCCTGAACTGCGGGAGCAATACGGCATCACAGAGCTGTGCTTGACCTATACTATTGACGGTGAGCCGGTGGACGTGTCCCAGCCCTTTGACGGCCACGCTTTCTACGAGGCAATGCGCAAGGGTGCCGAGGTCAAGACCTCTATGATCACGCCGCTGGCCGCCTGCGAGGCCATGGAGCCTGTGCTGGAGCGGGGCGACGATGTGCTGTATGTGGGGCTGTCCGGCGGCGTCAGCGGCACCTGCTGGGGCGTCAGCGTTGTGGCGCAGGAGCTGCGGGAGCGCTATCCCCAGCGGGATATCCGCGTGCTGGACACCCGCGGGGCGTCCCTGGGCGAAGGCCTTATTGTGCTGGAAGCGGCGCAGATGGCGCAGCAAGGTGCGGATATGGAGACCATTGTCGCCCGCGCCAATACGCTGTCCGGGAAAATGCGCCAGCATTTCATGGTGGATGATCTGAAGTTTCTCCGCAAGGGCGGACGTCTGTCCGGCGCCGCGGCGCTGGCCGGTACGCTGCTGCAGATCAAACCCATCCTGCAGGGCGACACGGAGGGAAAGATCGTGGTGCTCAGTAAGGAACGCGGGCGCAAAAAGGCGATGGATAAGCTGATCCAGCTGTACAACGAGATGGCGGAGGATAAAGCGGCCCCGGTGGGCATCTCCCACGCCGCCGCCCCGGCGGAGGCGCTGCATCTGACGACTGCTCTGCGCCAGGCCGGCTGTACCGGTCCCATCCTGTCCGTCTGTCACGAACCCGTCACCGGTGCTCATGTGGGCCCCGGCATGCTGGCGCTGTATTTCTACAGCCAATCCTGGCGATAAGTTGACAATAATATTTATTATGGTAAACGCAAGGAGCCGCCGAGAGGCGGTTCTTTGCGTTTACCGCTGTAGGAACAGCGCCAGCCGCGGTGCTGGCC
>CAVGEC010000115.1:0-3048 GCA_963628195.1 Bacteroidaceae bacterium
TGGCGCGCCTGGTGGAAAGCAGTCTCCGGGAGGTGGACGGCAACATCATCGAGGCCGCCCAGAGCATGGGCGCCACGCCCATGCAGATCATCTGCAAGGTGATGATCCCGGAGAGCGTGCCGTCTCTCATCCAGAACGTGACCATTGCGCTGACCACCATTCTGGGCTACTCCGCCATGAGCGGCATTATCGGCGGCGGCGGACTGGGCAAGATCGCCATCGACTACGGCTATTACCGCTACAAATATCTGGTAATGCTGGTGGCGGTGGTCATTCTGATCCTGCTGGTGCAGCTGTTCCAGAGCGTGGGCACCTGGCTGGCCAAGAAGTGCGACAAGCGGCTGAAGCATTGAGCCTATACTGGATTTCCCCGGCGGATGCCGGGGAAATTTTTTGCCTTTGCCGCCATATTTCGGCTTGACTTTTACGGCGGAATCGTGTATGATATTCAATGTTGTAAAGGCGTATAACTTTACAGAAGGAGGGGACACCGTGAAAAACCAGACATACCGCATGACCATGCTGTTCGATTTTTACGGCGACATTCTTACCCCACGGCAGCGTGAGCTGTTTGATCTGTACTACAACGAGGATCTGTCTCTGGCCGAGATCGCGGAGAACTGCGGCATCTCACGGCAGGGCGTGCGGGATGTGATCGTCCGCGCCGAAAACGCCATGACGGAGCTGGAGGACAAAACCGGGCTGATGCGGCGCTTTTTGCAGATGCAGCAGCATGTGGACGGTATCATCGCCGCTGCCAATGACATAAAGACCATCAACTACCGGCAATACGATAACCACCGGTTGGAGGAGTTGGCGGACGCTATTCTGGAGCGCGCCGCGGCTCTGAAGGAGTAACGATCCATGGCATTTGAGGGACTGAGCGAAAAACTGAACGGCGTATTCAAGCGCCTGCGCGGCAAGGGGCGTCTGACCGAGGCCGACGTGCGCGAGGGCATGCGCGAGGTGCGCCTGGCACTGCTGGAGGCCGATGTCAGCTACAAGGTCGTGAAGGACTTTGTAGCCGATGTGACGGAGAAGTGCGTGGGCACGGATGTGCTGGACAGCCTGACTCCGGCGCAGCAGATCATCAAGATCGTCAACCAGGAGCTGACGGCGCTGATGGGAGGCACCAATGCCCGGCTGACCACAGCCTCCAAGGGCCCCACCGTTGTGATGATGGTCGGTCTGCAGGGCGCGGGCAAGACCACCAACGGCGCCAAGCTGGCGGGGCTCATGCGCCGCAGCTACGGCAAGCGGCCGCTGCTGGTGGCCTGCGACGTGTACCGTCCCGCAGCCATTAACCAATTACAGGTGGTCGGCAAGCAGCTGGACATTCCCGTATTCGAGATGGGGCAGATCGACCCGGTGACTATCGCCAAGGAGGCGGTGAAGTACGCCGCCGACCACGGACACGACATCGTGTTCCTGGATACGGCGGGCCGGCTGCACATCGATGAAGCCCTGATGGACGAGCTGAAGGCCGTGAAGGCCGCAGTGAAGCCCAACGAGATACTGCTGGTGGTGGACGCCATGACCGGCCAGGACGCGGTGAACGCTGCCAAGGCTTTCGACGACGCGCTGGGCATCGACGGCGTGCTGCTGACGAAGCTGGACGGCGACGCACGAGGCGGCGCGGCACTGTCTATCCGGGCGGTAACGGGCAAGCCCATCAAGTTCGTAGGCACCGGCGAAAAGCTGGACATGATCGAGCCGTTCCACCCCGACCGCATGGCCGGGCGTATCTTGGGCATGGGCGACATGCTGACCTTTATAGAAAAAGCGGAACAGCAGTACGATGAAAAGCAGGCCAAAAAGCTGGAGGAAAAGCTAAGAAAGAACCGGCTGACGCTCAGCGACTATCTGGATCAGATGGAGCAGCTGCAGAACATGGGCGATCTGAGCCAGATCGCCGGGATGCTGCCGGGAAACATGGGCAAAAACTTTGATCCCAACCAGATCGATGAAAAGCAGATGGCCCACAACAAGGCCATTATCCTGTCCATGACGCCGCTGGAGCGGGAAAATCCGCAGATACTCAACGCCAGCCGCAAAAAGCGCATTGCCGCAGGCTGCGGGCTGGAAGTGGTGGACGTGAACCGGCTGCTGAAATCCTTCGAAATGCTGCAGCAGATGACCAGCGCCATGACCAAAGGGAAAATGCGCGGTCTGGGCGGCATGATGGGCGGCATGGGCGGCTTCGGCGGCAAGGCTGCCAGGGGCGCCATGCACGGTTTTGGGCGGAAAAAACGGCTGAAATAAGGCGAAAAAATCTGGAAAAAAGCCGAACAAAAGCCGAACAAAAGCAAAACAAAAGCAGAATAAATGCAGAACAAATGCAGAACAAATGCAGAATATTCGTGAAAGAAACGCGAAACATCCCATCCGATAAGCAAAAAGTGTGTAAGTGCAGTCGCATTTAACAGATAAAACAAGAATTATATGTACATGGAGGAACACAACTATGGTTAAGATCCGTCTGAGAAGAATGGGCGCCAAGAAGGCCCCCTACTACCGCGTCGTCGTGGCCGATTCCCGCTATCCCCGTGACGGCCGTTTCATCGAGGAGATCGGCACTTATGATCCCTGCGTCTCCCCCGCCAAGATCAGCATTGACGCTGACCGCGCCCGCGAGTGGATCAAGACCGGCGCTCAGCCCACCGATACCGTCCGTGCCCTGCTGAAGAAGGTCGACGTACTGTAAGTCGGGAGCGCGCCATGAAGGATCTGCTGCTGTATATCGCGCAGAACCTTGTGGAGCACCCGGAGCAGGTCAGCGTGACCGAGGTAGAGAACGGTGACGAGCTGACGCTTCAGCTTCGCGTTGCACCGGAGGACATGGGCAAGGTCATCGGACGGCAGGGCCGTATCGCCAAGGAGATACGGACGGTCATCCGCTCCTACGCCCAGCGCACCGGCGCCAAGGTGTCTGTGGATATTGTTGACTGACAACAAAAAGGAAGCACCCCGCGGGGTGCTTCCTTTTTTGTTATTTCACACGGCGCCGGGGTAAGACACCGCGGAAAACGGTATCAGTCCTCGCGCTTC
>CAVGEC010000116.1:0-2857 GCA_963628195.1 Bacteroidaceae bacterium
TGGTGGAGGCCGTCAACGCCATCGTACTGCAATAACAGGCTATTCCTCTATTCCTTTCCATAGGAGGGCGCTCCGGGCAGAGTCCGGAGCGCCCTCCGCCCTTCTTACGGAAAATTGGCTTGCCCGCAGACCGTAACGGCCTGCGGGCAAGGAATTTATAAAGGACGCATCCCTGTTGGAACGCGCTATCTTTTCTTGACTGTATGGTAGCAGACGCGGCTTAAAGTCAGCTGAAATAACTGTAAAAGAACTGTGAACATGCTGTTTTTTCAGCTTCGCTTCAGTGTATGGGTGCACAATGGCGTCAGAACAGGAAAGCGAGACGGACGTATGCGTATTCTGATCATCGAAGACGAGAGGCTGCTGGCGGACTCTCTGGAAACCATGCTGGAAAAGAAGGGCTTTGCCGTGGAGTGCGCCTATGACGGCGAGAGCGGCGCGGAGTACGCCGAACTGGGCGTGTATGATCTGCTGATACTGGACGTGATGATGCCGAAGCTGGACGGCTATCAAGTGGCACGGCGGGTTCGCGAACAACACTGCGGCGTACCTATTCTGATGCTGTCCGCCCGTACAGAGCTGGAGGATCGCGTCCGCGGCCTCAACGCCGGAGCGGATTACTACCTGACCAAGCCTTTTGATCTGCGGGAATTGCTGGCCTGCGTCAACGCTCTGCTGCGGCGGCAGGGCGGGCAGGTGGAAAAGCTGACGCTGGGCAATACGTCGCTGGAATTATCCTCCTGCCTGCTGGTGTGCGGCGACAGAAATGTCCGCCTGTCGGCGCGGGAATTTGACGTAATGCGCTTTCTGCTGCAGGCAGGAGATGCCATCGTCCCCAAAAGTATGATATTGACCCGTGTATGGGGGTTTGACTCCGATGCGGTAGAGAACCATGTAGAGGTCTATGTGGGCTTTCTGCGGAAGAAGCTGGCGGCTATCGGCTCCAATATAAAAATATGCTCCCTGCGGCGGCTTGGCTATCATCTGGAGGTAGACGGATCATGCTGAGGAAACTTCGGGTTAAATTCGTGCTCGTCAACATGGCTATCGTCACACTGATGCTGTGCGTCATTTTCGGCATGAACTACCACTTCACACGACTGGGGCTGGAAAACCGCAGTCTGGACATGATGCGCACCGTGGCCACCGATCCTTTTCGCTTCGGCAGACGTTCTGACACGGAGACTTCACAGACACACCTGCCCTATATGACGGTGTGGCTGGGAAGCGGCGGCGAGGTGGTAACGGTAAACGGATACTACGCCCTGACGGACGAGAATATACTGCACAGTCTGATAGAAACGGCACAGGCTGGCGCGTCGCCCACCGGCGTGCTGGAGGACTATGGTCTGCGATATCTGCGTCTGGCACAACAGGGGCGCGGGTGCATCGTGTTCGCCGACATCACCAGTGAACGCGCCACGCTGTCCAGCATAGCGAGGAACAGCGTGGGTATCGGATTGACGGCCTTTGCGGTATTTCTGGCGGTCAGTATCCTGCTGTCCCGCTGGGCGGTGAAGCCCGTGGAGCGGTCATGGCAGCAGCAGCGGCAGTTCGTGGCGGACGCCAGCCACGAACTGAAAACGCCCCTGACCGTCATTGCCGCCAACGCGGAACTGCTGCAGGAGCCCGGATATGACGCGGCAGACAGAGCACGGTTCTCTGCCGGAATCCTGACCATGGCGCAGCAAATGCGAGGACTGGTGGAGCAGCTGCTGTCTCTGGCGCGGGCGGACAGCACACAGCAGACAAGTCCTATGACAACGCTGGACCTGAGCGTGTTGGCGGAGAACGCCCTGCTGCCCTTCGAGCCGGTATTTTTCGAACGAGGCTTGACGCTGAACAGCCGCATCGAGCCGGGCCTCTCCGTCCTGGGCTGCGAGAGTGAGCTGCAGCAGATGGTACGCATCCTGCTGGACAACGCCTCCAAGTACGCCGACACGCCGGGCCGGGTGGAGGTCACTCTGGTGCGGCACAAGCGCAGCCACTGCATACTGACAGTGTCCGACACAGGCAAACCTATTCCGCCGGAGGTACTGCCCCATCTCTTTGAGCGTTTTTACCGCGCCGACTCCGCCCGCAGCCGGGACGGCAGCTTCGGCCTGGGGCTGTCCATCGCACAGGCCGTCGCCATCCGGCATAAGGGCCGCATCTGGGCAGAAAGCAAGGACGGTTGGAACCGTTTCTGCGTGGAATTGCCGGTACACGGGAGATAACAACGGCAGTCGGTAAAAACGCTGGCGCTGGCGCTTTCGCATCCCTTTTGTGAACTTTCTCTTGCCCCCATGAAGCTCTTGGCTCAAGACCATCCCATCGTGCGGCAATTTCAAGAGGCCTGCCGTGCCCACCACATCATGGCCGCGCCCAATTTCTTCCTTCGTTAGGATGGCGGCTGCTTTGATGCCACACTGCTCATCGGCAATGACCTGCCGGAGGTCGGTGTGCATGGCCTTCGTCACAGTTTCGCCTCACGGGCCTACAGCCTCGGCTTCAAAGAGGTGGAGTGTATGCGCATCGGTGGCTGGTCAGATTATCAGATCATGCACGAAATTTACACCCACCTTGCCGCCCGTGACTTAAACGCCCGCGTCAAGGAAATGGAGAATTTTTACAAAGAAAATCTGTGACCACCCCGCCCCCACTTTGCGTGCGTAAATCCGTGTGTAAAAACATCGAAAAAGCCGTCTTAAAGCCCTCAAAAACATAGCCAATCGAAAATTCTTTTTATGGTTCAAAATCGCCCAAACCCTCTTGAAATAACAAGAAATCCCGCAGCCACAACGGCTGCGGGATTTCCCTTCATTTGGCAGCGGGAGAAGGATTCGAACCCTCACATACGGAGTCAGAGTCCGCTGTG
>CAVGEC010000117.1:0-2844 GCA_963628195.1 Bacteroidaceae bacterium
CATTTACCACACCCTCGTTACCCAGTTGGACAAGCTGGCGCGGCACAACCGACAGAGCAGCTTCCGTACCAAAGATCGCTACTACGAGGCAGTCAAACGGTTCTGCGCCTACCTCGCCGCCCACTACCATCTGCAAAAGCTGGAGAATATCAGCGGCAAGCATCTGGTGAGCTACGTTCTCTATTTGCAGGAGCAGGGCAAGGCGGCCAGCACCATTAAGACCGACCTATCCGCTATCCGATTCTTCCACGATAAGATGTCTCATCCCCGCTATACGCTGCCGAGCAACGAAGAACTGGGCGTTGCCTTGGAACGCCGCCGTTTCGGGCAGCAGGATCGCACATGGACGAACTCGGAGTTCGGCAAGCTGATTGGCTGTGCCATGACAGAGGAGCGGGAGGACTACATTCTTGCCCTGTATCTGGCCCGCTACGCCGGTCTGCGTATTCATGAGTGTTTCCGCATAGACACCGCTATCGCGGAATGTGCGTTGCGCGAAAGCGCCCTCACCGTGAAGGGCAAGGGCGGTAAAATCCGTGTCGTTCCCATTGAGGATGACCGTATCACGATGATGCTGCAACGGCTGCTGGAGAAAACAGAACGCGGCCACAAGCTGCTGGTGCCGGATGGCGTACCCACCGACCGGGCCATCAATGGTATGCAGCAGTTCATCCTCCGCCACCGTGACGCTATCTGCGACCCCACCGCACCGGACAGGCGCATTACCTTCCATGGGCTGCGGCACTCCTACGCCGCCGAAAAGTATACATCTCTTGTTAACGGCGGCATGACGCCCTTGGACGCCCATTTCACCGTGTCCCGCCTGCTGGGACATGAGCGGCCCGATGTGACGGACATCTATCTGGCGTCCGTGAAGGGAGGCGCGGCCCGTGGAGAATAAGTCCCGCGACATGCATGACCTTCCCATGACATTGCGGGTGGAGGACTTGATGCCCATTCTCGGCATTGGCCGCAACACCGCCTACGAGCTGATCCGCAGCGGCCAGATACGAAGCGTTCGCATCGGTAGGCAGATCCGTATTCCACGGGAGGCTCTGCTGGAGTTTTTGGACGGGAGGAAATTTTAAATGACAATGCCGCAAAGAAAAAATTTGCAGGATGACCTCCTGCTGTCGTATAATATTTTTATGATCTTCCCTGCGCGGCAAAAGGAGGGAATCATTCATGCCGCGTAAACCCAGCAAACCTAAAACCACACGCCGCGGAAAGAACGAAGGCAGCGTTTATCGCCGCAAGGACGGCAAATGGGTCGGTCAGGTGACAGTAGGCTATCACCCCGATACCGGCAAGCCCATTCGCAAATACACCTATGCCAACACCCGCGAGGAGGCCGCGCACTGGATCGCACTGACGCTGGTCTCTGAAACATCCAAGGCCACCCCTTCACTGGCATCCGAATTGCTGCTGAAGGACTTTCTGCACCGCTGGCTGACCACGTTCAAAACCTATGAGGTTTGCAGCCGGACCATGGAGCTGTATTATTCCTGCGAACGGTTACATATCGTTCCCGCATTGGGAGACATCCCCGTGGCGGCGCTGACAGCCTCCCGCATCCAGACGTTCCTCTATTACCTGCAAGCGGAAAAGCAGCTCTCCCGCCGCACCATTTCACTGGTGCGCAGTATCCTGATCCAGCTGTACGACTACGCCGTGGAAATGTCTCTGGCCCCGATCAATCCCGCCCGCAGCACAAAGCTGCCCCGACAGCCGCAGCGCCCGGAATCAGAGGAAAAAGTCATCCCCATCGCTCAACGTGAAGCGGTGCTGGCCGCGGCGCAGAAAGACCCGATCATGCGGCCCATCATCACCACGTTGCTGTTCACCGGCATGCGCATCGGCGAGCTGTTGGCGCTCCAGTGGAAGCATATCGACTTTGCGACCCACACCATCACCATTGCGCAATCCGTGACACGGGAGTTGACTTTCGACGAAAACGGGAAAACAGTAGATATGACCGATGCGCTGGGTTCCACAAAGACCCGTACTTCCCATCGCGTCATTCAGGCACCGGAGTTGGTACTGACACGGCTGCGGGAATGGATGCGTTATGTAGCAACACTGCCGAAAGGGCTGGAGGTGCTGACACCGGAGGGCTTCGTTTTCGTTAGCACCCGCACCATGTCCATGCGGACGTACAGCGGCTTCCGCGCCAGCTATCGCCATTTTCTGGAACGCAACGGCTTTTCAGGCGAAGGCTTGAATCTTCATCGGTATCGCCATACCTACGCCTCCATGCTTTTGGAGCAGGAGATCAACCCCAAGATCGTCCAGAAACTGCTGGGCCATCGGGACGTATCCACCACGCTGGGCATCTATACCCATGTGGTGCCGGAGGTGTTCGCCGGTGTTGCCGCCGCTGTGGACACCGCTTCGCAGCAGCTGATGGACGGCACCTACACGCCGAAGCGCAGCGCAGAAGCCGTCAGGGCGCAGCTACAGCAGATCGACCCGATGTTATCAGAGGACATGACAGTGAATCTTAAGTATTTGTAAGGCTCCCAGAGCACAAATACCGTACAGCTTAATACAGCTAGAGGCCTAAAACAAGGCAACATTGGAAAGCACGAGACGGCAAAGTGTCCGTCACACGCAAACATTGAAAATTCTATCAAAAACGAGAAAAACCTTGGAAACACAAGGTTTCCAAGGTTTTTTCTTGGTGGAGACTGCTGGACTCGAACCAGTGACCTCCTGCGTGTGAAGCAGGCGCTCTAACCAGCTGAGCTAAGCCTCCGGATTGTCGGCGACCCTTGGGGTGCCGACATGGTGACCCGTACGGGAATCGAACCCATGTTACAGCCGTGAAAGGGCCGTGTCTTAACC
>CAVGEC010000118.1:0-2762 GCA_963628195.1 Bacteroidaceae bacterium
GATCCAGGAACAGCATGCCGCGGCCCACATAGCGCTTGGCGATGGACACCACCAGGCGCAGATTGGCCTCGGCCAGCTGCTGCTTGGCCTTTTCGCCGTCCTTGACCTGCTTTTTCAGCGCAGCCAACTCCTCTTCGGGGATCGTCTCGCCATTCTCCTCCGCCTGGGCCAGGCGCTCCTCGGCCTCACGCCCGGCGGACATGGTGGTGGCCAGCTCCACCTCCTGGTCGGCGGTCAGCAGGGGCACCTTGCCGATCTCCTTCAAATACATGCGCACGGGATCGTCGATGTTGAAGCTGTCCACCAGCGTGTTGGGATCGACCAGTTCCTCCTCCTCAATCTCGGCGATCTCCTCCATGGCGGGGTCGCTGTCGTCATCGGGCAGATCCGCCAGGAAGTCCTCGGTGCCCACCTCAACACCCAACTGCTCCAGAGAGTCGTAAATGGAGTCCATCTGCTCGCTTTCCAGATCCAGCTCGTCCAGCACATCGGACAATTCACCGGCATCCAGCTTGCCCTTCTTTTTCCCCTTGGCAAACAGATCGCGCAGTTTTTCGTTGGTGCTCAGCAGCGCTGCCGCCGGCAGGGACGCGATAGTCTTTTCGTCCAGAGCGCCCTTGGCAGGCTTGTCCTGTGCCGGGGGGGCCTCCTGCAAAAGCTGATCCGCCATCTGCTCCAGCTGTTCCGCGGTGTACTTTTCTTCAGTCATGCTCGCTTTCCTCCGTAACCTTTTTTATCTTTATAAGTCTCCATAGCCGCCGCCAGCGGATCTATCCCGCCGGAGCGCTTGGTATGATCCTCACGAATGATGCGTATGTAATCCGCCAGTGCCTGCGGCGCGTTGGCCGCGGATTCCGGCTTCTGCAGCAGCGCCGTCAGATGGTTCATCTCCTCCGGCGCCAGTACGGCGGCCAGCGCCGCCATGCTGATGTGTCCGCGGCGGCGCCACATCTCGGCATAAATGCGCCCCAGCAGCGGCGAGGAGAACTCCTCCGGCTGCACCGGCATCTCCTCCGGGAACAGGGTGTCGTCCTGCACCAGCAGGCGGATGACGCCCTCCTCGGCCAGTGCGCTGCGCAGATTCTGATAGCGGATGCCGCGTTCGGCGGGCTGCAGCGCGGACGCCGGATTCAGCTCCTGCCGTTCCTGCAGCTTTCGCGCCTTGGCGCGGATACGTTTGGCCGCCCGCTGCACCTCCATCCGCATGGCCTCTACCGGCAGGGACGCCGCCTCGGCGGCGCGGGTGGTATAGACTTCGCGCTCCACCGGATCGCTAAGTCTACATAATGTTTCCGCGATCTCTCCGGCGTAGGCGATGCGGCCCTTGTCGTCCTTCAAGTCGTGCTTGGCCGCGATTTCGGACATGGTGAATTCTATGCCGTTTGCACTGCCGGACAGCAGCTGCTCAAAGGCATCCCTGCCCTGGTACTTGATAAAGTCGTCCGCATCCTGCTTTACATAATTACCATCTACCAGCCGCTGCGGGAGCCGCAGCACCTTCACGGTGAACTCACTGTTCTGCAGCAGCTCCAGTGCCCGATCCGTGGCCATCTGTCCCGCGCTGTCGTTGTCGTAGCACAGGACCAGTTCCTTAGTGAACCGGCTCAGCAGCCGTATCTGTTCCTGTGTCAGTGCTGTGCCCATGCAGGCCACCGCATTGTCGAAGCCCGCCTGGTGCAGTGTCACCACATCCAGGTTCCCCTCGCACAGGATCATATTGGGCCGCTTGGTCTTTTTGGCCAGATTCAGCCCGTACAGCACGCGGCGCTTGCTGTATGCCACCGTTTCTGTGGTGTTCATGTATTTCGGCTCCGACTTGTCGATCACACGGCTGCCGAAGCCCACCACGTCGCCCCGCACGTCAATGACCGGCAGCATCAGCCGATTGCGGAACTTGTCGTAAAGACCGCCGTTCTTCCCGCTGACCGCCAGTCCGGAGGCCAGCAGTTCCTGCTTGCTGAATCCCTGGGCCGTCATGGCCTTGATCAGCGCGTCCCATTGATCCAGCGAAGCGCCCATGCCGAAGCGTACCGCGATGCCCCGCCGTATCTGCCGCTTGTCCAGATACGCCTGCACCGCCGCGCCCTGGGGAAGCTGCAGCTGGTCATAGTACCACCGCGCCGCCGTCCGGTTCAGTTCCAGCACCCGCCGCCGCAGTCGATCTGCGCTGCTTCGCGCCTCGTCCTCTGCCGGCATGGGGATATTGGCCCGTTTGGCCAGAAATTCCACCGCCTCCGGGAACGACAGCCCTTCGATCTCCATGATAAAGTTGATCACGCCGCCGCCCTTTTTACAGCCGAAGCAGTGGTAGATCTGCTTGTCCGGCGCCACGGAGAACGAAGGAGTCTTTTCGTTGTGGAACGGGCAAAGACCGAACAGATTGCCGCCCTTGCGCGTCAGCGCCACATAGCTGGAAACCACGTCCACAATGTCGTTCCGCGCTACCACTTCGTCGAGAAATGCGTCGCTGAAACGCATACGAGCCCCCCTTTCTCCGCCAAACCGCGGCGCAAAATAAATCTGACAATATACTATACCAAAAAACTTCCTCAAATCCTCTTTTTTCGCAAAAGTTTTTTCATTTTGTCAGAAAAAGAACCGCCGACCGGCGGTTCTTTTTTGCTGTTGCTCCCCCCAGCGGGGTGGTATCAAAAGGAGGGGGCCGGAGCCCCCTCCTTAGAAGCAAATACCCCTACCGTGGCTGAGGCAAGCGGCCGCGCCAGCCTCCGCGCCGGTGAGCGTACAAGCAGTCCTTTTGACCG
>CAVGEC010000119.1:0-2734 GCA_963628195.1 Bacteroidaceae bacterium
ATACGACGGTGTGGCTGATCACCGCCGCGCCCAAACAGACGCTCGCCGCCACCAAAGGCCTGTACTACAACGACAGCGCCATGTTCTGGTCGCCGGAGTATAGCGCCTATGCCTGGCTGGTGACCAGTGTTGAAACGCAGGACAGCGTGAAAACCGCGGCAGAGGCGGCGGTGAACATCCGCACCAAAAACAATACCACGCTGGTCTATTCCGGCGATGTCAACAAGAGCGGCCGAGTGGATATCAACGATGCGCAGTACATCTATAACGTGTACAACAACGGCTATGCGGCCATAGACGATGTAGAGAAGTTCCTGCGCTGCGACATGAACTGGGACAGCCAGGTGGACACCGCCGATGTGACCGTCGTGGTGAACAAGCTTTTGAACCGGTGACGAAACAGCTTCGCCCGCCGCGGGTATTGACAGACCTGCGGCGGGCGAATTACAATGTAGACAAATATAAAGAGAGCGGGTGAATGTATGCGCGTGATCGACCTGACGCACACCATACGGGCGGATATGCCTGTCTATCCCGGCACAGAGCCGCCCCGTCTGGACAGTGCCAATACCTACGAGAAGGACGGCTTCAAGGAGACGCTGCTGCGCATGTACTCCCATACCGGCACCCATGCGGATCCGCCGGCGCACCTGTTTGCCGGACGCACCACGCTGGACCGGTTTCCGCCGGAGCAGTTTATCGGGCGTGCGCTGGTCATCGACTGCCGCGATCTGGGCGAGGGTGAGCCCATCACCATGGCCCGGCTGCGGAAGTATGGCCAGCTGGCGGACCGGGCGGACTTCCTGCTGTTCAGCACCGGCTGGGATGCCCGTTGGGGCACGGAGGCCTACTTCGGCGATTACCCCTGTATCGACGGCGAGGTGCTGGACTATATTTTGGCCGGAGACTACAAGGGCATCGGCTTCGATGTCATCGGACTGGATCCCATCGCGGATGAAAATCTGACGCGTCACAAAAAACTGTTCCGAGAGAAGGATATCATCAATATAGAGAATCTGAAAGATCTGCACCTCTGCGGCGAGGGCCTGTTTCATTTTGCCTGCTTCCCGCTGAAGGTGGAGGACTGCGACGGTGCGCCCGTTCGCGCCATGGCTTGGTTCGAGGACTGACTGTTTGTGACTGGTGCACAGATTCCCGGTAATGCCGCGGCGGTTTTTCCCCGATTCCCGTCTTGCTTTTTCTGTCGGCGGGAGTAAAATGACCGTGTCACCCTTTTGTCCAACTTGAACATCAACAGCATGTCCAGTGCCGTTTTCAACTGGACATTGCCGGATAAAACACCCTTTCGTTAAGGAGGAATACACTATGACCTATCAGGAAATTCTCGCCAATGCCCGTACTTGCATGGGCCCCTACTGCAAGTCCTGTCCCGTGTGCAACGGTGTGGCCTGCAAGAATACCGTCCCCGGCCCCGGCGCCAAGGGCCTGGGCACCGGCTTCATCCGCAACTATCAGAAGTGGCAGGAATTGTGCGTCAACATGGACACCATCTGCGAAAATGTGCCCGTGGATACCAGCTATGACTTCTTCGGCAAAAAGGCCGCGATCCCTGTATTTGCAGCGCCTGTGGGCGCTATGCAGCTGCACTACGGCGACAAGTATGACGATCTGACCTACAACGATATTCTGGTCACCGCCTGCGCCGAGGCGGGCATTGCCGCCTTCACCGGCGACGGCGTCAACCCCGCTGTCATCAAGGCGGCAGCGGAAGCGCTTAAGAAAAACCACGGCTGCGGCGTGCCCACGGTGAAGCCCTGGAACATCGACCTCATCCGGGAAAAGATGGCGCTGGTAGGCGCGGCGGATCCCGTGGCCATCGCCATGGACATCGACGCGGCGGGGCTGCCTTTCCTGAAAAACCTGACACCGCCCGCCGGCAGCAAGACGGTGGATGAGCTGAAGGAGATCGTGGGACTGACCAACGGCAAACCCTTTATTCTCAAGGGGATCATGACTGTGGCCGGGGCCAGAAAGGCTCTGGAAGCCGGGGCCAGCGGCATCGTGGTCAGCAACCACGGCGGCCGCGTGCTGGACCAGTGCCCCGCCACGGCGGAGGTGCTGCCCGCCATCGCCGACGCGGTGGGCGACAAGATGACCATTCTGGTAGACGGCGGTATCCGCACCGGTATGGACGTGTTCAAGGCGCTGGCGCTGGGCGCGGACGCTGTGCTCATCGGGCGCCCCTTTGTGAACATGGTGTACGGCGGCGGCGCCGAGGGCGTGCAGGTCTATGTGGACAAGCTGAAGGCCGAGCTGGCCGACACTATGGCTATGTGCGGCGCACACAAGCTCAGCGACATCAAGCGTTCCATGATTTTTGGCTATTGAGCCGGGGGTGAGAGAATGAAAGCATTGCTGATCAATGGAAGTCCCCACGAACACGGCTGTACCTACACCGCGCTGCGGGAACTGGCCGACACGCTGGAGGCCGAAGGCATCGAGACGGAGATCGTACAGGCGGGAAAGACCGCCCATGCCTGCAACGCCTGCGCCAGCTGTAAGAAAACCTACCGCTGTGTGTACGACGATCTGGTCAATGAGACCGCACCCAAGTTTGCCGAGGCGGACGCGCTGGTCATCGGTTCGCCGGTGTACTATGCCTCGCCGGCGGGCGGCGCTATCTCCTTTATGGACAGGCTGTTTTTCAGCACGCCGCATATCAACAAGACCATGAAGGTGGGCGCGGCGGTGGTGTCCTGCCGCCGGGGCGGCA
>CAVGEC010000120.1:0-2728 GCA_963628195.1 Bacteroidaceae bacterium
AAATTTCCGCAGTCCCACTCGTTTTAATGAGAATTAAAACGCAAAGCAGGAGTACTCCTGCGGATGGACTGATTATACCACATATTTTCCCGCTTGGCAAGGGACTTTGTGGAAAATTTGCGCAATTTCGGTGCACCCCGTATGCATCAGGGCGGTTTGACGCGGGCAGGGCACAGGATACCCCACCGCAAAGCAGCCCCCGGCTCCGCCGGGGCTGCTTTATATCTATACCTTCAGATCGGTGGCCGCGGCGCGGGTGTGCTCCCGCATGGCCTGCTTGGCCGCGTCGGCGTCCTGCCGCCGTATGGCGTCCAGGATCTCGCGGTGGCGGCCCAGTATACGGCGCTCCAGCGCCAGGCACTCACTGTCGTTCAGCGTCTCCATCTTTTTCAGTAGGGTATGCTGCTCCACCTTGCCCAGCACCTCGGTGACGATCATGGCCACCTGGTTTCCGGTGGCGCGGGACAGCAGACTGTGAAAGCCCACATCCCGCTCGGCGAAGCGGCGATAGTCTCCCAGCGCCATTTCCGCCTCCTGCAGACATATCTCCAGCGCCTGCAGATCGTCGTCGGTGCGCCGCAGCGCCGCCCATCCGGCGATGGTGCCGTCATTGACGGCCCGGTACTCGCCCAGCTCCTCCAGGGAGATCTGGTTCACCTGCAGCATGGCGGTCAGCGGCTGCTCCACGCCGTCAATGGTCAGCTTCTGCACCACCGCGCCGCTGGCGCCGTGGGTAGAGGCCACATAGCCTCCCTGCTCCAACCGGCGCAGGGCCTCGCGTATGGTGGGGCGCGAGCGGTGCAGCTGCTCCATCATGGCCCGCTCGGAGGGCAGCCGGTCTCCCGGCTTCAGCACTCCGGAGGTGATAAGATCGCGCACCTGTTCATAAATGGCCTCGCTGGCCCGTCCTTCGCCTATATCCCGCCAGTCGATATGCACCGCCTCCGGCATAGCGTCCCCTCCTTTCGCAAAAATACCCTGTCAGTATACCCCAGTTCACCGGGAAATGGCAAGCGTTAGTTTTGTAACGTCCCCCTCCCGCCAGGAAAGCCCGGAGCCGAAGCTTCGGGCTTTTCCGCTTGTGGGGAGGGAGGATAAACTTACTTTTTCAGCGCCTTCATTTCCTCGATCATCATGGGCACGACCTTAAACAGGTCGCCGCAGATGCCGTAGTCCGCCACCTCGAAGATGGGGGCCACGTCGCTCTTATTGACGGCGATAATGCACTCGGAGTCCTGCATGCCGGCCTTGTGCTGGATCGCGCCGGAGATGCCCAGCGCCACATAGATGCGGGGATGGACGGTCTTGCCGGTCTGGCCCACCTGATGGTCAGCAGTCATCCAGCCGGAGTCCACCACGGCGCGGGACGCGCCCACCACGCCGCCCATGAGGGCGGCCAGCTCCTCGGCCAGGGCGATGCCCTTCTCCACGTCCTTGGCAATGCCGCGGCCCACGGAGACCACCACCTCCGCGCCGGTGAGATCCACCATGGCGCGGGCAGCCTTGACGATCTCCAGCACCTTGGTGTGGATGTCGCTCTCGGCCAGGGTGAACGCGGGGTGCACGATCTCCACCTTCTTGGTGCCCGCCTCGTCAAAGTCGCGCTTCTTCATCACGCCGGGGCGCACAGTGGCCATAGCGGGGCGGAAGCGGGGGCACACGATGGTGGCCATCAGATGGCCGCCGAAGGCGGGGCGTGTCATCTTGAGGTTGGTGTTCACGTCGAACAGCTTCGTCTCGAAGTTCATGGAATCCACGTCCAGAGAGGAGCCTGTCCGCAGGAAGTTGATGTAGCCGTTCAGATCCACATCCAGATGGGTGCAGTCGGCGCACAGTCCGGTGTGCAGCCGGGCGGCGCAGCGGGGCGCCAGATCGCGGCCGATGTGGCTGGCGCCGAACAGCAGGATCTCCGGCTTGAACTCATGCACCGCGTCGGTGATGACCTTGGTGTAGCCGTCGGTGGTGTAGTCCTTCAGCAGGGGGCTGTTGTAGACGTACACCTTGTCCGCGCCGTAGCCGCCCAGCTCCGCGGCGATGCCGTCCACGTTGTCGCCCAGCAGGATGCCGCTCAGCTGCACGCCCAGCTCGTCGGCCAGCTTGCGGCCCTCGGAGATCAGCTCAAAGGTGGTGGGCATCATCTTGCCCTGACGCTGCTCACAAAACACCCATACGCCGGAGAACGCCTTGGGATCGGTATTCATAAAAGTAGACATATCGTTTCTCCCTTCTCAGATAATGTGCTTGGCGGACAGGATGCCGAACAGCTTCTCCACGGTCTCCTTGCCGCTGCCCTCCAGCATCATGCCGCTGCCCTTGCGGGGAGGCGTGAAGCTCTTGTAGATATTGGTGGGAGAACCCTTCAATCCGATGGTATCCACCTCGATGAGGGGATCGTCCTTCAGCGCGTTGTAATCCAGCACCGTCACGGGCTCCTTGTCGCAGTCCAGGATGCCCCGGATGGTCATGTAGCGCGGCGTGTTCAGCTCCTTGATGCACGTCAGCAGGCAGGGCGTCTGCACCTGCACGGTCATATAGCCGTCCTCCAGCATCCGCTGCACGGTGAGGGTATTGCCCTCCTTCTTGATGTCCGCCACATAGGACACCTGGGGGATCTCCAGCTTCTCGGCGATCTGGGGGCCCACCTGGGCGGTGTCGCCGTCGATGGCCTGGCGTCCGCAGAAGATGATGTCGTCCTCGTCCACGCCCAGGTTCTTGATGGCCGCGGCCA
>CAVGEC010000121.1:0-2718 GCA_963628195.1 Bacteroidaceae bacterium
CCATCAAGAAGTTCGGCTTCACCATCGCCGCCGAGGTGCTGGACAACATCAAGGCTACCGGCTATAAGTACTCCACCCGCGGCTCCATCACCATCTCCATCGCGGACATGGTGGTGCCTGCCAAGAAGTACGAGCTGATCCGTGAGACCGAGGAGCGCGTGCTGGACATCGAGGATCAGTTCAACATGGGCTTCATCACCGACGAGGAGCGCTACAAGCTGGTGGTCCGCGAGTGGGAAAAGACCACCAACGACGTTACCGACGCCCTGACCGCCAACATGAACAAGTACAACCCCATCTTCATGATGGCAGACTCCGGTGCCCGTGGCTCCATGAAGCAGATCCGCCAGCTGACCGGTATGCGCGGCCTGATGGCCAACACCGCCGGTAAGACCATCGAGATCCCCATCAAGGCCAACTTCCGTGAGGGCCTGTCCGTGCTGGAATACTTCACCTCCAGCCGAGGCGCCCGTAAGGGCCTGGCCGATACGGCTCTGCGTACCGCCGACTCCGGTTACCTGACCCGCCGCATGGTGGACGTCTGCCAGGACGTCATCATCCGCGAGGCCGACTGCGGCGTGGACAAGGGCATCGTGGTGTCCGAGATCAGCGAGGGCGGCCAGGTCATCGAGAAGTTCTCCGAGCGTATCAAGGGCCGCTTCCCCGTCCGCGATATCTGCAAGCCCGGCACCGACGAGGTGCTGATCTCCAAGGATCACATGATGACCGAGGATGACGCGGCGCTGCTGGAGTCCTTCGATATCCACACCGCCGAGATCCGCACCGTGCTGACCTGCAAGGCCCACAGCGGTATCTGCGCCAAGTGCTACGGCATGAACCTGGCCACCTCCAAGCCTGTGGCCCCCGGCGAGGCTGTCGGCATCATCGCCGCCCAGTCCATCGGTGAGCCCGGTACCCAGTTGACCATGCGAACCTTCCACACCGGCGGCGTTGCCGGCGGCGACATCACCCAGGGTCTTCCCCGTGTTGAGGAGCTGTTCGAGGCGCGCCGTCCCAAGAAGATGGCCACCATCGCCGAGATCGGCGGCAAGGTCCGCTTCGAGGAGGCCGCCAAGGGCAGCCTGCTGAACATCATCATCACCGCCGACGACGGCGATACCCGCACCTACGCCATGCCTCACACCGGCCTGCTGGTACAGGACGGCGAGGTCATCGAGAAGGGCCGCCAGCTTCAGGACGGCGCGCTGAACCCCCACGACGTGCTGCGTATCCGCGGTGCATCTGCGGTCCACAACTACCTGATCCAGGAAGTTCTGAAGGTGTACCGTCAGCAGGGCGTGGACATCAACGATAAGCACATCGAGGTCATCGTCCGTCAGATGATGCGTAAGGTGCGTGTGGAGGACGCCAACGACGCCGAGGGCCTGCTCTCCGGCGCGATGGCCGATGTCATGGAGGTAGAGGACGCCAACGCGGCGGTCCGCGCCCGCATTGCCAACGGCGAGGTCCGCGAGGACGGCGAGCCCCTGCAGGAGGCCACCTACACCCAGCTGCTGATGGGCATCACCAAGGCCTCTCTGGCCACGGATTCCTTCCTGTCCGCCGCCTCCTTCCAGGAGACGACCAAGGTGCTCACCGAGGCCGCCATCAAGGGAAAGGTGGATCACCTGGTGGGCTTGAAGGAGAACGTCATTATCGGTAAGCTGATCCCCGCCGGCGCAGGTCTGACCGCCTATCGCAAGCTGGCGGAGGACATGGTGCCGGAGACGGCCGCCGAACTGGAGGACGAGGCCGAGGCTATGCATACCGCTGTTCCCGACACTGCGGAGACCGCTGCGCCGGAGATGACCGGCGGCGATCCCGAAAACGATCTCCCCGACGAGGAGTAAGCAAAAAAGAGGAAGCCGTAAGGCTTCCTCTTTTCGTTATAAACGCAGAAATTTTCGGGGTAATTTCATAGGATTTCACAAATTTTTCCGCCGATTTTACTTGACGCTTTCCCTCACCTATGCTATAATTTCAAATTGCGCGGGATTTGCCCGCGGGATTTGTTATGCAACGACAGGAGGAGAGCGCCTGTGCCCGGAGAATTGACGGTCAAGGGAAAGGTCGTGGGTGTGAAACAGGCCCGCCGCGCTGTCCTGCAGGGCCTCGCCGTTCGGGTATATGTGGCCTGCGATGCCGAAAGCCGGCTCACCGCTCCGCTGGAAGCGCTCTGCCGTGAGAAAAGTATCCCCTGTGACACCGGCATGACGCTGCGCCAGCTGGGGACCGCCTGCGGTATTGCCGTGCCTGCCGCGGCTGTGGCCATCCTCCGCGCTTGAACTTTGTTCCATTCGGAATAGATATTCTCTGTTCCGTGGAAAATAAAGGGGCACATGTCCCACAAATCTTACGAAAGGAGAAACCAAATGCCTACTTTTAACCAGCTGGTCAAGCAGGGCCGGAAGAAGAGCACCTATAAGTCCAATTCTCCCGCTATGCAGAAGGGCCTGAATACGCTGAAGAATAAGGAGACTGACCTCAGCTCCCCTCAGAAGCGTGGCGTCTGCACCGCCGTCAGAACTGCGACTCCTAAGAAGCCCAACTCCGCGCTCCGTAAGATCGCCCGTGTGCGTCTGACCAACGGCTACGAAGTCACTGCCTACATTCCCGGCGTGGGTCACTCCCTGCAGGAGCACTCCGTCGTCATGATCCGCGGTGGCCGTGTCAAGGACCTGCCCGGCGTCCGTTACCACATCATCCGTGGTACGCTGG
>CAVGEC010000122.1:0-2687 GCA_963628195.1 Bacteroidaceae bacterium
ACTTGGCCTTGGGCACCGTCATATCCGCGATGGAGATGGTGATGGAGCCGCGGGTAGAGTACTTGTAACCGGTGGCCTTGATATTGTCCAGCACCTCGGCGGCGATAGTGAATCCGTACTGCTTGATGGTCTTGTCGACGATCTTGCCCAGCAGCTTTTTGCCGCAGGTCTCGGTGATCTCGTAATCAAAGAACTTGTCGGAGGGCGTACCGTCCTCATTGAAGCGCTTCACAAAGCCCAGATCCTGAGGGATATTACGGTTAAATATGATGCGTCCGGCGGTGGCGCGCACCACATGGCTGAGCTTCTCGCCGTTCAGTTCCTTGGTAACGCGAACCCAGATGGGCTGGTGGATACCGATGACATGCTCGTTGTAAGCCATCAGCGCCTCGTCCTCATCGCGGTAGATGTTCATGTGAACGGAGGCCTTCTCCTCATCGGTGAGCTCGTCGTAGGTCTTGCCGGCCAGAGCAAAGTCCACACCCTCCGGCCAGAATTCGTCGTTGGTCATCTGACAATAACCGTTCTCGAAACGCTCGAAAGTCAGATAGTAGGAACCCAGCACCATATCCTGAGTAGGCACGGTGACGGGGCCGCCGTCCTGGGGACGCAGCAGGTTATTGGCCGACAGCATCAGCAGACGGGCCTCGGCCTGGGCCTCGGCGGACAGGGGGACGTGGATGGCCATCTGGTCGCCGTCGAAGTCGGCGTTAAAGGCCGTGCAGTTCAAGGGATGCAGCTTCAGGGCGCGGCCCTCCACCAGCACGGGCTCAAAGGCCTGGATACCCAGGCGGTGCAGCGTAGGCGCACGGTTCAGCATGACGGGATGATCCTTGATGATCTCGTCCAGGGCATCCCACACTTCGGTACGGCCCTTATCCACCATCTTCTTGGCGGACTTGATGTTGTTGGCGCTGCCGTCCTCCACCAGCTTCTTCATAATGAAGGGGCGGAACAGTTCCACGGCCATCTCCTTGGGCACGCCGCACTGGTAGATCTTCAGTTCGGGACCGACGACGATAACGCTTCGGCCGGAGTAGTCCACGCGCTTGCCCAGCAGGTTCTGGCGGAAGCGGCCCTGCTTGCCCTTGAGCATATCGCTCAGAGACTTGAGGGCGCGGTTGTTGGCGCCGGTAACAGGGCGGCCGCGGCGGCCGTTGTCGATCAGCGCATCCACAGCCTCCTGCAGCATGCGCTTCTCATTGCGGACGATAATATCGGGCGCCTTCAGCTCCATCAGGCGCTTGAGGCGGTTGTTGCGGTTGATAACACGGCGGTACAGATCGTTCAGATCGGAGGTGGCAAAACGGCCGCCGTCCAACTGCACCATGGGGCGGATCTCCGGCGGGATCACGGGCAGCACATCAATGACCATCCACTCCGGCTTATTGCCGGACAGACGGAAGGCGTCCACCACCTCAAGGCGCTTGACGATGCGGGCCTTCTTCTGGCCGGACGTAGTCTTGAGTTCGGTGTGCAGCTGCTCGCTCAGCTGCTCCAGATCGATCTGCTGCAGCAGCTCCTTGACAGCCTCGGCGCCCATGCCGGCGCGGAAGTCATCCTCATACTTCTCGCGCATGTCGCGGTATTCCTTCTCGGAGAGGATCTGGTTCTGGGCCAGAGGCGTCTCGCCGGGATCGGTGACGATATAGGCGGCGAAGTACAGCACCTTCTCCAGGATCCGGGGACTGATATCCAGCAGCAGCCCCATACGGGAGGGAATACCCTTGAAGTACCAGATGTGGCTGACGGGGGTAGCCAGTTCGATGTGTCCCATGCGCTCACGGCGCACCTTGGCGCGGGTAACTTCCACGCCACAGCGGTCGCAGATCTTACCCTTGTAACGGATCTTCTTGTACTTACCGCAGTGGCACTCCCAGTCCTTGGTGGGCCCAAAGATGCGCTCGCAGAACAGACCGTCGCGTTCGGGCTTGAGAGTACGGTAGTTGATAGTCTCCGGCTTCTTCACCTCGCCGTAGGACCACTCGCGGATCATTTCCGGAGAAGCAATGCCAATTTTAATGGCATCAAAGGTTGCGTAACTCATAATTCAGCTCCTCCCTTTCCTTAAAACTCGTCGCCTTCGTCGTCGTCATAGGAAGCGTCCACTTCCTCGTCAGCGACGTAGTCGAAGCCCGCGTCCGCCAGTTCGTCCTCGTCGGCGTAGCGGTTCTGTCTTTCGTTGTCGGCATCCATACGGGCCAGATTGAAGGTGTCCAGAGCATCCTCGTCCTCCTTCAGCTCGATCTGGTTGCCGTCGGCGTCCAGCACCTGGATGTCCAGGCACAGGGACTGCAGCTCCTTGACCAGCACCTTGAAGGATTCCGGCACGCCGGGGGTAGGCACGTTGTGGCCCTTGACAATGGACTCATAGGTACGGACACGGCCCGTCACGTCGTCGGACTTGACGGTGAGGATCTCCTGCAGCGTGTAGCTGGCGCCGTAAGCCTCCAGCGCCCACACTTCCATCTCGCCGAAGCGCTGGCCGCCGAACTGGGCCTTGCCGCCCAGAGGCTGCTGAGTGACCAGGGAGTAGGGGCCGGTGGAGCGGGCGTGGATCTTATCATCCACCAGGTGGTGCAGCTTGAGGAAGTAGACGTAGCCCACGGTGACCTTGTTGTCGAAGCGTTCACCGGTGCGGCCGTCGTACAGCCAGCTCTTGCCCTCCGGATCAAGGCCGGCCAGCT
>CAVGEC010000123.1:0-2668 GCA_963628195.1 Bacteroidaceae bacterium
GAAGTTCGGTGTCCGCGCCGACCTGTGCTCCTTCGGCAAGATCATCGGCGGCGGCCTGGCCGTGGGCGCCTTCGGCGGCCGTGCCGACATCATGAAGCTGTACGACCACTACAACAATGAGTTCCCCCTGCAGCAGAGCGGTACCTTCAACGGCAACCGTCCCACCATGGCCGGCGGTATCGCTGCCATGAAGCTGCTGGACGAGGCGGCCTTTGAAAAGCTGGATGCGCTGGGCAAGCGGCTGCAGGACGGCATGGAGAAGGCCATTGCCGAGCGTGACGTGGCGATGTCCGTCACCCGCGAGGGCTCTCTGCTGAACATCCACTTCTCCAAGGAAGCCCCCTATGACTACGAAACGGCTTACGCCGACAAGAAGTCTCCGGTGGCAGCCCTGTGGTATCTGGAGATGCTCAACGGCGGTATCTTCCCGGCACACCGCGGCCTGTTCGTGATCTCCACGGTCATGACCGAGGCGGAGGTCGACAAGGCCATCGAGGTCTTTGCCCACTCTCTGGACGTGATCAAGCCCTACATGGCATAAAAAGAAAGTTTTCCCGTATTCGCTATCCTGAGCGCGGACTCCGAGCCTGCGGTCAAGCTGCAGGCCGGAGGGCGCACGGGTAAGCAGAAGTAACGGGCAGTATGGTTTCACCCTGCCCGTTATTTTTGTCCCATTTATCAAAATCAGGCCGCGTCAGCCGGCCGCGTTATCACGGAGAATCGACATGAGCAAAGTATTGAAAAGCCCCGCGAAATATGTACAGGGCAGCGGCGTTCTGGCGCAGCTGGATCAGTATCTGCAGGGGATGGGGAATCGACTGATGGTCATCATCAGCCAGTCCGGCACCAAGCGCATTTGCCCCACGCTGGACAAATGCTTCGACGGAAAGGATTATCAACTGTTTTACCACATTTTCTCCGGCGAATGCTCCCAGAAGCAGGTGGACGAGATCGCCGCGGAAGCCAAAGTGCAGCGCTGCACTGCCATCATCGGCATCGGCGGCGGAAAGATCCTGGATACGGCGAAGGCCGTTTCCTGCCAGACGGAGCTGCCGGACGTGATCATCCCTACGGTGGCGTCCTCCGACTCTCCGTGCAGCTCTCTGAGCATCCTGTACCACGAAAACGGAGAGTTTGACCGTTACCTGCATCTGGACTGCTGCCCCAATATGGTGCTGGTGGACACGGCAGTCATCGCCGCCGCCCCCACCCGCCTGCTGGTGGCAGGTATGGGCGACGCCATGGCCACATGGTTTGAGGCCCGGGCCTGCCGCGCCTCCGGCAAGAACAATCAGATCCAGGCCAAGCCCACCCACGCCGCTACCGGTCTTGCCAGAATGTGCTGGGAGAACCTGAAGCGCGACGGCCTTGCGGCAAAGATGGCGCTGGATGCCAAAGTATGCACCGAGGCGGTGGAGACCATCGTGGAGACCAACACCTATCTCTCCAGCGTGGGCTTTGAAAGCGGCGGACTGGCCGCTGCCCACGGCATTCAGAAGGGGTTCACCTTCATTCCCGCCCTGCGGGAGCAGCTTCACGGCTTCAACGTAGCCTTCTGTGTGCTGGCGCAGCTGGTGCTGGAGGACTCGCTGGAGGAGCTGGAGGAGGTCATGACCTTCAGCCGTTCGGTGGGACTGCCCATCTGCTTTGCCGATCTGGGCTACGAGAACGTAGACCCGCAGGAGGTACGCAACGCGGCGGAAAAGGCCTGCGTCCCCACCAGTACCATCCACAACATGCCCTTTGAGGTGACCAGCGAGATGGTCTATCACGCGCTGATGGCAGCCGATGCTTACGGTCGTGCCTTCCACGCCCGTCATTGAGAGAGGAGAACAGATTATGTCTCAGACAGTACGATTTGAAAAGCAGGACAGCATTGCCATCGTGACCATTGACCGTCCCGAGGCCCTGAACGCCCTGAACGGCGACGTCATCACGGAGCTGGAGCAGGTGGTGACCGCGCTGGAGAGCGACCGCGACGTCCGCTGCATGATCCTCACCGGCGAGGGCCGCTCCTTCGTGGCCGGCGCCGACATCGGTGCCCAGTATCCGCTGGATCTGGACGGCGGCCGCCGCTGGGGCCAGCGGGGCAGCGCATTGTTCCGCCGCATCGAGAAGCTGGAGTTCCCCACCATCGCCGCGGTCAACGGCTTCGCGCTGGGCGGCGGCTGCGAGCTGGCCCTCAGCTGCGACATCATTCTGGCCTCCGAGAAGGCCAAGTTCGGCCAGCCCGAGGTGGGTCTGGGCATCACCCCCGGCTTCTCCGGCACACAGCGCCTGCCCCGCCGTGTAGGTGTGGCCAAGGCCAAGGAGCTGATCTTCTCCGGCAGGATGATCAAGGCCGACGAGGCCAAGGAGATCGGCCTTGTCAACGCCGTCTACGCCCCCGAGGCCCTCATGGACGGCGCGCTGGAGATGGCCAGGTCCTTCACCAAGAACGCCCCCATCGCCGTGAAGTACGCCAAGGCCTGCATCGACCGTGGCATGCAGATGGACATCGACGACGGCATCGCCGTGGAGAACGAGCTGTTCGCCATGTGCTTCGCCACCGCCGATCAGAAGGAGGGCATGGGCGCGTTCCTTGAAAAGCGTTCCGCCTCCTTCAAAAACAAGTAAGGGGGCTCGCGCATGAAGAAAGTACGCATCATCTCCGCCGAGGAGGCCGCCC
>CAVGEC010000124.1:0-2644 GCA_963628195.1 Bacteroidaceae bacterium
AGTATTCGTTCTCCTGCGGCACGTCGTAGTTGAACACCGCGTCCACGTCGTCCACGTCGATGCCGCGGCTGGCCACGTCCGTGGCCACGAACACCCGCAGCTTGCCGTCCCGGAACCGCTGCATGACCTCCTCCCGCTTCCGCTGGGGGATGTCGCCGTGGATGCACTGCGCGTCGATGCCCCGCATCTGCAGGAACTTGGTCAGCCGCTCGGTGCTGCCCTTGGTATTGCAGAAGCAGATCACCCGGTCATAGTCCTCGTGGGCGAGAATTTTGGCGATGGCGTCCACCTTCCCATCGGAGGGCACCTCCAGCCGGTACTGCAGAATGTCCGGCTTGTTCTCCTTGGTGGCCTGCACTGTGATCTCCTCCGGATCCCGCTGGTACACCCAGGAGATGTCCATGACCTCGCGGGAGATGGTGGCGGAGAACATGCCCAGGTTTTTACGGCTGGGGATCTTGTCCAGAATACGAGTCACGTCGTGGATAAAGCCCATGTCCAGCATCCGGTCCGCCTCGTCCAGCACCACGGTCTGTACGCTTTTCAGGCTCACCGTCCGGCGCTTCATGTGGTCGCTGAGCCGTCCCGGCGTGGCCACCACGATCTGGGGCCTCCGCTTCAGCGCGTCGATCTGCTTGCCGATGGGCTGCCCCCCGTACAGGCACACCAGCCGCACGCCCTCGTGGCACACGGCGATGTCGCGCATCTCGTCGGTGATCTGCATGGCCAGTTCGCGGGTGGGGGCCAGGATGACGGCCTGCACCTCCTCGCTCTCCCGGTCGATGCGCTCGATGATGGGGATGCCGAAGGCCATAGTCTTGCCGGTGCCGGTAGGGGCCTTGGCGATCACGTCCTTCCCCGCCAGCATGGGCGGGATACATCCGGCCTGCACGGGGGTGCTGACGGTATAATGCTTATTTCGTATGGCGCGCATAGTGGCCTCTGACAGGCCGAAGCTCTCAAACGGTGCGCCCTGTGTCACTTCCATAGTCATTTCCTCGTTTTCACATATTGTTCCAACTAAAAATTATACCATATCTGTCAACGCCTTGCAACGGGGCAAAGCCGCGGACCTCCGCGCACCTGTTCGGCGGCGGAGGGAAGCGCCTGCCACCAACGAAAAAAGGAACGCCCCGGCGGGGCGTTCCTTTTTCCAGATTTACTTCTTGTAGGGGACATGCCAGATGGTATCGGCATACTGGGCGATGGCCCGGTCGGCGGCAAACACACCGCTGCGGGCGATATTGATGAGGCTCATGCGGTTCCACGTCTCCCGGTCGGCATAGGTGCGGCGCATGCGGGACTCGGCCTCGCAGTAGGCGGCAAAGTCCGCCAGCACCATATACTGATCCGCCTGCCCGTCCGCGCCGGTGACCAGACGCTGGAACAGATCCTCATAGGTCACGCCGTCCCGGAAGCCCAGCTTCAGCTGATCCAGCACCCGGCGCAGCACCGGATCACGCTGGTACAGCAGACTGGGATCGTAGGTGCGGCGCAGATGCTCCACCTCATCGGCGTGCAGGCCGAACAGGAACATATTCTCGTCCCCCAGCAGCTGGTGCATCTCCACGTTGGCACCGTCCAGCGTGCCCACGGTCAGCGCGCCGTTCATCATGAATTTCATGTTGCCGGTGCCGCTGGCCTCCTTGCCGGCGGTGGAGATCTGCTGGCTGACCTCGCTGGCGGGCATCAGCACCTCCGCCAAGGATACGCGGTAGTTCTCCAGGAACACCACCTGCAATCTGTCTTTGCACAGCGGATCGCTGTTGACCTGGTCGGCCAGGGAATTGATGAGGTGGATGATGCGCTTGGCCACGGCGTAGCCCGGCGCGGCCTTGGCCCCGAACAGGAACGTCTGGGGCGGGATGTCCAGATCCGGATCGTCCTGCAGCCGCTGGTAGAGATAGATGATCTGCAGCGCGTTCAGCAGCTGCCGCTTATACTCGTGCAGCCGCTTCACCTGCACGTCGAAGATGGCGTCGGTGTTCAGCACCACGCCCTGGTGCTTCCTGGCGAAGACGGCGAAGGCCAGCTTGTTCTGCTTCTTGATGTCCTCCAGCCGCTGCAGCACCGCCTTGTCCCCGGCGTACTGCTCCAGCTTTTTCAGCTCCTGCGGATGCGTCAGATACCCCTCGCCGGTCAAGTCGCGGATCAGACTGTCCAGCCCCGGATTGATCTGGGGCACCCAGCGGCGGTGGTCGATGCCGTTGGTCACATTCTTGAACTTGTCCGGCTCCATCCGGCAGGCATCCCTGAACAGATCCTTCCGCAGTATCTCCGAGTGCAGGGCGCTGACGCCGTTGACCGCCATGCTGCCCGCGATGCACAGATTGGCCATGCGCACGCCGCCGTCCCAGATGATGGCCAGCTTGGCGGTTTTGGCCGGATCGTGATAGAACTCCTCCACCTGCTGCTGCCAGCGGCGGGAGATCTCCTGCAGTATCTGCCACACGCGGGGCAGCAGGGTCTCGAACAGCTGCTGCGGCCAGACCTCCAGCGCCTCGGCCAGCACCGTATGGTTGGTGTAGGCCACGCAGTGGGTGGTGATGTTCCACGCCTCGTCCCAGCCCATGCCGGCGTCGTCGATCAGAATACGCATCAGCTCCGGGATCACCAGCGTGGGGTGGGTGTCGTTGATCTGGAT
>CAVGEC010000125.1:0-2641 GCA_963628195.1 Bacteroidaceae bacterium
AACTCATTGCTTGTCATTTGCGGCACACTCCTAAATGTTATAGTGGTGGGAAGTTTCGAAACTTCCCGCCACTATTGTCTCATGTGTGTCTACCCGCCCTCAGCTTTGACAGTTACGTATACTTGCGCTTACGGGCGGATTTTGCTATAATCAATAAAAAGAAACGCGGAAGGGAGGGGCCTATATGGGCGACAACTATTTCCTGCTGACCAATCTGCTGTCTGAGGATGAGAAGAAGGTCATCACCAGCATTACCGCCCACATTGAGAGGGGAGAGAAGCGCGCAGGTATACAGCAGATCGCCAACGAGAACTTCCTGTCCACCGCGACCATTGTGAAGATGTGCAAACGTCTGGGGTTTGACGGGTACAGCGAACTGTATTACTATCTCAGCCGGCAGCTGGAGCGGCGTGACGGCGGGGAATACGCGGAAAATCTGAAAAGCCTGGTGGACAACTACTCTGACGAGCTGGCAGAGCGGTTTTGCCGGCTGATGGATGAGTCCCGGCAGTCGAAAATGTTCACCACCGGTGAAGGATTCTCCAACATTGTGGGTTCCTACATCGCCCAGCGGCTGTCCATCTGCGGATTTATGGTATTTAATAATGTGCATTTCTATGACTACATGCTGTTCCGTGACGCGCACCATCTGAAGGACAGAGAAGAGGTGCCGGTAATGTTTGCCGTCAGCCAAAGCGGTGAGACGGAACCGGTACTGAACGATGTGCGCCATGCCAAGCAGAACGGGCACAGGATCGTCACGTTCACCCGGCGCGGCGACTCTGCGCTGGCACAGCTGTCGGACATCGTATTCGTGGTGGACGGCTCAAAGCAGACGCTGGCGGGAAGCCTGCCCAACACGTTTTTCGGACATGTGGTATTGGCATTCGAGGAATTGGTGGCGCTGTACTTCGGCGGGAGACAGGCGTAGATATTACTTTTTTTACCAAAACAGAAAATTTTTCCCGTATAAGGTGTGCTATACTGAGAAGCGGTATGGTACGCCTTTTGCGTTTCCGTACGGTATACGGCCCGGAGCAGTCATCCGGGCGCAGGAACAATGACAACATGGAGGAAAAAAGAATGAAAAAGTTTTTTGCTCTGTTGTTGGCGCTGGTCATGACGCTGAGCCTGGCGGCTTGCGGCAGCAAGACCAACACCGACGACAACGCCGCCGACGGCGCCAAGAAGATCGAGACGCTGAAGGTCGCTTTCGTGCCCTCTCGTGAGCCGGAAGAGATCATCACTGTGACCGAGCCTCTGAAGCAGATGCTGAAGGACGAGCTGGCCAACCAGGGCTATGAAGTGGGCGACGTGGAGATCACCGTTGGCACCACCTACGAGGCCGTGGGCGAGGGCCTGGAAGCCGGCACCATCGATGTGGGCCTGATCCCCGGCGGCACCTATGTGCTGTATGATGACGGCGCAGAGGTCATTCTGACCGCTACCCGTGACGGTCTGAGCAAGGATTCCGACAACGCCAAGGACTGGAACGACGGTCAGCCCACCGAGGCTTCCGACAAGCAGGCTGTTTCCTATCGTGCGCTGATCATTGCCGGTCCCTCCGACAAGGGCCAGGAGCTGGTGAAGAAGGTCAATGACGGTGAAGAGCTGACCTGGGAGGATCTGGACAGCGCCAACTGGAGTATCATGGGCACTTCTTCTCCCGCCGGCTACATCTATCCCGCTCTGTGGCTGCAGGATCACTATGAGAAGGGCATCTCTGATCTGAAGAGCGCCGTACAGTCCGACTCCTACGCCAGCGCCTTTGCCCGTCTGGCTTCCGGCCAGGTGGACGTGCTGGTGACCTATGCTGATGCCCGCCGCGACTATGCCGAGCGCTGGAACACCGAGTTCGGCCGCGAGGGCAGCATCTGGGAGGAGACCGGTGTGATCGGCGTCACCGCGCCCATTTACAACGACACCATCTCCGTCAGCAAGAACTCCGAGATCATGGATGCGGATCTGATCGCCGCGCTGCAGCAGGCCTTTATCAACATCGGCAACACCGATGCCGGTAAGGAAGTCATCGCTATCTACAGCCACAAGGGCTATCAGGTGGCGCAGTCCTCTGACTATGACAACGAGCGCGCTGCGCAGAAGCTCATCCAGGAGCTGACTGCCGCTAACTAAAGCACTTTCCCAAACACGGGGAGGACTTGCACAGCGATTACCTTCCGTTACTGTGCAGCCCTCCCCGTGGGCTATTTTGAGTGGTCCCGGTTCTTTTTTGTGTCCTCCGTGGGAGAACACGTAGGACACAAAAAGGGACTGGGCGTTTTGAACGAGAGAGGAGTCGCTAAGATCGTATTTGACCATGTGTCCAAGGTGTATCCCAATGGCACCGTAGGCCTGGATGATGTGGATCTGACCATACAGGACGGGGAGTTTGTGGCCATCATCGGGCGTTCCGGCGCGGGGAAGTCCACGCTGCTGCGCTCGGTGAACCGGATGCACCAGATCACCTCCGGTACACTGACGGTGAACGGTACGGATGTGAGTGCGCTGTCCGGCAAGAGCCTGCGGCGGTTCCGCCGGGGCATCGGCATGGTGTTCCAGTCCTTTAATCTGGTGACGCGCACCACGGTCATCAAGAACGTGCTGTCCGCCTGCGTGCCGGATATGCCCTTCTGGCGGGTGC
>CAVGEC010000126.1:0-2626 GCA_963628195.1 Bacteroidaceae bacterium
TGGCGGGGATAAGACACTTATACAGGGCCTTGACGCACTGCCATTTGCTGCGGGCGTACAGGAAGCCGATGACAGCGCCGTAGGCGGCCAGCTCAAAGGCCATGGCCGCGGCGGTGGGGTACATGGCGGGCATACCGAACAGCAGGGAACGCAGCAGGGGCAGGATGAACCCCACGCCCAGCCCCCACTGCCACCCGCAGATTAGTCCACATAGCAGTACGGGGATATGCATGGGCAGCAGCATCTTACCAATAGCGGGGATCTGCCCGATGAAGAAGGGCAGTACCAGCCCTACCGCCAGAAACATGGCAGAAAGAACGAGATTTTTCATGGGACGGTTCTTCATGGTGTTATCTCCTTTAAATTGTTGTTTGTTGCGCGGCAGCGTGTGTTTCGCTCAGCGACGGAGCTCCGCGTCTTGTATCTCCTGCGAGATACGTCCGGCGTATTCCAGAGCCAGCTGCCGGGCGTTTGCGTAGGCAGCATCATCCATCCGCGCCAGCGGCGCGGATACAGACAACGCGAACAGCAGCTTGTCGCCGCTGCAGTAGATGGGGGCGGCCACGCAGCGCAGGCCGGCGTTGAAGGCCTGGTCATCCAGCGCGTACCCGTCCTCTTTCGCTTTTCGCAGCATGGCGAGGAATTCCTCTTGGCTTTGGGAAATGGAGGCAGAGTTGTTTTCGTACACCCACTTCTGTGCGGCCTCACTCATGTGACTGAGGAACACGCGGCCTACGCCGGTGCAGTGGGCGGGGAAGGGTTTGTGCAGCGGGAAGTTGGGACGCAGCACAAAGTGCGTTTCCGCTGTATACACATTGGTGATTTGGTCGCCAGAGCAGGTGGCCACATTCACATTTTCGCCGGTGACGCGGCACAGCTCGTCTGCGTATTTGGCGGCGATGCGCTGGTATTCCTGGTACTCGCTGCACTTACTGGAGTAGCTGAGGAACTTGGAACCCAGCGCGTATTTTTTTGTCTCGCGGTTTTGCGCCAGCAGTCCTTCAAATTCCAAGCTTTGGATGATGCGGTGGACAGAGCTGACCGGCATACCCACCAGCGCGGAGATGTCGGAGATGCCCAGCTCGTGGCCATCATCGTTGAAGCAGTCCAAAATGTCGAAGGCCTTCAACAGAGTGGACATGTACAGATTGTTGTTCATGAGGTACCCCACTTTCTTTCGTTTTCCATGGATTGATTTGAGTGTATCACACGACTTTTCAAAATGCAACCATAAATTTGGAAAGCAAAATGGAAAAATCGGAAAGTGCAGAGCGCGGAAATATGAAATCTATCACCTATTATATTAGCAAATGTCAAAATTATACTGTCGAAACCATAAATATTTGCGGGAAAACCGTAATATTTTGTCGCGTTGCACAAATATTGGGTGAAAATTTTGTCAATATAGCTTTCCGCATATCGGAAAATGCTATTGCGTACTTTTTCGTTTTTTGTTAGGATAACCACACGAAACGGAAAAGGGTGGATAACCTGCTTCCGAATTTCCTGCCCATGAGCGCAGAGTAAGGAGAACAAAACATGGATTTTACGCTGTCGAAAGAGCATGAGATGCTCCGTAAGATGTATCGCGAATTTGCACAGAACGAGGTCAAGCCCCTGGCCGCCGAGTTGGACGAGGAGGAGCGTTTCCCCAAGGAGACCATTCCTAAGCTGGCCAAGCTGGGCATGCTGGGCATCCCGTTCCCCGTGAAGTACGGCGGCGCCGGTGCGGACAACCTGGCCTACGCCATGTGCGTGGAGGAGATTGCCAAGACCTGCGGTACCACGTCCGTTATTATCTGCGCCCATACCTCTCTTTGCTGTTATCCTATTTACGCCTACGGCACCGAGGAGCAGAAGATGAAGTATCTGCCCGATCTGCTCAGTGGCCGTAAGCTGGGCGCTTTTGGTCTGACCGAGCCCGGCGCCGGTACTGATGCCTCCGGCCAGCAGACCACCGCCGTGCTGGAGGGCGACCACTATGTGCTCAACGGCGTGAAGTGCTTCATTACCAATGCCACTGAGGCCGAGACGTTCGTGGTGTTCGCCATGACCGATAAGTCCAAGGGCAACCACGGCATCTCTGCCTTTATCGTAGAAAAGGATTTCCCCGGCTTCTCTATTGGCAAGCACGAGAAGAAAATGGGCATCCGCGGCAGCGCTACCTCCGACCTGATCTTCGAGGACTGCATCGTACCCAAGGAGAACCTGCTGGGCCAGGAGGGTAAAGGTTTCAAGATTGCCATGGGCACGCTGGACGGCGGGCGCGTGGGCGTCGCCGCCCAGGCGCTGGGCATCGGTGAGGGTGCTATCGATGAGGCTGTCGCCTACACCAAGGAGCGCGTCCAGTTCGGTAAGCGTATCTCCCAGTTCCAGAACACCCAGTTCCAGCTGGCCGACATGAAGGCCAGGGCCGACGCGGCCCAGTTGCTGGTCTACCGCGCCGCCCGCGCCAAGGACGCCGGCGACCCCAAGTGCGGTTTCTATTCCTCTATGGCAAAACTCTTTGCGGCGGAAATGGCTTCCGACGTGACCCGCCGCGCTGTCCAGCTGTTCGGTGGTTACGGCTATACCCGTGAGTATCCCGTGGAGCGCATGATGCGCGATGCCAAGATCACCGAGATCT
>CAVGEC010000127.1:0-2338 GCA_963628195.1 Bacteroidaceae bacterium
CCCAACGACACCACCAACGAGGCCCGCGCCCTGCTGCTGCTGCAGGAGAACGGCATCATCAAGCTGAAGGACGGCGTGGGCATCACCGCCACCAAGAACGACATCGTGGAGAATCCGTACAACGTGGAGATCGTGGAGGCTGAGGCCGCCCAGCTGCCCAACCTGCTGCCCGATGTGGACTACGCCGTCATCAACAGCAACTACGCCATCAACGCCGGCCTGAACCCCGTGAATGACTCCCTGCTGATCGAGGGCAGCGCCTCCGCCTACGCCAACATTCTGGCGGTGAAGGAGGGCAATGAGTCCGCGCAGGTGGTGGCACTGAAGGCCGCTCTGGAGAGCCAGCAGGTGGCCGACTTCATCGCTGAGAAGTATGCCGGCTCCGTGGTCTCCGTGGTGGAGAACCCCACCGACGGCTATGACGCTTCCGTGGACTACGACGCTCTGAAGGGCGAGACCATCACCGTGGCCGCCTCCCCCACGCCCCATGCCGAGATCCTGGAGGTCGTCAAGGAGATCCTGGCCGCCAAGGACATCACCCTGGATATCCAGAGCTACAACGACTACGTTGTGCCCAACACCGTGGTGGACGACGGCACCGTGGATGCCAACTACTTCCAGCACCTGCCCTATCTGGAGGACTTCAACGCCCAGAACGGCACCCACATCGCTTCCATCGCCGCTATCCACGTCGAGCCCATGGGCCTGTACGGCGGCAAGCAGACCACTCTGGACGCGCTGAGCACCTCCGCCCAGTAAAGCAAGAAAACTTCCTACCTTCCTCTCCCCGTGTTCCCCGCCCCGCAAGGGGCGGGGAACACCGCGGAAACGGGGCGGCGGGAGGATGCGCGGTTTCTTTTCCGGGACCTCCGGCACAGGGCGGGGGACGCAGAAAGGAAATCGAGCGAATCAAACAGAAATGAGGGACACCACCGTGATAGAACTGAAACACGTTAGTAAAAAATACGACTCCGGGGCCAACGGAGGGGTGGACGCGCTGAAGGATGTATCCCTCACCATCGAGGACGGGGACATCTACGGCATCATCGGCATGTCCGGCGCGGGCAAGAGCACGCTGGTGCGGTGCATCAACCTGCTGGAGCGGCCCACCGAGGGCGAGATCATCGTGGACGGCCAGCGGCTGGACACCATGACGCCCGCCCAGCTGCGGGCGGCCCGGCGGAACATCACCATGATCTTCCAGCACTTTAATCTGCTGATGCAGCGCACCTGCCTGCGGAACGTGTGCTTCCCCATGGAGCTGTCCGGTGTGAAGAAGGCCGACGCGGAGAGGCGGGCCCATGAGCTGCTGGAGCTGGTAGGGCTGCCGGACAAGGCGGATGCCTATCCGGCGCAGCTGTCCGGCGGGCAGCAGCAGCGCGTGGCCATTGCCCGCGCACTGGCCACGGATCCCAAGGTGCTGCTGTGCGACGAGGCCACCAGCGCACTGGATCCCAAGACCACCCGGCAGATCCTGGAACTGATCCGGGACATCAACAAGCAGCTGAACATCACCGTGGTCATCATCACGCACCAGATGAGCGTGGTAAAAGAGGTATGCAGCCATGTGGCCATTCTGGACGACGGCTGCGTGGCCGAGTCCGGCATGGTGGGCACGGTGTTCGCCGCGCCCAAGTCCGAGGCCGGGCGGCGGCTGGTGTTCCCCGGCGGCGCGGACGCGCAGGTGTACAATCCCCAGGATGAAAAGCTGGTACGGCTGGTGTTCAAGGACAGCAAGACCACCAGCATCCCCCTCATCGCACGGCTGGCGGCGGAGGAGGGCATTTTCTGCAACGTGATCTCCGCCAGCACGCAGAAACTGTCCGAAACGGTGTACGGCAGCATGATGCTGGGCATCCCCAGCGCACAGTTTGACAAAGCCGTGGCCTTCATACACAATGTGGCCAACGTGCAGGTAGAGGAGGTAGCCGAGCATGTACAGTAATCTGTTCTCCGCGCAGTCCATACAGGATCTGATGTCTGTGCTGCCCTCCCTGCCCGTGGCCATCTGGGAGACGTTCTACGTCACAGTGGTCAGCACGGCGCTGTCGCTGGTGCTGGGCCTGCCGCTGGGCGTACTGCTGGTGGCCGGCGAGAAAAACGGCGTGCTGCCCCTTCCCCGCTGGCTGATGCAGGTCATCAACATCATCATCAACCTGCTGCGTTCTATCCCGTTCCTGATCCTGATGATCATGGTGTTTCCCCTGTCCCGGCTGCTGATTGGCACGGCGGTGGGCACCACGGCCACCATCGTTCCGCTGGTGGCGGCGGCGTTCCCCTTTGTGGCGCGCCTGGTGGAAAGCAGTCTCCGGGAGGTGGACGGCAACATCATCGAGGC
>CAVGEC010000128.1:0-2279 GCA_963628195.1 Bacteroidaceae bacterium
GCAGGTTATACAGCACCGCCGCCAGACGCGCCCGCTTGCTCTCGTCCTTGCCCAGCGCCCAGGGCGCCGTCTCGTCGATATACTTGTTGGCGCGGTCGATGACCTTGAACACCTCGTCCAGACCATTCTGCAGCTGCAGCTTGTCCATCTCCGCCTGGTAGCGGTCACGCAGCGCGCAGGCCATATTCTTCAGCTCGCGGTCCTCCGGCGCGTCCTCTCTGTCGGCGGGAAGCTTGCCGCCGAAGTACTTCTCCGCCATGCCGGTGGTGCGGCTGACCAGGTTGCCCAGCTTGTTGGCCAGGTCGGTGTTGATGGTGGAGATCAGCAGTTCGTTGGAGAAGTTGCCGTCCGAGCCGAAGGGGAATGTCCGCAGCAGGAAGAATCGCAGCGCGTCCACGCCGAACATCTCGGACAGGGCGTAGGGGTCCACCACGTTGCCCTTGGACTTGCTCATCTTGCCGCCGTCGATGACCAGCCAGCCGTGGCCGTACACATGCTTGGGCAGGGGCATACCCATGCTCATCAGCATGGCGGGCCAGATGATGGAGTGGAAGCGCACGATCTCCTTGCCCACGATGTGGTAATCGGCGGGCCAGTACTTATCGTAGTCGTTATACTTGTCGTTGTCGAAGCCCAGCGCGGTGCAGTAATTGAACAGGGCGTCCACCCACACATACACCACATGGCCGGGATCGAAGTCCACGGGAATGCCCCAGGTGAAGCTGGTGCGGCTGACGCACAGATCCTCCAGACCGGGCTTGATGAAGTTGTTCACCATCTCGTTGACGCGGGTGCGGGGCTGCAGGAAGTCGGTGTCCTCCAGCAGGTGCTGCACCTTGTCCGCGTACTTGCTCAGGCGGAAGAAGTAGGCCTCCTCCTCGGCGTCGTGGACCTCGCGGCCGCAGTCGGGGCACTTGCCGTCCACCAGCTGGCTCTCGGTCCAGAAGCTCTCACAGGGAGTGCAGTACTTGCCCTTATACTTGCCCTTGTAGATGTCGCCCTTTTCATACATGGTTTTGAAGATCTTCTGTACGGCGGCGCAGTGGTAGTCGTCGGTGGTGCGGATGAAGCGGTCGTTGGAGATATTCATCAGCTTCCACAGATCCAGAATGCCCCGCTCGCCCTCCACGATGTTGTCCACGAAGGCCTGGGGCGTCATGCCGGCCTCCTTGGCCTTGGTTTCGATCTTCTGGCCGTGTTCGTCGGTGCCGGTGAGGAACATCACGTCGAAGCCCTGCAGACGCTTGTACCGGGCGATGGCATCGGTGGCCACGGTGCAGTAGCTGTGCCCGATGTGCAGCTTGTCCGAGGGGTAGTAGATCGGCGTGGTGATATAAAACGTCTTCTTTTCCATGCGAATTTCTCCTTTTCCCCGTCCCGAATGGAAGGACGGCATAAGTTCTCATTTCACATTTTAGCCCACACTATGGGCTTTGTCAATCAGACACGGCGGCAAAATGCGCATTTTTGCGCAAAAAGCCATTTACAGACGGCTTTGGATTCTGTATAATAAAGGATGTTGATTTTACCCGCTGTGCCGCGGAACAAAAGAGCAAATAGGAGGAACACTATCGTGTCTTACAGAATTCTTGTGGTCAATCCCGGCTCCACCTCTACCAAGATCGGCGTGTATGAGGACGAGACCCTGCTTTTTGACAAGACTCTGCGCCACAGCGCGGAGGACATCGCTCAGTTCAATACCATCCCCGCCCAGAAGGATTGGCGCCGCGATCTGGTGATGAAGGCGCTGCGTGAGCAGGGCTTCGACGCCCGCACCCTGTCTGCCGTTTCCGGCCGCGGCGGTCTGCTGCGCCCCATCCGCGGCGGCACCTACACCGTCAACGACAATCTGGTCCGCGACTGCACCATCGGTGTCCAGGGCCAGCATGCCTCCAACCTGGGCGGTCTCATCGCCCGCGAGATCGGCGATGAGCTGGGCATCCCCTCCTACATCGTGGATCCCGTGGTGGTGGACGAACTGGCGGATGTGGCCCGCTACGCCGGCCACCCCCTGTTCCAGCGCGTCAGCATTTTCCACGCGCTGAACCAGAAGGCCGTGGCCAAGCGCTTTGCCAAGGAGCAGGGCAAGAAATACGAGGAGCTGAACCTCATCGTCTGCCACATGGGCGGCGGCGTTTCTGTCGGCGCACATGTGAAGGGCAGCGTGGTGGATACCCAGAACGCTCTGGACGGCGAAGGCCCCTTCTCCCCCGAACGCTCCGGTTCCCTGCCCACCGGCCAGCTGGTGAAGCTGTGCTGCTCCGGCAAGTACACCGAGG
>CAVGEC010000129.1:0-2145 GCA_963628195.1 Bacteroidaceae bacterium
TATTGATGGCAAATGTGGTCTGCAGCTGCGTCTGGGCAAACAGGCGGTTCAGCACCACCTGCGCGTTGGCGTCCCGCTTCAGTTCAATGACGATGCGCATGCCGTTGCGGTCGGACTCGTCCCGGATGTCAGAGATGCCCTCGATGCGCTTGTCCTCCACCTGGTCGGCGATGGCCTTGATGAGCATGCGCTTGTTCACTTGATAGGGCAGTTCCGTGATGACGATGCGGGTGCGGCCGCTGCCGAACTCCTCGAACTCATGCCGCGCCCGGACCATGAGACGGCCCCGGCCGGTGGCGTAGGCGGCGCGGATGCCGCTGCGGCCCATGATAATGCCCTTGGTGGGAAAGTCCGGGCCCTTCACATGCTCCATCAGATCGCTGAGGGTAGCGTCCGGGTTATCCAGCACGCAGATGCATGCGCCGATGACCTCCCGCAGGTTGTGGGGCGGGATGTTGGTAGCCATACCCACGGCAATGCCGCTGGAGCCGTTCACCAGCAGGTTGGGGAAGCGGCAGGGCAGCACACGGGGCTCCTTCCGGCTCTCGTCAAAGTTGGGATCCCAGTCCACGGTGTCCTTTTCGATATCGCGGAGCATCTCGTTGGAGATCCTGCTCAACCGGGCTTCGGTATATCGGTAGGCGGCCGGGGGATCTCCATCTACGGAGCCGAAATTGCCGTGGCCATCCACCAGCATGTAGCGCATGGAAAAATCCTGCGCCAAGCGCACCAGCGCGTCGTACACAGAGGCGTCGCCATGGGGGTGGTACCGGCCCAGCACATCGCCCACGCAGGTGGCCGACTTCTTGAAGGGCTTGTCACTGGTGAGATTGTCCTCGTACATAGCGTACAGGATACGCCGGTGCACGGGCTTCAGACCGTCCCGCACGTCAGGCAGCGCACGTCCCACGATGACGGACATGGCGTATTCGATATAGGAGTTCTCCATCTCCGGCACAAGGGGACTCTCCACGATGTGCTGGTCGGGGAAACGTATTTCCTCCGGGTCGTATTGGGGCTTTTTGCTCATACTCGCACGACCTCCTTAATAGTCCAGATTCACCGCGTACTTGGCGCGCTGCTCGATGAACTCCTTGCGGGGCTCCACCTTTTCGCCCATGAGAACGGTAAACGTGGCGTCTGCCTTCACGGCGTCGTCCAGCGTGATACGCCGCAGCGTGCGCTTCTCCGGATCCATGGTGGTCTCCCACAGCTCGTGGGGGTTCATCTCGCCCAGGCCCTTGAAGCGGCTGATGTCCACCTTCACATTGGGGTTGCCGCCCCGCAGCTCGGCAGAAATGGCGTCCCGCTCCTCCTCGCTGAAGGCAAGGCGCGTGGTCTTGCCGCGGCTCAGCTTGAACAGCGGCGGCACCGCGGAGTAGACATACCCCTGCTCGATCAGGGGCCGCATATAGCGGAAGAAGAACGTCAGCAGCAGGGTACGGATATGGGCGCCGTCCACATCGGCATCCGCCATAATGATGATCTTGTGGTACCGCAGCTTGTTCGCGTCAAAATCCTCTCCGATGCCGGCGCCCAGAGCGATGATCACCGGCTGCAGCTTATCGTTGCCGTATACCTTGTCCACCCGCGCCTTCTCCACGTTCAGCATTTTTCCCCACAGGGGAAGAATGGCCTGGAAGCGGCTGTCGCGGCCCTGGGTGGCGGAGCCGCCTGCGGAGTCGCCCTCCACGATATACAGCTCCGTCAGTTCCGGATTGTTCTCGTTGCAGTCCCGCAGCTTGTCGGGCATGGCCGCGCCGCCCAGCACCGTCTTGCGCCGGATGGACTCGCGGGCCTTTCGGGCTGCTTCGCGGGCACGGTTGGCGGTCATGGCCTTGTCCAGAATGGTGCGGGCCACCACCGGGTGCTCCTCCAGATACACCGCCAGCTGGTCGCTGACGATGCTGTCCACCAGCGTGCGGATATGGGCGTTGCCCAGCTTGGCCTTGGTCTGTCCCTCGAACTGCGCCTCCGTCAGCTTCACGGAGATCACAGCGGTGATGCCCTCCCGGACATCCTCGCCTGAGACCTTGTCGCCCTCTTTTATCATGCCGTATTTCATGCCATAGGCGTTCAGCACACGGGTAAGGGCCGCCTTGAAGCCCGTCTCGTGCATGCCGCCCTCCGGCGTGTGGATGTCGT
>CAVGEC010000130.1:0-2108 GCA_963628195.1 Bacteroidaceae bacterium
TGAAACGACAAAGGAGGGGGCTCCGGCCCCCTCCTTTTGATACAACCCTCTCTGGGGTGAGCAACAGCAAAAAAGAACCGCCCTGCGGCGGTTCTTTTGGTTGTGTGCGGAAGGGAACTGTGGTACAATACCCTCGACACACTCTGAAAGGAGTTTTACCTATGCTGGACATATTCGAAATACTGGGCCCGGTAATGATCGGTCCCTCCAGCTCCCACACCGCCGGAGCCGCCAAGATCGGCGCCATGGCCCGGACGCTGCTGGGTGCGCCGCCGGTCAAGGCTGCCATCCATCTGTACGGTTCCTTTGCCGAGACGGGCCCCGGACACGGCACGGATCGGGCGCTGGTGGGCGGCCTGCTGGGCATGAAGCCCGACGATCCCCGGCTGCCGGACGCCTTTGCCGAGGCGGCGAAGGCCGGGCTGGAATACACCATTGACGAGATCAAGCTGCGCGAGGCCCACCCCAACACCGCTGTTATCGAGGCGTGGAGCGCTGACGGCAAGACGCTGAACATGCAGGCTTCGTCCATCGGCGGCGGGCGCATCATGGTCAACAAGCTGGACGGCATCGACGTGAATTTCAGCGGCATTTTCAACACGCTGGTCATCCGCAACCAGGACGCCAGCGGCACCGTGGCCGCGATCACCAGCATACTCAGCCAGCTGCGCGTCAACGTGGCCAACATGAGCCTGTACCGCCACAAGCGGGGCGGCGACGCGCTGATGGTCATCGAGGTGGATCAGCACCTCAAGCCCAGCCAGGTGGCGTTCCTGTCGGAGCTGCCGGGCGTGCTGTCCATGACCTACTACGATAAGGAGGAGGATGACGATGGCTCTGGATTCGATGAAGGAAATATTTGACCGCATGGAGCAGGAGGGCAAGCCCTTCTGGGAGATCGTGCTGGAGACAGATATGGACGAGCGGCAGGTGACGCGCAACCAGTCCATGGCAAAAATGCTCATCACCTGGCAGGCCATGGCCGACGCGGCGGACAGCTACACCGGCCGCCGCCAGAGCGTCAGCGGCCTGGTGGGCGGCGACGGCATGAAGATGCGCCAGTACTGTCTGCGGGGCGAGGCCATGTCCGGCGGCTATATCAGCGAGGTCATCGCCGAGGCGCTGAGCATGGCGGAGTCCAACGCCTGCATGTGCCGTATCGTGGCGGCGCCCACGGCGGGCGCCTGCGGCGTGCTGCCGGCGGTGTTGCTGCCCCTGTGCAAATACGAGGAGCTGAGCCAGCACCAGCTGCTGGAGGCCCTGTATGTGGCCAGCGGCATCGGTGCGGTCATCGCCTACCGGGCGTGCATCGCCGGTGCGTCCGGCGGCTGCCAGGCGGAGATCGGCACGGCGTCCGCCATGGCGGCGGGTGCGCTGGTGGCGCTGCGGGGCGGCACCGGCGAGCAGATCGGCCACGCGGTGGCTATGGCGCTGAAAAATCTGATGGGACTGATCTGCGATCCCGTGGCGGGGCTGGTGGAGGTCCCCTGCGTCAAGCGCAACGTTATCGGCGCGGTGAACGCCGTCAGCGTGGCCGACATGGCCATGGCCGGCATCACCAGCCGCATTCCCGTGGACGAGGTTATCGACGCCATGGGCGAAGTGGGCCGCCGCATGCCCGTGGAGTTCCGTGAGACGGCGCTGGGCGGTCTGGCCGTTACCCCCACCGGGCAGGCCATCACCGAGCGCATGCGCAAGGCCAACTGAGGAGGAAACGCTATGACTTTGGACTTTAACGCCATTGAGTCGACTGTGGTGCCGCATTTCAAGGGCGGCACCGGCGAGGCCCACGTCCGCACCGCCGTTTCTGACGGCATGGGGCGGATCCTCACGCTGACTTTGCCTGTGGGTTCATCCATCGGCCTGCACACCCACACCGGCAACTGCGAGATCATCCATGTGCTGTCCGGCAGCGGTGTCTGCCACGATGACGGCACGGATGTGCCGCTGACCGCCGGTATGACGCACTATTGCCCGGAGGGCCACACCCACGGCATCGACAACACCGGCAGTGAGCCGCTGGTGCTGCTGGGTATCCTGCCGGACGCCAAGTAAGTTGACAATAATATTTATTATGGTAAACGCAAAGGGCCGCCGGGAGGCGGTTC
>CAVGEC010000131.1:0-2080 GCA_963628195.1 Bacteroidaceae bacterium
GCCCAGCTGACGCTGCACAAGCTCAGTGCCATGACCAGGGCCAGAATGGTCGCTAATACTTTTTTCATTGCTCATTCCCCTTATGGTAGTAAATTTCCGCAGACGCACTCGTTTTAATGAAAATTAAAACGCAAATGCAGAGGTACCTCTGCGGATAGCTTCATTATAGCAAGAATTTTCGGTTTGTCCAGTATATTTTGTGAAAAAGTCAAATTCCGCCCTTTGCAATACCTGAATTTACGTTGGATTTGCAATAAATGGAAATTCCTGTTCCGCGGGTGCCTCCGCCGCCACCTCGGCGGAAAGCGCGGGAAACAGCTCCCCAACCCGTTCCGGCGCGATGACCAACGCCTCTTTCTCCCCGTGTGTCAGTCCGGCCTTGATGGCGTATTCCAGCCGGGCGGCTGTGGTCTTGTCCGGGCAGCGCCACAGCGCCGCCAACGTCTCCGGCGGATGGGCACGGGTGTATTTGGCCCCCCTGCCGCTGCAATGGAGCTTCATCCGCCGCGCCACGTCGTTGGTCATGCCGGTATACAGGCTGCCGCCCCGGCAGCGGAGGATATAGACATAGTACGCTTCCATAGGCGGCTCCTTTCACGGTTTTTCCCTATCATACCCGATATTCCTTGCATTGACAAGCACGGTATGATAGAATCTTTTGTTGAAAGTGAGGGATAACAATGACCCTTTTTGACTACTATCTGCAATACATGACCGAGCTGCTGGAGGGCAAGCGCTCCGCGCCGGAGGGTATGACCATCACCGCCGCAGACGAGGAGGAACGCACCCGGCAGATCGCGGAACAGCTGGCCTCTCTGGGCGCGGCAGACTTTGTCCGCGCCTGCGCCGCGCAGGACGGCACCGATCTGCCCGCCGATCTGTTCGAGGGCGACAACGGCGACGCCGGCTTCCGCGCCTTTCTGCAGAATGCCGCGGCCCAGGGCACTCCGGAGGCCGAACCGGAACCAGCGCCCGAAACACCTGCCGAACCGGATCCCGATGCCGGCAAGCACGCCTTTGAGGTGTTCATGGACTGCATCGCCATGGACGACGGCCTGGTACAGTATCTTATTGACGTGCTCAAGCGCATGGACCGCACGGAGTTTTTCAAGCTGAGCCAGATCACCACAAAGCTGGATCTGGATCCGGAGGAATTCCTGTACTGGCTGGCCCACCGGCAGGACTATGCCGGCGACGAGGAAAAGGGCTGCGCCGCCGTGATGGACGCCGCGCTGCTGCGTCTGGCGGAGGAAAAGCGGCTGGATGTGGTGGCCGCACTGCTCAGCGGCGACCAGAAGACCTTTGAGACATTCCGCTGCGAGGCCCCGGAGCTGGTGCACGCACCGGCGGCCACCTATGACTGGTTCTGCCGCAACTATCTGGATCGCGACTACCCTATCCGGATGATCATGCGGCTGAACGGCGTGCAATTCCCCGACTGAGGTGCGATATGAGAGAACAGTATAAGGCGCTGGGTGTCAGCGAACAGGTGCTGGCGTTCAGTGATGATATCCTAACGGAGCTGAAAGACCGCTTTGCGGACATTGACGCTGTCGCCGAGGCCAACCAGCTGAAGGTCATCGGCGCTATGCAGAAGAACCGCGTGGCCGCCAACCACTTCAACCTGTCCACCGGCTATGGCTACGACGACGAGGGCCGCGACACGCTGGAGCGCGTCTATGCCGACTGCTTCGGCGCCGAGGCCGCACTGGTGCGCCCGCAGATCACCTGCGGCACCCATGCTCTGGCACTGGCGCTGGGCGCGAACCTGCTGCCCGGCGATGAGCTTCTCAGCCCCGTGGGCGCTCCCTACGACACGCTGGAGGAGGTCATCGGCATCCGGCCCTCCGTGGGCTCGCTGAGAGAGTACGGCGTCACCTACCGGCAGGCCGATCTGCTGCCGGACGGCTCCTTTGACTACGACGCTATCCGCGCCGCCATCAACGAAAAAACGAAGCTGATCACCATACAGCGCTCCAAGGGCTACGCCACCCGCCCCAGCTTCTCCGTAGCCCAGATCGGCGAGCTGATCGCCTTCTGCAAGCAGTGCAAGCCGAATATCATCTGCATGGTGGACAAC
>CAVGEC010000132.1:0-2050 GCA_963628195.1 Bacteroidaceae bacterium
AAATCTCCTCCCGCTGCAAGCCGGACTTCTTCATGGCGCGGCCAACGGCCTTTTCATTCACATAGGCGTTAGCGGTGTCGATCAGGCGATAGCCGTTCTGCAAGGCGCTGACGCAGGAGGCTTCTGCCTCGTCCGGGGTCAGAAGAAAGGTGCCGATACCGGCCATAGGCATTTTCACGCCGTTATTGAGAGTTGCGTATTCCATGATAGATGCTCCTTTCTGTTACAGGCCCAGACCGTTGACCCAGCTCTCCACATCAGAGGTGGAAGCGCCGGAGGAGAAGCGGTGGCCTTCCTGCCAGTCGCCGGTGCCCGCCATATTGGCCAGCAGGGTGCCGCTCTGGCCCATGCCGGAGGAGGACGAGGTGGCAAAGGGGATCACGGTCTTGCCGGTGAAGTCGTTGCCGGTCACGAAGTTATTGACAGGCCATGCGGCGATGCCCCACCAGATGGGGTAGCCAATGAACACGGTGTCGTAGCTGCTCCAGTCCGCCACGATGGTGGAGGTCAGGGGTACGTTCCGCAGGGATTCATCGTCGTGCTCACGGCTGACGCGGCTGTTGGCATTCGTCCAGTTCAGATCGTCGCTGGTATATACCTGCGTGGGGACGATCTCAAAGAGGTCGGCGCCCGCGGCGGCAGCGATGTCCTTGGCCACCCGCGCGGTGTTGCCGCTGGCGGAGTAATAGACCACCAGCGTCTTGCCGGTCTGGGGCTGCTCCGGCGTGGTATCCGCCGGGGTATTCGCGTCATCGGGGGTCTCTGCGTCATCAGGAGCATTGGCATCGTCGGGCTTTTCAACGGGGGAAACAGCGGGCGTCTGGGCGTCATCCTTGGACGTGTCCGCCGGGGTGTTGGCTGTATTGCCGCAAGCGGCGAGGCTGAGCGCCATCACAAGGATCAAAAGTATAGCAGTCAGTTTTTTCATATTCATATCGGTTTTCCTTTGATTTCCGGTGTATTATCTCACAGGCTTTTGTTCAGCTTAGCGACTTCGGTTTTGTTTGTCGCCATGCCGCCGTAGGTCATGCCGTAGAGAGTGGCGAAGCGCTTCATGGTGTACTCGCCCGCCTCCAGCATCCATTTTTCAGGAGCCGCGCCCTGAAACACGAAATACAGCTTGCGGCCGGACAATTCGCCGCTTTCCACCTTGCCGTAGAAACGATCCAACACATTGCGGACACTGCCGCAGATATTGTGCCAGTACAGAGGGGAGCCGATGACGATGGTGTCCGCCTGTTTCATGGCACCAATGACGGTATCCAGCCCGTCGCCGGGGAGATTCTGACCATAACTGCCAATGGTGTAGTCGGTCAGATTGAGGGTTTCATAGTCTTTGCCTTTCAGCAGCTCCGCCGCCAGCGCGGCAGTATTGCCGTTCTTGTTGGGACTTCCGTTGATGAATAAAATGCTCATATTATTTACACTCCTTCAAAATTTCATAAATCTCGTCATGGGTCAGCTTCTTGCAGCAGCCCGCGGTGACGTTGGTGGAATCGGCAATGGCGCGGAAGTCGGTGTCGGCGGGGATGCCCAGTTCGGTAAAGGTAGTGGGCAGACCGATCTCCTGAATGAACGCGGCCAGCGCGTCGATACCGGCGGCGGCTGTCTCCTCGTCGCTGCCCTTGGGTGCGATGCTCCAGACGTGCTGCGCCCAGCGGGCGAACCGCGCCGTGCCAGACTTGTAGATGTGACGGTACAGAACGGGATGGATGACCGCCAGACCCGCGCCGTGGTTGCAGTTGGTGTACGCGCCAAGTTGGTGCTCGATCTGGTGGCCCTGAAAATCCGTGACCTTGCCGATCTTCAGTACGCCGTTTTCCGCCATGGCGGACGCCCACGCCAGCTCGCTTCTCGCGTCGTAATTTTCAGGGTCGGTCAGCAGAACGCGGATGTTGCGGATGACGCTGCGCATGACGGCTTCGTTGATGTCATCCGACAGATTGTTTTCATCCGGCTTGCCGAAATAGGTCTCCATCGCGTGGCTCAGCGTGTCAAATGCGCCGGAGATGACCTGCTTCATGGGAACGGACAGGGTGTAGCTGGGGTC